>CAYRVH010000035.1:25158-38729 GCA_964427855.1 uncultured Syntrophaceae bacterium
TATTTCGGCTTCGAGATCGAATCAGGTTTTGTCATTGGCTATGGTCTCGATTGGGACGAGCAATTTCGGAACCTCCCTTCAATCTATGCCATCGAGCAAGAATAATTTGTTTCTCGGCGCCTCGCGTTGTTCTTCAATGAATTTATCAAGATACCGCGTCGCTTCGCTCTCTACGGCCCGCCAATAACTTTTTTGCCGTTGCGAGCAGCCGGTGGCAACGAAGCTTTTGCATGTCATACAATTCTGACAGAAAGGCCATCGTGGCATCGGGGGTGATGTTCGGGACTTGCTTCAAACAGGCGGCCTTGGGCGCCCCAAAAAAAGGGCCATGAGAGCAATAGGATTGGCCTCGGCTGATCGCAGCCGAGGCCGACGGCGTATGTGTTTTTGCGGCGCGAGCGACTAATATCCCCTGGGGCTGAGGCTTATCGCTCTGCCTTCCTTTTCCTCCATTACGGAGACCCTTGCTTCCTCAGAGATATGGTAAGACAGTTCATTGCTGAATGTTTGTTGCATCTCGGTGGTTATTTGTCGGCGGCACAGACTCAGGCTTGCCCCACCACGCTGGTATTGGGTATCGGCCCTGAATGCTCTAGTTTGATCTCTTCGATGATTGAAGCTATTTCTGCGTGCAGGACCTCGAGTTGCCAATTAAAATAAATGTCTTCCCCGAAATCACGGAGAAGCTGTTTCTGCGCCGTGATGTAGTCTTTTGTTGAAACCGCACCTGAGAATACATGAATTGGGTTGATAAGGGTGGCGATAACCTCTTCTTGTCTCTCTGCGTTTTTTTCAATGCTGTCTTTATTTTGGCTCATATTGCCTTCCTTCAGATGTTTTCCTCACAAGCCAAAGAGCAAAAGAAGTGCCAAGACCCAACAAGAAGCCAAATGGAGTGGTGGAGCAGTTTTGGCGGAATCCGAGTACAGAAGTTTGTGGAGGCGACTGTCCAATAACCGGCCACATGCTGCGACCTATTAAGCCACGTCATATTGAGTAGTTAACCTACTGTCCCAATACCGACATGCCGTCCGATTCCGCGCGCGCCACCGGAACAGACCAACATTTGACACTGAATGCTAACGTAATTATAATGACTTCGCAGCAACTGCAAAGTTCTTGCACCGTCCCGATTTTATGGGACAAGGAGGACACACAATGATGCCTGGTCCTTGGGAATTAATACTCATTCTACTCATCGTGGTCATGGTGTTCGGCGCGAAGAGAATTCCCGAAATCATGGGCGGCTTGGGCAAAGGGATCAGGTCCTTCAAGAAAAGTATGGAGATGGATGACGCGCCTGCGCCTCCGCCCCCAACCTCGACGGAAGGTCCAAAAGAAAAGACTGAGCCGAAATGAGATGCAAGGCCCCAGCAGATACGGCCCACAAAGGAATTTTGGCGACGTAGTGATCGTGCGCCCTGCCCTCCTCGCGCCCCTCATACCATTCCAATGACGCTTCGCCCCACAAAGGAAAGCAAGACTCCGACGCTCCCTCTATATCTACTCTATGGCGATGAGTTCTTGGTCAAGGAAGAGTTGGACAACATAGTATCGAGCGCATTGGGGCCACGCTTCCGCAAAACTAACCTCCTCGTATTAAATGGCTCGGATTTGGACGAGGAAAAGCTCTTCTCTTTGGTCCATACGCCTTCCCTTTTCGGCGATGCCCAGGTGATAGTTGTCGAGGATACCACTCTCTTCTCGAGCCCAAAGGACGCTCGACGATTAGCTGCGCGCGTCGCCGAGGCTGCGCGCTCAGGCGACAAAAAGACGGTGCTTCGCGTCATCGGCCAGTTGCTGGGCTTACTTGGCGCCGTCAGCGCGGAAGCCATTCACTCAAACGAATGGTTGGCGACGCTGAGCACAGAAAAGCTTTCAGCAGATACGCACGCGGTGTTGCGGGAGGCTGCAAGAGAGTGGCTCGAATCCAGACAGGAGCTGAGCGCGCCTCCACGAGAATCGCTTATCGAAGAGCTGGTTCGTCGTCCCATACCGGCCGGAACCATCGTGGTTTTCACTGCTGAGGCGGTGGATAGTAATAAGCCGTCATTCAGACTGTTGCGGGCACGTGGTCATGTTCGCGAATGCATCGCCGAGCGCGAGAAATTTGCCTCCAGGCTGAGTAGAACCTACTTCGACAATCGCGTGAAGGCCATCCTGCGGGACGCTGGTAAGACGATTTCAAGGGAGGCCTTGACGACGATTTATACCCGCGCCGGAACAGACCTCCGCAGGCTTCAAGGAGAATTGCATAAGCTGCTGAACTACGTCGGGGAGACGGGTCACATAGAAAAGGCCGACGTGGAGAACGTGTTTGATGATTTCCACGCCGCAGATTTTTTTGAATTCAGCGCTGCGATCAGAAGCGGCGATCTGTGTAAGTGCCTGACCTCCTTGCATGAACACTTGAGAATCGTTGCCCACCCCCTTCAAGCGCTAGCGGCGATCAGCGGCGAGGTACGGCGTTTATTGATGGCCAAGGAGTTGAGACAGACTATCTTTGCCGATGCATGGCGATCAGGGATTTCCTTCGCGGCTTTCAAGAACTTGGTGCAAGAGGAAAAGTGGAAAGAGAGACGCCCCCAGGTAGCCGCGCAGATTGCCGAGACGCGCATGAAACCATACGCGCTCTATTTGTCCATCCAGGCGTCTGAGAAATTCACTGAAGAGCGGCTGACGGCAGCGATGGAAAAGCTCTTGCAGGCTGACATCATCTTGAAATCATCCAGACTTGGTCGGTATGGGGCCCAGGCGATCCTCGAAGATATTCTTTACCAATTGTGTCAAACTCCCTAGCCTTTCACACCGCGTTCCCCTGATTTCAGCAGTCTGTCAACATTCGGCGCCTCGCGAGGCAGCGTCGGCCTCTCAGGCGACAATCGTGCGATGAACGTTGACAAGATCTGCCGTCAGTTTTAGTATCAGCGAACTGACACAAAAAAAGCCTTATTCCATTCTCGTCACACAACCAAGGGGTAGCTATGAACTTCAAGATAGGCATAGATGTTGGCGGTACCTTTACGGATTTCTTGCTGACACGATCTGATGGAGAGTTTCGCACCTACAAGGTGCTCAGCACACCCAAAGACCCTTCAATCGCGACCATGCAGGGTATTTCTGAGATGGCGCGTGACGAGGGGCTTAGCCTGAGCGACTTCCTGGCGGCCGTGGACGTCATCGTGCATGGGACTACAGTGACGACAAACGCGGTCCTGACCTATCGCGGGGCTAAAACCGGCTTGTTGACCACGATCGGAGTAAGAGATGCGCTCGAGATGCGCCGCGGAATCCGTGAGGAGCAATACAACAACCGATATACCAACGTCGCACCCCTTGCGCCCCGGTATTTGAGACGACCTGTGGCGGGGCGGCTTGATTATTCAGGCGCCGAGCTTACCCCCCTCGTAGAAGAAGATGTGCGCCGAGAGACGGAATTTTTCCTCAAAGAGGGTGTAGAATCCGTTGCAATCTGCTTCATGAATTCGTTTGCAAACAAAGCGCACGAAGAGAGGGCAGTCCAGATCGTACGAGACCTCATGCCCGATGCGTATGTATCTGCATCGACGGAAATTCTTCCGTCAATTCGCTTCTATGACAGAGTTTCAACCACGGTGTTGAACGCCTATGTAGGGCCTATCCTGAAAAAATACTTGAAAAATTTGCTGCAGAAACTCGCGGAAGCCGGCTTTGCCAATGTGCTTCTGATCATGCAATCCAACGGCGGTGTGGTGTCGCCGGAAATTGCCATGGATCACGCAGCGACGACTCTGCTGTCAGGTCCAGCAGGAGGGCCCGTGGCGGGTATCGTGTATGCAGGGATACAAGACTACCGCGACTGCATTACTATGGACATGGGAGGGACATCATTTGATTGCGCCCTAATCAAGGACGCGGTTCCCTTTACGACCACCGTGGGAGAGATCAATCGTCTTCGCCTGGCGCTTCCTATGTTGAACGTGGTGACGATCGGGGCTGGCGGCGGTTCTATCGGATGGATAGATGAGGGAGGGCTCCTGAGAATGGGTCCGCAGAGCGCCTCATCCGATCCTGGTCCCGCGTGCTACGGCCTTGGTGGTCAAGATCCCACGTGCACCGATGCAGACCTTGTGCTCGGGTATTTGGACCCTGACTTCTTCGCAGGGGGCAGGATGAAACTCGATGCTCAGAAGGCTGCCAAGGCCATTGAAGAGAAGATTGCAAAGCCCATGGGCTACAG
Organism: uncultured Syntrophaceae bacterium; assembly: GCA_964427855.1. GTDB lineage: Bacteria > Desulfobacterota > Desulfomonilia > Desulfomonilales > Desulfomonilaceae > JAUPKT01. The sequence goes on from CAYRVH010000035.1 coordinate 29,378, forward strand.
CCTGCAGGAGGCCGCTGCAGGGATGTATCACGTGATCAACGTGAATATGGCGGCAGCAGTACGGGAAGTGGCGGTCAAACATGGGCAGGACCCGCGGGATTTTCCACTGGTCGTGGCAGGCGGGGCAGGCCCGAATCATGCGTGCATGATCGCCCTGGAACTGGAGATACCCGTCCTCATCGTCCCTCGAGAATCATCAATCTTCTGCGCTGCAGGCATGCTCATGTCAGACCTCAAGCACAACTTCGTCCGTACGTATGCCGTCCTTCTGAATGACGCAGACCAACAGACGTTTCGCAACCTGTTCGATGAGATGAAAGCAGAAGGACGAAGTCTGCTGATATCAGAAGGATTGAACGAAGGGTCCATAGAATATCGTTATTCTTTAGACCTAAGGTATGCAAAGCAGTATCACGAGGTCGAAGTCGAGATCTCAGAAGCTGAAGTCGATTCTTTTAACATCGAGAGCATGGCGGCTCGCTTCCATCCAGCGCACAATGCCCTGTACGGCTACTCTCTCGAAGAGCAGAAGACTCCCATCGAGTTGATTAACATGCGGCTGGTGTGCATTGGTCGAACTGAAAAACCTGAATTTAAGAGTCAAGAATTTGCTGGGGATGATCCGTCACGGGCATACAAGAGAGACAGAAGCGCGTATTTGCCCAATGCAAAGGAATTTGGAACCGTTCCAGTGTTCGATGGACTTGCGATGCAATTTGGCAATCGAGTCGAAGGGCCCGCCATTATCGAGCAGGTAAACACCACCGCGTTTGTCACCCCTGAATTCAATGTGCTCACGGACAGGTACGGCAGTTTCACCATGTATCTCAAGGCCCTCGAGGATGATGTGAAAAGGAGGATTCTCAAGTGAAGCCCGATATCGACAAGGTTCTCGTTTCCATTCTTCAACGGCGATTAAAGTCTATAACTCAGGAAATGAGCATCGCCCTTGCCATGACGACGAGGTCCCCGATCTTGTGCGAGGCAAAGGATTTCGTGACCGGCCTGTACGACGCGAAAGGCAAAATGCTCGAGCAAACGGAGAATCTCCCCATCCTCTCTTTTTCCCTGGGGCCGGTATGTGAATACATCATCGACTACTTTGGGGATGAGATTTACCCGGGCGACGTCATTTTTCACAACGACGTATTTTCCATGGGGAATCAAAACAATGACGTGGCGGCGTATAAGCCCATATTTTGGAAGGATAAGTTGGTTGGCTGGGCAGCGTGCAAAGGGCATCAGGCTGACATAGGAGGTGCTGTTCAAGGGGGCTATAACCCGAATGCCACTGAGGTCTGGCAGGAGGCGCTGCGAATCCCTCCCGTGAAGGTGTATGAGAAAGGCAAGCTTCGCAAGGACGTCTGGGACTTGATTTTTGCGAACATCCGTCTTGACATAGTAGCTGAGGACATGATGGCGGAAATCGGCTCGTGCGTCGTGGGAGAGCGTGGACTTCTCAAGATCATCGAACGGTATGGTTTAGAGGTCTTCGAAGCCCACAAGGAGTACCTGTTCGACGCCACAGAGAAGATGATGCGGAGCGAGATCAGTACGATTCCGGAGGGTACGTATTACGGCGAATCGACGTGCTATTATGACGGCAAGACGCCGGGTTCAAAGTATAAGATTCGGGTGAAGATCACGGTTGACAACGACAGGATACGCTTTGACTACACCGGAACCGATCCACAAACCACGGGATTCGTTAACGGCACCTACACGTCAAGCGCCTCGGCCACCATCTTGACGTTCCTCCAAATGGTAAATCCTGATATGCCTCACAACGACGGCATGGTGCGTCCCATAGAGATCATCATTCCTAAAGGCACCATTCTCAATGCTGCGTACCCTGCGGCGACCACGTACGGGAACCATCTGTGCCCTAATAACGCGGACGCCATTATGCGCGCCCTTGGGCCGGTCATCCCCGACCGAGTTACCGCAGAGTGGAATGAGTTGCTCTGTTCGCTGACGACCGGAATCGACCCCAGAAAGAACTCGCCTTATGTGGACATCTGCTTCATGGGGCTGAAAGGCGGATCCGGCGCCATCAAAGGCTGCGATGGATACGACCACATAGGGATGATCGACCAGTCAGGAGGCGTATTGGATCAGGACTATGAGATGTTTGAGCAGCAGACTCCTCATCTCCTTGTGCGTCACGAATACTGGACCGACTCCGCCGGACCTGGGCGATGGCGTGGAGGTCTCGGTGTTGAAACCGAATTCATTATCGGTTCGGATAATACAAAGCTGGTGACCTTTGGGGATGGGGATGTAGAGCCGCCGTACGGCGCCCAAGGTGGACTGCCGGGGACGTTGAACAAAATAGAGCTGACATATCCCGATGGGAGACACTACTTGTGCACGACAAAAGACCTCGTCGAAAATGTTCCGAAGGGGACAAGGTACTTTCAGCAGGCAGGCGGAGGAGGAGGCTACGGATCGCCCTTGCTTCGTCCTGCATCCTTGGTGGCCTCGGAGGTTCGGAATGGCGTTATTTCTGTGGAGGCTGCGGCGAGGGATTACAGGGTGGTCGTGAATCCCGAGACGTTTGAGGTCAATGAGGAAGAGACCACACGCGTCAGAGCCGCAGCGACTGACGGAGAGCAGCGATGAAATCGTTCATGCCTACTTATCGATCAGAGGACGAATTGGCGGTTCTGCAACTGGAAGGTCTTAAATGGACCGTTGCGCACGCATATCAGGGCTCGCCTGTGTACAGGAAGAAGCTGCAAGATGCGGGCTATAAGCCGGGTGATATTGCATCGTTGGCGGACCTGAGGTCCCTTCCCTTCACCACGTCGGCTGACCTGGCTGAGGGTTATCCGTTCCCATTGCTCAGCGTGCCCATGAAAGATGTGGTGCGCCTCCACGCCTCTTCCGGCACGACCGGTAAGCGGAAGGTGCTTTGTTACACACAAAAAGACATCGACGATTGGGCTGAGATGTTTGCTCGATGTTACGAAATGGCAGACCTGACTCCTGAAGACAGGGTTCAAATCTGCGTGGGATACGGCGTATGGACTGCGGGAGTGGGCTTCCAACTCGGTTGCGAGAAATTCGGCGCCATGGCCGTACCGGCCGGACCGGGAAACCTGGACATGCAAATAGAATTTCTCATGGATTTTCAGAGTACCGTTATCTGCTGTACGGCTTCCATGGGACTCCTCTTGGCAGAAGAAGTGCAGCGCCGAAACGCTCGAGACAAGCTCAACCTTCGCAAGATGATTTATGGGTCTGAGAGGTCGTCTGACGCGATGCGGAATAGAATCCGCACTCTGTTGAATCTGGAACACATGTATGACATTCCGGGAATGACAGAACTCTACGGCCCGGGAACCGGTCTGGAGTGCAGCGCGCACGACGGAATCCATTACTGGGCCGACTATTATATTTTGGAGATACTGGACCCGGATACGCTCGAGCCGGTGCCCGACGGTGAAATAGGCGAAATGGTGGTCACGACCTTGAAAAAAGAGGCCGTGCCCTTGATTCGCTACCGTACGCGGGACCTTACCGCCCTGAAGCCGGGGGGCTGCGCGTGCGGCAGCTTGCTGCCAAGGCATGACCGCATCATGGGCAGGTCTGACGACATGTTCATCATTCGGGCAGTCAACGTCTATCCAGGCCAGATTGACAGCGTGCTGAGCAGACTTGAAGGCATTGGAAGCGAATATCAAGTAGTGCTGGAGCGCATCGATGGCAAAGATTTCATGAAACTCAGAGTCGAAGGGGAACTCGGTTTAGAAGCTTCGGCATTTCCCGAAAAAGCTCTAATGGTTAGGGACCAGATAAAGAAAAAGATCCTCGTGACCCCAGAAGTGGAAATAGTTCCATATGGGACTCTCCCCCGTAGCGAGAGGAAGACAAAGCGTATTGTAGATTTGCGCGGGGATTAGTTTGCAGCGGTTCTCGAATAAAACCGTGGATTATCCGGCAATCTCTCTGCCCAATTGACGCAAGTTGAAGTTGCGTCGTCGCCGTAGATATCCCGCAATGAGAAGAAATCGATAAATGCATCATAGCAAGCAAAGTGACGCAATCTGAACCTATCACAAGGAATTGATTATTTTTTTTATTGTAGCCAACTTTGAGATAGACAATGCTGCAGGTTTGAGAGGACCGGCTGCACAAAGTCGCTATGCCGCACGGGGGCCTGCGTTCTACGCAGGCGTAATTCCCGACTCCTTCTGTGAGATTTCATGCCCTTACCCGCATAAATATCAATCACACAGCTTTTCTAAAGAAAATAGTTCTTGACGCGACCCCTACCATGAACTATTTTCAAAAAGGATTTCATAATAGTCATATTCCAAATTTGATTCACATTGTAGCTCATCCTCAGAGGTCGCGTGACAGACCCGGGGGGGATGAGAAGGATGTAAGTGTGTGTGACGACGGGTTCAATGCTTAGCTGTACCCAGGGTACGGGCGTCAACGCGACCGTACTCGAGCAGACAGACGGTATCCCGCTTTTACGATGGAGGCGGTGAGCGTATTAGATTTGCGAAAGGGGTTAGAGCATGAATGCAATTGTCGTACTAATCCTGGGTTTGATCGTTGCGTTTATCGGGTATCGGGTTTACGCCAAATACGTTGATACCAAGATCATCCAGGCAGATCCGAAGCGGGCAACGCCGGCGAAGATGTACATGGACGGCGTGGAATTTATGCCCACCAGTAGAAACATTCTTTATGGGTACCAGTTCAAATCCATTGCGGGAGCTGGGCCTATTATCGGGCCGATCATAGCCATTCAGTGGGGGTGGTTGCCAGCGGTTCTTTGGATTCTCCTGGGGACCTTCTTTATTGGGTGGGTTCATGACTACGCAAGCGCAATGATAGCCATTCGTAATGACGGCGCCTCTTTCGGCGGCTTGAGTCATCGCCTCATTTCCCCCAGGGCTCGCGTAATCCTTTTGTCGTTCATTTACTTTTATCTCTTGTTGATCGTGGGAGCCTTTGGAAACGTGGTCGTCAGCACCGCGATTGGCCTTAAGGCGTCGCCTATGGCTTGGTTGTTCCTGACGGTAGGCGGCGTATTAGCCGGCCAAATGATATACAAGTGGAAGCAGGATATCGTCCTTACCACGGCGGTTACTGTTATCCTTGCGCTGTTGGGAATAGCGGTGGGGACCTGGGTGCCTTCCAACTCCGTTCTCGGTGATGCGTTGGCGAACAATCGGTGGGTGTGGGCCATCACGGCGTTTGTTTTCTGCTATTTTGCATCAGTCCTTCCGATATGGCGTTTCGCTCTCCCTATAAATTATGTGGCTTCATACGTAGTATTTCTCGGCCTGCTGTTCGGTTTGATCGGCGTAATCGTTTTGAGACCAGACTTTACTTTGCCTGCCTATACGTCATTTAACATACCCATCGGTCCTCTATGGCCTATCATGTTCGTGACTATAGCCTGCGGCGCGATTTCCGGGTGGCACAGCATTGTGTCGAGTTCAGGGACGGCGCGTCAATTGGAGAGCGAAGTTGATGCCAGGCCCGTCGGGGCTGGTGTAATGTTCTTGGAGATGATGCTGGCGCTGTTTGCATTGATTATTGCGGGTACCTATTTCGGAGGCGCTGCCGAGTACGGCGCGGCGGTGGCCAAGGGACCTGCCGGGGTGTTTGCAGCAGGCGTCGGGAAATTCCTCAACGCGCTTGGCCTACCGATGGATTATGGCAGGACATACGGGAGCGTGATGATGATTTTTCTCGCTGTCACCATCATGCAGTTGGTCGTGCGATTCATGCGCGTTGCCACGTCGGAGCTTTTGAGCGATGTAAGTCCTGTGTTTAAAAATGTACACGTCGGCACGATTGTTGCCAGTATCTTGGGGATCATCCTCGTCATGACGGGATGGTGGCAATATCTGTGGGTACTCTTTGGCGGCGCCAATCAACTTATGGCGTCTCTCGCATTGCTTTTGATCACCGCGTGGCTTATATCAGAGGGCAAGTCCGCTGCGTGGGCGTTCTACCCGATGATTTTTATGTTCGTGACCACAGTGGCTGCTCTCATTTACACTTCTTACAACCTGCTGATCAACAAGGTGTTGGCCGGTAAAGTGACAGGAGAGGCGCTCATCGGAAACACTCTCATGGGTATAGTCGCCATCTTCTTGGTTATAGCGGCCTTCGTCCTGGCGTGGGAAGGCTACAAAGCGTTTCGGAGATATAGATCCGTGGGCGGCCAGACAGTGCCGTCCAAGGCTTAACAAAAGAGGACGGGGCGCTTCGCCCCGTCCGACAACGCGGAGAAGCAACGAAATGTCTGAAGAGAAAAAGAGAAAAGGCGGTATTTTTCAGTCTGTCAAAGAATTTGTCTATGGGGTGGCGGCCCATGATTCCGCCCGTTTCGCCCTTAAGACCCGGGCCAGTATGGAGCACCTGTTTATCTTGATTACTATGGGTGACATGCTCGGCGTACCAATATTACCGCCGTATTATTCATTGAGGCTGCTGCCGTACGTCGTGCCTCAAATATCGACCTGGAAGCGACGTATGCTTCGGGAAAAAGATCTCACCGACGCTCTTGCCTAAGCTCAGTATTCCGATACAAAGTAGCCCTCCACGCATGGGTGACAAAAATCGGAAGGCAATCTGCCGCCAGTTGAGGATTCAGATCAAGTACCATACGAAGGGAGATGCGTATGTCTTTAGCCACCATTTTTGAAAAATTTCCCGAACGAAGGTACATCATGTTCGGCGGTAAAGGAGGATTGGGGAAAACCACGTTCTCCGCCGCGACATCATACTATCTTGCTAAGACCGGTAAAAAGGTACTGGTGTTCTCTGTCGATCCCCAGGCGTCTCTGACGGACATTTTCCAAAAGGACATTTTTGGCAAAGGGCCTACTGAGATTATGCCAAATTTATACGCTCAAGAGATCGACGCCGACAAACGCGTCAGGGAGTATCAAAACGAGATTCGCAACAAGATCCTTGATATGTATGGCATGGATAAAGTGCCCGAGGAGATCGAGAGTTATATTCAGGCCGCCGCGGCAGAGCCTGCCATGGAAGAAAGCGCAATTTTTGACGAAGTGGTGGACATCGTCGTAAAAGGCGGCTACGACTACTACATTTACGACCTTGTTCCCTTGGGTCACGCTCTCTATTACTTGAGTATGGCCTCCGTGTACGACGCCTGGATCGATAAGATCACTGGACTTCGGGAGCAGATGCGTGAATACGACCAGGTTGCTGCGGTGATGCGTCGAGACAAAGAACTTGACGAAGATGCCATCCTCAACGAGCTACTGTACATCAAAGATCGAATCAACAAGTCTGCCAGCATACTCACTGACAAGCAGAAGACTGCGTTCTTCTTCGTCTTGACGGCCGAAGAAATGGTGATCAAGGACACGCAAAAGGCGGCAGAGCTGTTTGCCAAATTCGATGTGCCCTTGAGTGGATACATCGTTAACCGAGTCTTGCCCGCGGAACTCAAGAACAAAAATATTCCAGAGTATTTGAGAAATCGCTTCGAAATGCAAGACCACTATCTCAATGTCATAGAACAAGAATTTGCGGGTAATATTCTGGCGTCTGTCCCTGAGATGGAGCGCGATGTGACAGGGTTGCCAATGATCGAAAAATTGGCAAAGGCAATGTTTGGAAACTTTTGAGGGCGACGGGGGTGAACAAGTGAACCAGATTACCGTAAGCATGCAACAATTCATGAGGAGTCATCCAAATCTCAAATATATCTTCTTTGGGGGAAAAGGTGGCGTGGGGAAAACGGTTATGGCCGGGGCTGCAGCCCTGTGGTCCGCAAAACAAGGCCGCAAGACCCTGCTGGCATCTACCAATCCCGTGCACAGTTTGTCCAATCTGTTCGAAAAAAATGTCTTCGGGAAACCCGTCACGGTGTGCGACGAAGAAAACTGCTATGCCTTTGAGATAGATACAAGGGACACCATCGAGCGCTCAAAGAAAGAAATACGAGAAAAGATCAACTGGTTCCTTAAATTTGCGGACATCACCACGAAGGCAGAGGACTTCATAGAATCAGCGACCATGAACCCGGCCTTTGAGGAGTCCGCGATGTTCGAGAACATGATGGACCTCATGTTCAAGGATGAATACGACTTCTATGTTTTTGACACCGCGCCCACTGCGAACGCGAGGCGCCTGCTTGGAATGTCTAAGATTTACTCCATGTGGGTCGAAAAAATGCTCAAGAGCAGGGAGGAAGCAAAGTCCTTACGGGAACTTCTTTCGTTTTCGAAGAAAGACGAAAAGGATCCTCTTTTGGATTACCTGCTCAACTTCAAAGACCGTATGGCGCACGCCAAAAAGTTGTTGACAGACGAGGCTCTTACAGCGTTCTTCTTTGTGACGCTGCCCGAAAGCCTACCCATCGCTGTCATCACGAGGTTTATCAATTGGTTCTACGAATTTGGGATTCCGGTGGGCGGGGTTATAGTGAACGGATTGATCCCGCAGGATCAAGTGAGCGCCGAGTCCGCTGAATTTGTACAGAATCGCGTGAAGATGCAACAGGAGCACATGGAAGAAATCTGGAAGATCTTTGGAGAGCGCGTGAGGGCAGTGGTTCCTCTGTTTCCCACAGAAGTCCGCGTCGGCCCCATGTTGGATCGTATGGTGAACGAACTCATGAAGCCGTAGAAGCGTAGGAGAACTTGTTCGTAGATGGCATGGCCTGACAAAGTGGCCGGGGTGCGATCATCGACCGTCGTGAATGTGCCGGTCAATCAGCGCCTCGAGTTTCTCCAGAGAAAGGGCTGAGCACACGTCCCTTTTTTCCACGACAAAGGCTGGCAGCTTTCGAATGCGGTGACGGATTTGTTTCCACAGCCCTGGCAAGGATTGCGCGTCTATTAGCCTGAATCTGACTCTGTGTTTGTAGAGTTCTGAGATTCGGGCGAGCATCTCAGCAAGGCGCTCGGAATCTCTTTTCCACTCTTCAGGATATTCGTCGGCGCACGTGCGCCTGTAGCTTTGTTGAGCCCCTACCTGACTGAACACGAGTTCGCACCTACTGCACCCAAATTCCATGGCAGTGAGCATCGGCGCTATAATTTCTACAATGACCGCTCGCATGTTGGCATCCTTTTGCTGAACGTGAAGAGAATTCGTCGCTTCACACAAATATATCTCTGAGGCCGGCCTATGACAAGACCAGGTATCTCGTGTTGGCGTCCCTGCGATAATGTTCCCAACAGACATCGGGGCAAAGTATGCTGAGCCGTCTAAGCCATCAGCGAAACTGTCTAAACAAGTTCAGTTTTCATACCACACGTCATAAGAATCCCCTTCAGCAATCTGGCATAAGAGATGGTCTGGAAAAATTGGACAGTGGCATAAGTGGGTAGGCTGCTCTAGA
>CAYRVH010000036.1:0-37478 GCA_964427855.1 uncultured Syntrophaceae bacterium
ATCGTCAGGACGACCCGGCAACCCCGCCGCCTCTCTTCCCTCTACGCTCGCTCCGCTGTCGAGCATGTCAGCGAATTCAACACCAGGGGTTGTCACCATCCGACGAGGCATGGAGGGACGGTGCACGATGTACGGAGACGCGACAGATGAACATCATAACGACGACGCAGGAATCGAGACCGGTCCCGCCGCGTCATCAGGCCCATACGGGTTCTTACCGCGTCGTCACGGATCTTGCGAGAAGCGTTGCGGTTGATGGTGCGTCCCAACCTACATCCCCGCGCGGCCCATTGTGGGGGAGCTCCTTGGAAGGCAGACCAACGCATATCCCCGTACTGCTCGAAGAGATGATCCAGGCCTTGGCCCCTCGATCCGGCGGGGTCTATCTGGATGGAACCCTTGGCGCAGGCGGATACGCTGAGGCCCTCCTCGAGGCTTCAAACCCTGCAGGACGCGTGATTGGCCTCGATATGGACGCGGGTGCGGTGGAGCGGGCTCGGCGCCGCCTGGCCCGGTACCAGGAGCGCGTGGCGCTCGTCCATGCGGGCTTCCACGAGGCTGGCGCGGTGTTGGCCAGACTCGGCATTCGAGCAGTTGACGGGGCGGTTCTTGACCTGGGACTCTCCTCGGAACAACTCGAAGACCCAAAAAGAGGGTTCAGCTTCATGCGAACTGGGCCGCTGGACATGCGCTTTGACGCCTCTTCAGGCAGCACCGCGTTGGAGTTGTTGCACTCTTTTTGTACGAGTCAACTTGAAGAAATACTTGCAACATACGGTGAGGAAAGATATTGCAAGAAACTAGCCCGAGCCATCTTGCGGGCGGCCGCGGGCGGTGGTCTGGAAACCACGGAGGACCTCGCGCGCGTCGTCGAGAAGGTCGTGCGCGGTCGACAGGGCAGGATTCATCCTGCGACGCGGGTGTTTCAGGCTCTGCGCATTGCGGTGAATCGAGAGATTGAAAACCTGAGGCGAGCCCTAATCGAGATACCACGGCTGCTCGCGGTCGGAGCGAGTTTTTGCGTGGTGTCGTATCACTCCCTCGAGGATCGGGAGGTAAAGGCAGCGTTTCGGGAGCTCGCCCGGGGCGGTCATGGCTGGCGGCTCGTCACTGCGAAGCCTGTGAGGCCGTGCGCGGAGGAGACCGCGAGGAACCCCCGGGCAAGATCGGCTCGCATGCGGGTGATCGAAAGGGCGAGCGCGATCGACGACACGGAGGAAGCATGGCGTTGAATAGGCATGGCGCGGCAGCGGATGCCGCGTCGGGCTTGGCCCGCTTCCTCCCGGGAGATGCGACTCGGGAGCAGGTGCGGCGCAAGGGAGTCGTGGTGGGGATGAGCCTGGCCGTGGTCCTGCTGCTTGTCGGTCTGTTTTACGTGTGGACCAGGATGCAACAGGTCCAGATCGGATATGAAATTTCCAAGCTCGAGGCAACGAACAAGGACTTGAAGAATCGAAAGCGTGAATTGCACCTGGAACTTTCGTCCCTCCAGTCCCCCCGAGAACTGGAAGCCAAGGCGCGAAAGCTTGGCCTCATACATCCGCCGATGGGAAAGGTGATCTATGTCCCGTAGCGGCGCACCGATACAATGGGTTTCCGTACGCATCGCATTGGTGGCGTTGGTCTTTGCAGCCGGGGCCGCGGGCCTGCTGGTTCGCGCGTATCGGCTGCATGTGTCTGAGGCAGACACCTTGAAAAAACGCGCCGAAAAGCAGCGCACCATGGTGCTGCAGCTTGAAGCCCGTAGGGGGATGATCTTCGACCGTACGGGCGAGCAGATGGCGGCAAGCCTCGAGGTGCGTTCGGTCTATGCGCGTCCCAAGAAGGTCCTGGACAAGCAGTTTGCCGCGCGAACCCTGGCAGGCATTTTAGATATGGACGAGAAGACGCTTTTGAGAAAGCTTCAGGAGGATCGGGCGTTTGTCTGGATTCAACGCCGGGTCTCCCCGCTGGTGGCTGAGAAGGTCAAAGCAGCGGATATAGAGGGCGTCGCAACGGAAACGGAATTCCATCGCTTTTACCCGCTCAAGGACTTGGCCGCGCACGCCCTCGGGTTTGCAGGGTTGGATTCCAGGGGCTTGGAGGGGTTGGAATTGAGTTACGACGCGGATCTGCGGGCCGAACCCGTACCCATCACCGCCCAGCGCGACGCGCTGGGGCGGCCCGTGATGTTTGCGGCCGTGGGACTGGATCCCACCCGAAGAGACATTCACCTCACCTTGGATTGCGCCATCCAGTATATTGTGGAGAAGGAGCTCCAGTCTGCCGTGACACAGGCTCAAGCCAGCAGCGGCGTCGCCGCGGTGATGAATGCTGATACCGGCGAGATCCTCGCCTTGGCCATGCGCCCCGCCTACAATCTGAACTCCTTTTCCCGGGTGTCCGCAGACGTAAGGAGGAATCGATTTGTAGCAGACGCCTTCGAACCGGGATCGACGTTCAAGGTGTTTCTTGCCGCGTGCGCATTGGACCTGGACCGCGTCGTCCCGGACGAGAAGTTCGATTGCCACAATGGACGATGGCGGTATAATGGTTCGGAGATCCACGACGTCGTCCCGCATGCAAAGCTCACCTTTGACGAGATACTTGTCCATTCGAGCAACATAGGGGCTGTCAAGATATCGGAGAAATTGACCCGGAACGAGTTCTATCAATACTTGACGAGCTTTGGATTCGGCTCGGTCACCGGCATTGATCTGCCGGGAGAGCGCGCGGGCATGTTGGCCCCGCCGGCGAAATGGTCGAACTTGACCAAGGCTAATATCGCGTTTGGCCAAGGCATCGGAGTCACCGCAGCGCAGCTTTGCGCTGCATTCTCAGCTGCCATAAACGGCGGTCTGCTCTATCGGCCTCATCTCATGAAGCGCGTCACTAACGCCTTGGGCGAGACGGTGCGTGAATATCATCCCGTGGTGGAGCGGCGTGTCATAAAGGCCGCCACAAGTCAGCGTCTGGTGGCCATCTTGAGGCAGGTGGTGCAGGAGGGCACAGGCAAGGCTGCCGCCATCCCCGGCATGGACGTGATCGGCAAGACGGGCACCGCCCAGAAGGCCGACCCGTCAGGCGGGTATTCCGAAGACCGCTACGTCGCCTCCTTTGTAGGCGCGCTCATGGACAGCAAGCCGCGGTTGGTCATCTTCGTGCTCCTGGATGAACCCAGAGTGAAAAAGAGGACAGGCGGCAAGATCGCGGCCCCGTTGTTCAGCAGGATAGGATCCGCCATTTTGGGCGTCTGCGGCGGCAAGCCGGTGGAGATAGGGCCGTCCATGGTTTCTGTGGACAAGATCGATCCGCAGCGAGAAATGGGGGTGCGAGAGACCGCGGTGGTCAAGAAAGGACCACGGGACGGCGAATGGCTCGTCCCTGATTTTCGGGGCATGGACATTCGGCAAGTAGTGGACGTTTGTGGAAGGATAAAATGCGATGTTTCCCTCTTGGGAAGCGGCATCGCCATCGACCAAGACCCTAAACCGGGCGCGGTTTTGAAGGAAGGCGCTCGCGTGAACATTACCTTCGGCGAGAACGCGTCGTGACAATATTAGTGAAAGATATCCTCCAGATTGCGCACGGTTGCACGCTGCAGGGCGACGCGCATACGTCCGTCACTGGCATAACCCATGACAGCCGCAAGGTGAGCCCGGGGTCGCTGTTTGTCGCCCTTGCTGGCCAGACATCCGACGGCCATGACTACATCCCCGCAGCAGTGGAGGCAGGGGCGGCGGCCATCCTCGGCGAAAAGCCAGCGCCGGAAGACTGGACCGGCATCCCATACATTCATTGTCCAGAGGCGAGGATGCTCTTGGGACCCGTCGCGGCGCTCGTGTACGGGAGTCCGACGGCCGAGCTGAAGGTCATCGGCATTACAGGCACAAACGGGAAGACCACCCTCACCTACTTATTGGAATCAATCTTGAGAGAGGCCGGCTGGCATCCAGGGGTAGTCGGTACTATTTCTTATCGCTGGGCAGGGACGGAGCATGCCGCGCCCCACACCACGCCGGAGGCGTCGGATCTCCAGCGTATCCTTGCTCAAATGCGCCGCGAGGGCGTCACGCACGTGATCATGGAGGTCTCCTCCCATGGGCTGCATCGAGGACGGCTCGAGGGGTGCCTCTTTGATGTGGGAGTGTTTACCAACCTCACTCAGGATCACCTGGATTATCATGGAACACTCGAAGACTACTTCGCGGCCAAGAAGCTGCTTTTCACGCGATTGCTGCCAGCCAGCGCGGCCAAGGAGCCATGGGCCTGCATCAATGGAGACGACGATTACGGGAGACGACTACGGGCTGAGATCACCGCCGTCAATACGCTGAGTTACGGCGTCGACGCGACCAACGAGGTGCGCGGGGAAGACGTGTCGGTGACGCCGGCAGGCATTTGGGGCTCTGTCAAGACGCCGGGCGGGTCTATCCAGATTCAGTCGCAACTCACCGGCTCTTTCAATCTTTCCAATATCCTTGCGGCTGTGTCTGCGTCGTGGGTCTTGGGGATCGATGAGGAGGCCATCGCAAAGGGTATCGCGGGACTCTCCTCGGTTCCGGGTCGGATGGAAAAGATCACGTGGGAGCGCGGGACGGTCTTTGTTGACTATGCCCACACGCCGGACGCCTTGCGCAACGTGGTAGGGGCCTTGAAAGTCCTCCGCGGCGCCGGGAGAATTATCACGCTCATGGGGTGCGGCGGCGATCGAGACAAGTCAAAAAGGCCTCTCATGGGATTCGAGGCGGCGCGTGGGAGCGACTTTGTGATGGTGACTTCGGACAATCCTCGTTCGGAAGACCCCTTGGAGATCATCAGGCAAGTGGAAGACGGGGTACGGTCGGCAGGGTTCCAGCGAGCGGCCGAGGCATGCGAAGGCTGCTTGGAGCCTGGCCAGTACGCCATTATACCGGATCGCCGAAAAGCCATCAACGCGGCCCTGCGAATGATGCGGCCGGGCGACCTCCTCCTCGTCGCAGGCAAGGGTCATGAGACGTATCAGGAAATACGCGGGGTTCGTCATGCCTTTGACGATCGAGCGGTGGCGCGCGAGGAGATAGCCCGAATCAATGCGGAATCGGAAAGGCGTTCATCTGCAAGAAATTGCACAGCCCGCGACCGACGCCAGGCGCGGTGAGTCAGAGATATGAGAGCTCAGAGCGGACCTTACCGAACATCAGACATTTTGCAGGCAACCCACGGATTGTTGATCCGAGGCGGGTCTGAGGTCTGTTTTGACGCAATTTCCACAGATTCCAGAGACATACAACCAGGCGATCTTTTCGTGGCCCTGCGAGGCGACCATTTTGATGGACACGATTTTTTGATTCCGGCCCTGGAAGCCGGCGCCCGAGGCAGTTTGGTGGCTGCAGATGTGAACAGGGACTTCCTTCCTCACTCCTCCTCTTTTGTCCTGATCCAGGTTCAGGACACCCTCCGAGCTTTATCCGATCTTGCATCAGCCCACCGTACATATTATCACGCCCCCCTGATCGCAGTCACCGGCTCTTCGGGCAAGACCACCACCAAAGAAATGATAGCGGCCATACTTCGACTGACGCATAGGCCGCTTGTCTCTCTTGGAAATTTAAACAACCTCATCGGCCTACCCATGAACGTTCTGGCCCTAGATGGAACACACACCGCTGCGGTGGTGGAAGCAGGCATCAACAAGAAGGGCGAGATGGAACAGCTCGCCCGCGCCGCCCGCGCAGACGTGGCCGCCATTACCTCCATCGGCCCCGTACATCTCGAAGGTCTTGGGGACGTCGCGACTGTCGCCCGGGAAAAATTCAGGCTCGTGGAGTCTCTGGACGTGGGCGGGACCGCGATCCTGCCCTTTGAAGAGCCTCATTTGAAACCCCTGCTGCATCAATGTCGAGCACGCGTATCCACCTTTGGCATGGATGGCGGTGATTTCAGGGCGCAGGATGTGTCTGCGGACGTGCGTACGTCCTTCACGCTGATCAGCCCGCTGGGCAAAGAGCGAGTCACGCTGGCCGCGCCAGGCCGTCATAACGTCTCCAACGCCCTGTGCGCCGCGGCTGCATGCGCGGCATTGGGCGCGCCTCTGGATGTCATCGCAGAGGGGCTGAGAGTGTTTCGAGCGCCCGCGTGGCGTATGGAAACGATCCGTCTCTCGGGTGGTCGGACGCTGATCCAGGACTGCTACAATGCAAATCCTCAATCTGTTGCAGCGGCCTTACGCGCATTGGTGGATTACAGTCTCGGCCTCCCCACCATGGCTATCTTGGCCGATATGATGGAGCTCGGCGCGCAGGCTCAGATGCTTCATGAGGAAATCGGGAAGAAATGCGCGGAGATTGGCGTAGATCATTGCGTATTCGTGGGTTCCTTCAGGGAGTCCTTTGCGCGCGGCTTTCTTGCAGCCGGGGGAAGACCGACGCGCCTGGACATTGCGTCGGACCACGAGACTGCTTGGGAGGCGTTCAAAGATCGTCTTCCTCAGTTTCACGCCATACTCGTCAAGGGATCGAGGGGCATGACGATGGAACTCATCGCTGAGAAGATACGAGGGGAGAACTAACCCGTGCTCTACCATCTCCTTTACCCTCTGGCGTCAAATATGATCCTGTTCAATGTCTTCAAGTACATTACGTTCAGGACAATCATGGCCACGTTGACGGCCCTGATGATCAGCTTCCTTCTCGGGCGCCCTCTCGTAGATTATCTCCGGGCGTTCCAGATAGGTCAGATGATTCGGGACGATGGCCCGAGCAGCCATATGGAAAAGAGCGGGACGCCCACCATGGGCGGGATCCTCATTCTGTTTGCCATGACGCTGTCGTGCCTGTTTTGGATGCGATGGGACAACATCTACGTATGGCTCGTCCTGGGCGTGACCCTTGGTTATGGCGCGGTGGGGTTTTTGGATGACTATCTCAAGATAGTCCGGAAAAGTCACAAGGGACTGTCGGGCAAAAAAAAGCTGGGAAGTCAACTGATCATCGGCGCGGCGGTGGGCCTCGTCTTATGGATAGATCCCGGGTTCAAGACGACCATGGCGGTCCCCTTTTTCAAGAACGTAAATCCTGACCTCGGTGTGTGGTACATAGCCTTTGCCGCATTGGTTCTCGCAGGCGCATCCAACGCAGTGAATTTGACAGACGGCTTGGACGGCTTGGCCATAGGCCCTGTCATGGTCTGCAGCATGACCTACTTGCTCTTTGCCTATATCGCGGGCCACCTCAAGCTGGCTCAGTATCTTCAGGTCGCCTACGTTCCCGGTGCAGGCGAGCTCTCGGTTCTGTGCGGTGCGATGCTGGGGGCGGGCATGGGATTTTTGTGGTACAACGCCTACCCTGCAGAAGTGTTCATGGGAGACGTGGGATCGCTCGCGCTTGGGGGCATGCTCGGCGGCGTGGCCCTGGTGACCAAAAACGAAGTGCTTTTGGTAATAGCCGGGGGACTTTTTGTAATCGAGGCGGTTTCGGTCATTTTACAAGTCGTTTCGTTTAAGACGACCGGCAAGCGCATTTTTCGCATGGCCCCGATACATCACCATTTTGAGCTACAGGGTTGGCCGGAGCCGAAGGTTATTGTTCGGTTTTGGATTATTTCGATCATTTTTGCCTTGATGGCGGTCAGCACACTGAAGCTGCGCTGACTTTGGCGCGGGCGTCAGCGACAAAAGCCGGCGCCATCGGAAGAGGTTCATTGGTTGACATGGCGCGTACAGCCTTTGACATGTCCTCGAACAAATCGGTGAAACAAGGATTTGGGCCTGATCCAATCCTGTTTGTCATCACGGTGATCATCCTTGCCATCGGCATCGTCATGGTCACGTCGTCGGGGTATATGATTGCGGCCGGAAAGTTCGGGGACGGCTTCTACTATACCAAGAAACAGGGGCTGTCCATGATCTTGGGCTTGGTGCTCATGCTGACGTTGTCCAGGGTCGCACCATCTTTTTGGCGGCGGGCGGCCGCTCCTCTTCTTGCGGCAGGCGTCTTCCTGCTGGTCCTCGTGTTTATTCCGGGTCTCGGCGCAGAGCTCGGAGGTTCGCATCGGTGGCTTAAGACGCCGCTGGGCTTTTATGTACAGCCGTCCGAGTTTATCAAGTATGCGGTGATCATCTTCTTTGCTGGGTCGCTGGCGAAGAAGGGTGAAGGGATACGAGATTTTGCCGTGGGTTTCCTGCCCCACGTGCTCGTCATGGGGCTCGTCGTGTTTCTCCTGCTTATGCAGCCCGATTTCGGCTCAGCAGTGATCGTGGCGGCCGTGGGCTTTCTGATGCTGTTCGTCGCTGGCGTGAAACTCCAGCACCTCCTGGGCAGCGTCATTCTTTGTCTTCCGTTCTTGTTCCAGATCGCCGTCAGCGCGAACTACCGCATGGCCCGTTTGAGAAGCTTCTTGGACCCCTGGGGAGACCCATTGAATGCAGGTTTTCAGATCATCCAGAGCCTTGTGGCCTTCGGATGCGGCGGTATTTGGGGGGCGGGTATTGGAAAAGGGATACAGAAACTCTTCTACCTCCCGCAGCCCCATACGGACTTTATCTTTTCTGTGGTGGGGGAAGAGCTGGGACTCGTAGGGGTCGCCGCAGTTATCATCCTGTTTTATCTCCTGGTTCTCAGGGGCTTTGTCGCAGCAATCACGACCTCCGACGATTTCGAGAAATTTTTGGCGTTCGGCATTACCACGTTAATCGGATTGCAGGCAATGGTGAACATGGCGGTGGCCATGGGTTTGCTGCCAACCAAGGGGCTTCCCCTTCCTTTGGTCTCCCTCGGCGGTACGTCGCTCGTCATGAATCTCGCCGGCATAGGGATACTCATGGCCATCATGAGGTCCCGGGGGCATGCACAACAACAGGAGGCGAGATGAGGCTCATCATAGCGGGCGGCGGCACAGGCGGTCACCTCTTCCCTGCGATGGCCATTGCCAGCGCAGTGCAAGGATTGGAGCCCCGAGCTGAGGTTCTGTTTGTAGGGACTCGACATGGCATTGAGGCGCGCATCCTTCCGGAACGAGGCTTGTCGGTTCGGTTCATCTCCACGCGGGGCATACGGAAAACAGGGCTGCTGAACAGACTGTTTGCGGTGGGCGAACTCCCCCTTGCCGTGATTCAGTCTATTCGTCTCATCAGGGCCTTTCGCCCGGACGTCGTCCTCGGCGTGGGCGGATATGCCTCAGGGCCAGCCGTCGCAGCTGCTGTGCTCCTGCAACTGCCCACCGCGATCCAGGAGCAAAACTCGGTCATGGGCACCACGAATAGGCTTCTTGCCCGCTTCGTGAACCGTATTTTCGTCTCCTGGGAGAATACAGAGCCGCGGACCGCTCCGACAAAGACGATATTGACGGGTAATCCCGTACGGCAGGACCTTTTTGACAGCCCCGCATATCCGAATGACTCGCATCGATTTAAGGTCTTGGTCTTTGGCGGCTCTCGCGGCGCGTCCAGCATCAACAGGGCATTTGTGGACAACATGGAGATGCTGAAGCCTTACGCCGATAAGATAGGATTTGTCCATCAAACGGGCAAAGACGGTCGCGCGGAAGTGGAGGCTGCGTATCGAGCTGCAGGTGCGCCTGCTTATGTGACTGAGTTCATAGACAATATCGGGTCATTTTACCGCTGGGCCGACTTGGTGGTGTGTCGAAGCGGCGCCAGTTCGTTGGCGGAACTTACTGCGTTCGGCAAACCAGCGGTAGTGGCGCCGTATCCCTATGCCATTGGGGATCATCAGATGAAGAATGCCCAACAACTCAAAGCAGCGGGCGCGGTCCGGATTATTCCCGACAGCGAGCTGGCAAATGGCGCGTTAGTGAAGGCCGTCGTGGAGCTTATGTCCGATCAGGTCACCCTCGCCGCCATGGCCAGGCAGTCGCGCCGGATGGGACGTCCCGACGCCGCAAAGCGAATTGCGGAACACCTTCTCCAGATGGCAAGGAGCCGCTAATGATTGGGAAGCTCTTTCAACGCATCCGCGATGTCCATTTCGTCGGGATAGGCGGCGTCGGCATGAGCGGCATTGCCGAGATCCTTCTGTCTCTGGGATTTCGGGTAAGCGGCTCCGACGTGCGGAGCTCCGAGACCACGCAGCGCCTGGCCTCGCTGGGGGCCAAGATATGGATTGGGCATCACGCCGACCATCTGGAACGTGCGGATGTGGTAGTGGTCTCATCCGCAGTGTCACACGACAATCCTGAGGTGTTGGCGGCCCTTGAACGGCGCATTGCCGTCATACCAAGGGCGGAAATGCTTGCTGAATTGATGCGCATGCAGACGTCCATTGCCGTAGCAGGGATGCACGGCAAGACGACTACCACGTCCATGATCGCATGGGTCTTGGCCGCGGGCGGCTATGATCCCACGGTGGTCATAGGCGGCAAAGTCGATTCCCTCGGAGGCGGTGCGCGACTAGGCCAAGGGGAACTCCTCGTTGCAGAGGCGGATGAGTCCGATCGCTCGTTCCTCAAGTTGTTCCCCACCATCGCCATTATCACGAACATGGATCGAGAGCACCTTGATTGTTACTCATCCATCAAAGAGATTCGCGCTGCTTTCTTGGAGTTCATCAACCGCATACCTTTCTATGGCTATGCGATCTTGTGTTTGGACGATCCAGAAGTGCAGACGATCATCCCCGAGATCAACAAGCGTTTCTTGACTTACGGTTTATCATCCCAGGCAGCGTTTCGCGCTGCCAAGCCGCGCCTTCAAGGGCATTCATCAAGTTTTCAGGTCTTCAAGGATGACGTACTGCTCGGAGAGGTGACGCTGCCGATGCCCGGCCTCCATAACATAGTAAACGCCCTCGCAGCCATCTGCACCGCAGACATGTTTGAGGTGTCTTTTGAGGTCGCTAAGGCCGCGCTTGATGGTTTTCCGGGGGTGCAGCGTCGATTTACCGTGAGGGGAACTGCCGCAGGAGTGACCGTGATCGATGATTACGGCCACCATCCCACCGAGATCAAGGCGGTGCTTCAGGCTGCCACGCAGATAGCCCAAAAGCGCATCGCGGTGCTTTTCCAACCGCACAGGTACACTCGAACACAAGCGCTCTTCGATGAATTTCTCACCGCGTTCAACAATTCGGATCTCTTGTACGTCATGGACATCTATCCCGCCAGTGAGCGCCCCATCGACGGCGTGTCCGGGGAGGCCCTGTGTCGGGGCATCAAGAGCCGAGGTCACAAGGCCTGCCGGTACTTGTCCAAGACAGACAACATCGCTGAGGTCGTGGCCGGGGATTTGCAACCTGGAGACATCCTCATCACGTTGGGAGCGGGTGATGTCACCAAACTCGGCCCGCAAATCATTGACGCGCTCAAGGCGCGGGAGGCGCGGGATCAGTGAAAATCACCCCCATCCTGATTGACCATATACGCCGATTCGCGCGAGGACGCGTGCGCGGCGATGTGTTTCTGCGCGATCTTACGTCCTTTCGCATTGGCGGCCTCGCCGACCTGGTGGTCGAGCCCTGCGACATAGAAGACATGGCGACCCTGCGTTCGTTTCTCTCTCGGCAAGGTGTTCCGCACGTCGTCATGGGCGCGGGGACCAACCTACTTTGTTCCGACAAGGGTTACCGAGGGGTCGTGGTCAGGACCACCGGCCTGAACCGTATGCAAACAACGGAACAGGGGTCATCCTCGGCGCGCATTGCAGCAGGCGCCGGGCTGGCGCTGACCAGACTCACCACAGGGGCCTATCGCGTAGGAGGCCGCGGCATGGAAGCACTCTGGGGGATACCGGGTTCAGTGGGCGGCGCGATCGCTGGAAATGCAGGCGCCGGTGACGTCGGAACATGCGACTTCCTGGAAGAACTGAAACTCGTGACCCACGAAGGAACAGTCATTACTCGAAAACGAGATAACCTGGATTTTGGTTATCGCCGTGGGTGCCTGCCGCCTGACGCAACGATGGTCGAGGGGATCTTTCGATTCGAGCTCGGCGACCGGAGGGAAGCGAGAGAGGGGCTGCGTTATTGGACTCGGGTGAGGAGAGAGCGGCAGCCGTGGCGCGTATCCAGTGCGGGTTGCGTCTTCAAGAATCCTGACCAGGGCGATCCCGCCGGGGCCATGATAGATCGTTTGGGACTCAAAGGGATGAGCCAAGGCGGCGCGCAGGTGTCAGCTGTGCACGCCAATTTTATCATAAACAGAGGCGGCGCCACGGCTGAAGACGTGCTGACGTTGATTCGCAGGATTCGACGTCGTGTGGCCGACGAATATCACGTTGCGTTGGCGCTGGAGATCAAACTCGTGGGCGAAGGGCTGGAGCATGCAGATCCTTGGTAGGACACATCGCAGCGGCAAAAGGCTGCCTTTGAAGGGGTCTGATCCGCTGTATGACCGTCAGAGAAATCGGCGGATTTTAAAGGGTGTTCTTGCCGTGACGTTGACCGCGGATTGCCTTCTATTCGCATTGTTTGTGGCGCTCCTCCTCGTGTACCTGCCTTATTTCAACCTGAGGGAGGTCGAGGTCGTCGGAAATCGGCGCCTTTCCCGCGCAGAGGTGGTCGAGGCTTCGGGAATGGAAAGTGGGATAAATCTCTTGACCGTTGACTTGAGATCCATTGCAGACCGCCTGCGCAGGCATCCATGGGTTCGTTCCGCAGCGGTGTATAGGCGATTCCCCGGGCGCATTATCCTCGAAATAGAAGAGCGGACGCCGAGAGCCATCCTGGCCGCCAACAAACTCTACTACGTGGACGAGCACGCTGAGTTCTTTACCAGGCTCTTGCCGGGCGACTCGGTGCAATTGCCATTGTTCACCGGGGTCAGGGAAGAAGACTTGCGGGCCTCCGGCGGCGAGATCAAAGAGATGCTGAGAAACGGTTTGAGGCTTATCGACTATATGGACAAAGGAAGCTCGGGTTTGGATATCGTGGATATATCTCACCTGCGCATTCAGGTGGAAGAAGGTCTGAGCCTTGTGACGCGGTCCGGCCAGGTGATTATCCTCGGCAAGACAGACCTTGAACAGAAGATGGAACGATACGGGCGCCTGAAAAAATTCTTGACCCAGCGAGGGGAATGGCATAACGCCCGAGTGATCAATCTCGACTTCGAGGATCGTGCGCTTGTCCGCAGTTCGGACAAAGCACGCCTCCAGGGGTAGTACTATGTCACGAAGCGAAGAGATTGTCGTAGGTCTTGATGTGGGAACGACGAAAATTTGCGCCATCATTGGAGAAGTCAATTCTGAAGGTGTGGTTGACATTATCGGCGTGGGCAGCGCGCAGTCCCGCGGGTTGCGTCGCGGCGTGGTAGTCAACATAGACCACACGGTGGCAAGCATCCGAAAAGCGGTCAACGACGCCGAGTTGATGGCGGGTTGTCAAGCGGAAAGCGTGTACGCGGGCATTTCGGGGGGCCACATCAAAGGCATTAATTCTCACGGAGTGATTGCGATTAAAAATCGCGAGGTGACCGCCGCAGAGGTCGCGCGTGTTATAGATGCCGCCAAGGCGGTTGCTATACCCCTGGATCGCGAGGTGATTCACATATTGCCTCAGGAATTCATGGTGGATACCCAAGAAGGGATCAAGGAACCCATTGGGATGGCGGGCGTGAGGCTCGAGGCCAAGGTGCACATTGTGACGGGCGCAGTCTCTGCGGCCCAAAATATAGTGCGCTGCGCGCATCGCAGCGGACTGCGCGTACACAATCTCGTGCTTCAGCAGATGGCGTCTGCGGAAGCCGTGCTGTCGTCGGACGAGCGGGAACTTGGCGTGGCTATAGTAGATATCGGCGGCGGCACCACAGACCTGGCAGTCTTTTTTGAGGGCGCCATTCAACATACATCGGTCTTGGCCGTGGGGGGAGACCAATTGACCAACGATATCGCCGTGGGTTTGAGGACGCCGATGGGTGAGGCAGAAAAGATCAAAAAAAGACACGGCTGCGCGCTGGGGTCTTTGGTAGAAAAAGACGAGACCATCCATGTGCCTGGCGTCGGTGGAAGACCTCCCCGAGTGGTGCCTCGATCGACCTTGGCCGATATTACAGAGCCGCGCCTGGAAGAAATCCTGACATTGGTCAGGCGTGAAATGGAGAAGCACAATCTGTTGCAAAACTTGGCCTCAGGGGTTGTCTTGACCGGTGGATCAGTGGTCATCCAAGGGATATGCGACTTGGCTGAACAGGTCTTCGATCTCCCGGTGCGTATAGGCTATCCCGTCGGGATAAGCGGTTTGGTGGATGTGGTGAATTCACCCGTGTATGCAACGGGCGTGGGATTGGTACTATGGGGGGCGCGCAACGGTGGCGACAAACTCGGAGTGGCTTGTGATGACACGGGGATGTTCGACAAACTGATGGGCCGCATGAAGCAGTGGTTTGCAGAGGCATTCTGATGAGACGTGAGAAGAGCGTCGTATTGTTTTTGTGCGTGACATGTTCCGGTTGAGCGGAGGGAAAAGCCGGATGAAATGGGAAGGGCCAGGTCAATTTCAATGCGAGGAGGTGCCGGCAGATGCTGGACTTTGAAATGGAGACAAATCACAGCGCGGTCATTAAGGTGATCGGCGTGGGGGGCGGCGGAGGCAATGCGGTCAACAATATGATCAGGTCTGGCCTTGGCGGCGTGGAGTTTATTTGCGCCAATACGGATGCGCAGTCCCTCCAGTTTAGCCTCGCCGAAATAAAGATTCAGATAGGCGCTCAACAAACCAGGGGGCTCGGCGCCGGCGCTGATCCAGAAATAGGGAGAATAGCCGCAAACGAAGATTATGAAGCCATACGCGATATGCTGGAAGGGGCGGATATGGTCTTTGTGACGGCCGGTCTTGGCGGCGGCACCGGCACAGGGGCCGCTCCGGTCATCGCACGCATCGCTCGCCAAGAAGTGGGAGCCCTCACCGTCGCGGTGGTCACGAAACCGTTCCTCTTTGAGGGCAAGAAGCGCATGAGGCAGGCCGAAGAAGGGATCGAGCTGCTCAGAAGAGAAGTTGATACCTTGATTGTGATTAATAACCAGCGACTCCTGTCTCTGAAAAAGGATATTACCTTCGTGGACGCATTCCGGAAGGCAGACGACGTATTGCTCCACGGCGTGCGAGGTATCTCGGACCTCGTGACGGTGAATGGCTTGATCAATCTCGATTTTGCGGACGTCAAGACCATCATGCAGGAAAAGGGCGTCGCGCTCATGGGCACTGGAACCGCCGTCGGAGAAGGACGCGTGGAGCAAGCGACGCGGCTTGCCATCAACAGCCCATTGCTCGAGGACGTGTCTATGTCAGGAGCGAGAGGGGTCTTGATCAACGTCACGGGTTCTATGAACATGACCTTGGCAGAAATAAACGACGCAGTGTCGATCGTGCAAAATGAAGCTCATGAAGACGCGAATATCATTTTTGGCGCGGTGCTTGACGAGCAGATGGGCGAATCCGTAAGCGTCACGGTGATCGCCACAGGTTTCGGCAGACAAGATTCATGCGCGCAGCCAGAACGGGAGCCATTGGCCGTGACTAGACCAGCGCCCGTCATCCACGTCGAAAAGCCCGCGGTCGAGAAACAGGCCGCGCGCACGATCATTCCGCCTGACCCTCATGACATGGCGTTGCCTGCCTTCATAAGACGGAGCAAGAGAGAAAAGAACAGTCGGCATCTTAATCTTGTGGATGAGTACGAGTCAGAAACCGATCAAGATCTTGATATACCTACCTTTCTCAGAAAACAAGCCGATTGAGACGCCTGGCCGTCGTGCTGCCCGGAGGGAGGCCTATGGGAAACGGCCTCCTTCCTGCACGCCTAATGGTCCCGTGGCAGGAATTTAAGACTGCATGGCAGGACGTCGCCAATCCTCCTCAGGCATTCCCGTTGCCCTGGTGTACCCGAATACCTCCCGGGTAGGGCTCAGTAATCTCGGATTTCAGTTCGTTTCTCAGGTCTGGAACGCCCATCCCTTGTTTTCAGTGGAGCGTTTTTTCATCGAAGCAGCTGGGTTGTCTGATCAAAATGGCGCAGGCTGCGTCGTTTCGGAAAAGGGGAATAGGTCTTTGCGCCGGTTTCCCGTTGTTGCATTCAGCCTCCCATTCGAGAATGACTACCCTACTGTCATACGCGGCCTGCTGACAAACAATATTCCATGTTTGGCGTCTGGCCGAGGCAGGCAGGATCCCTTGGTGTTAGCCGGTGGGGTATCTATATCGTTGAACCCTGAACCGTTAGCTCTGCTCTTCGATATAATTTTCGTCGGCGAGATTGAAGAGGCCAACGGATGGACTCGCTTTCTGGATACCTTGGCTTCCATAGTCGCAGAGAAACTTCGCCGGAAGAAATGGGATCGCTCAGAGTTATTGCGATTCAGAGAGACTGCAGGCGCATACGTCCCAGAGGCGTATCACTTTCAGTATCGGAGCGACGGACGCGTCGATCACATAGAGGCCCAGCAGGGCTTTTCGCTGCCGGTTGCAGCGGTGAAAAGGACGGCAGCTGCAGCTAGCCTGCCCATGGCGGCAGTCGAGGGCAAGAACGCGGTGTTTGACCAGTCGCTTCTGATTGAAATTAACAGAGGCTGTGGGCACGGGTGTCGATTTTGCACGTCCGGATGGATTCACGGCCCAGTGAGATACCGCTCGTTCGATCAATTTTGCCGTCAGATCGCGGACAAGGACGTTGCGGGCAAGACTGTGGGATTGGTCGGGTCCGACCTTGCAGGCCATCCCCAGCTTCCTCAGCTCCTAGATTTTATCGTGGGCAACGGCGGCATGTTCTCTCTCTCGTCTATCAGGCCGGAGGGACTGACGCCAGAACTGCTGAGACTCCTCTCAGCGACCGGTCAAAAGACGGTGACATTGGCCCCGGAGACCGCCTCCCCGCGTATGAAAAAAATCATAGGCAAAGGGCTTCCGGATGACTTATTTTTTGAAAAGATCGAATTGCTGGTCGCAGCGGGCATACCCAATGTGCGCTTCTATTTTATGGTGGGGTTGCCGACCGAAACAGACGAGGATATCGTTTGTATTGTGGACTTTGTCTTGAAAGCGCGCCGCGTATTTGTAACTGCGTCCCGATCGAGAAAAAAAATAGGCAGAATTTCCGTGCAGATAAACGCTTTTGTACCCAAGCCGTGGACTCCCTTTCAATGGGCAGCCATGGAGTCTCCCAAAAATATTGAACGGAAGTTAAAGATCATTCACCAAGGTCTCTCATCTGCCCCAAACATAGTGTTGCGGGTCGAGTCTGTACGTGAATCTGCGGTCCAAGGCTATGTATCACGGGGAGATAGACGCGTAGGGCTCATTTTGTATGACGCAATATCGAGGCATCGCAGACTGCCAAGTGTGTTGAGAGAGCCCCGAGCCAATACAGGATTCTATCTATACCGCGAGCGGGATCGTGACGAGGCCTTCCCCTGGGACGTAGTGGATCACGGCGTCAAGAAGCCCATATTGAGGCGGATCTATGAAAAGTCTCTGGCAGCGGCAGAGATCCACAATGGAGGACGCGTTGCAGACTACCCCAGATGAATATAGCATGTGGATTCAGAGAGAGAACACGGGCTTAAACGTCAGCGAGCTCAAGAAGTCATACGAACTGCTCATCCAAAAGGTGAAACGCATCGATCCCATAACCATCGCAGAGATGACAGACGGCAGATATGAGGGCGGTGGGATTCCTCGCGTTACGGTGCCATTCCTCCAGAGCTGGTTCGTCTTGGACTTGCTTCCCTATCGTATTCGGGCCGGGCACCGCATCTTCGACACAATGACCATGAAAGTGTTGTTCCTTCACCACCTTATCGCAGCCGCAGAAAATCAAGGCACTGCAGTACGGGTCATGGGGACATGGATAGACTGCAGATCATTGCAGCACGGCGCGGTGCTGGGCGCTCATTTTGCCAAGTCCACATCGGACATGCTGGGACGCTTCTTTGGCATGGCGCCTGAGAAATGCATTGGCCGCGCCCTTCAATGGGGCGGTAAACCCGTGAATTTTGGCGACAAGGGTTTTTTGTTCAAATTTTTCCCGAGACTGCCCATCGTTGTCATGCATTGGGCCGGGGACGAAGAATTTCCGCCCTACAATAAGATTCTTTATGATATATCCGCCAGCAATTACATGCCGACCCATGGGCTGGCAACTCTCACGGATTTCCTGGTGCATCGTCTCGCCGAGGATTAATTGGCGGTTCCCTTATCCTATTGCTGTTTGTCCGCGTCTTTTTTCGGCCCTGTCTTTTCCTTGAGCGCTTTCAGCCAAGGTCTCACCATCATCGCATGAGGCGAATCTCCTGCCTTCTCAAGAAAGGCCTCCCACGCCTTGATAGCCCCTGGGTAGTCTTTCATGTCATCGCGCAAAACAATACCCAGGTTGAAAAGCGTCAGCACGTGATTGGGGGCCGCCTCGAGCGCTTTGTTAAACGCCTGTACAGCTTCCTGGGGTCTCCTCAATTTTCGGTAGCAGATGCCAAGGTCAGTCAACACATCTGCATTTTGGGGGTCGAGAGCGAGCGCCTTCTTATACGCCTCCACTGCCTTCTCATATTGATTAGTGTCGAAATAATCGTTCCCCAATTGGATAAGGGCCTCAACATTCTGTGGATTTTCCTTCAACATCTGTTCGATGCCGGCAATACGCTTTTGAATGTCCTGAGGGCTGACCTGCTCGCCTGAGACCGGCGCTTGGGGAACAGCGCTCAGCCCGGCGGAGTCAAGCTTCCATGCCGCAAAAAAAACGCCGGCCAAAAATCCGAGCCCAAATACCACAATCCAAGAAACGACCTTTCGACTATCTTTCATCATGAACTCCAGTCTTTCTCAAAAATCTTACTCGCCCCAGTGAACGCCCTGTTCCTCCAGCGGCTGGAACGGGCCGCAAACTCTTCCCGAACGCGTCAATCTCGAAAGGCGACCAATTCGGCCCTCTTTTTGCGAACAACAGCGTCGCACGCCGCATCCAGGAGAACTTTTTGGGTCAACGCGGTGATGTTCTTGATCGAATACTCCTCGACAGCGATACGCCGGGCGGCCGCCCCCATGGATTCACGCAGCCTATGATCTGAGAGGATGGCGTGCATCGCATCGGCCATGGCATGGGGCTCCCTTGGGGGAACGAGAGCACCTGTGATCCCTGCGCGAACCGCCTCAGGATTGCCGCCTACCGCGGTGGCCACCACAGGTAGACCGCACGACATGGCCTCCAGTATCACGTTGGGTAATCCTTCGGAAATCGACGAGACAACGAGCAACCACGATTTCCTCAGCAGAGGCCTCACGTCTGTCGAGCCATGCCTTATCTCGACACGCTTCCCCAAATGATGCGCCAGGACGTACTTTTCCAGAGATGAACGCAAGCTCCCATTGCCCATCATGATCAGTCGCGAATCGGGCATCCTCTTGGTCAGTAGGTGAAACGCGACCAAGGCGTTCATTGGGTCTTTAATTTTGGCCATTCTCCCAAGATACAACACCGTGGGGGCTGACTCTTTTTGACCGTGATCAGGGGTGAAAAAGTCCGCGTCCACGCCATTTGGGATGACCACGGCGCGAGATGGGTCAACAGCGTGTCTCTTGAGGAGAAATTGCCTTATGGCTTCGGAGTTGCAAATAATCCTGTTACTCATTGGCCACAGGAGAGACTCAAACTGCTGTTCTTTGCGTCCGCGCCAACTCGACACAATCACTGCAACGCCAAGGAGGTACGAAAAGAGCCGACCCCAAATATTTGGGACCGCGGTAAGCGTATATATTATATCGGGCGGCGTTCGCTGGATCGCGACAAAGAGCTTGGCAAGCGCCACGGGGGTGACCCAAGAATCCTGACAAAAATACCGCACCTTTCCAGGAGGAATCTCGGCAAGGGGCAACATGTCTTCGCCCTGTCTTAAAACCCAGACCTCCATATCGAATAATTCTCTGTCCAGGTGTCTTAAAAGATGGGTGGCGTATCGTTGAGTTCCCCCAAATTCTAGGTCTTGGAGCAAGAGCACTGTTCGCAGGGGCCTCTTCAACATTTCTGCATAAATCTGCGCGTCGGACATCGTCGCACAAAAACTCGCAGGACAGCCGCGCCGCGTCACTCACGTCGTCCTTTTTCTAGGCTGCTGATGAGGAGATCATACACCTCCTTGTGCGTCTTTTCAGGAGCAAATTCCCTAAGGACGAGTTCCCTGCCGGCCTCGGCCATCCGGATGGCGCGGTCTCTATCTTGGAGCATCTCCGCCATCGCTCTTGCAAGTGCAGCCGGGTTCTTTTGGGGTACCAGGTAGCCTGTCACTCCATTCTTGATGACCTCCGGGATGCCGCATACGTCCGTCGACACAACTGGAACTCGATGCGCCAAGGCTTCGAGAATGACCGTAGGGAGCCCATCTCTGTCCCCAGTAGAATGAACCGCGCTGGACATAACGAACAGGTCAGCGCCATGAAAGAGCTCTGAC
Source organism: uncultured Syntrophaceae bacterium (assembly GCA_964427855.1). Taxonomy (GTDB): domain Bacteria; phylum Desulfobacterota; class Desulfomonilia; order Desulfomonilales; family Desulfomonilaceae; genus JAUPKT01. Next base: position 20,342 of record CAYRVH010000036.1, read on the forward strand.
ACCTTATGGTACGGGACGAATCCAGGATATGATACAATATCCACAAGTCCCAGCCGGCGAGTGAGGTAGAGAAGCTGGTACTTGCGCGGCCCATCCCCCACGAGATTCAAATGAAATGGCACGCCTCGATCCTTGAGTATTTTCGCGGCGCGCAGTAGATCGTCGAAGGCCTTGATGCGGGCAAATCTGCCCAGCGCAAGTATGGAATAAGGCGCCTCCATCTTTACCGGAGCAATGGAATGAGTTTCCAAGGGAACGCCGTTGTAAATGGGATGTATTTTGTGTTCACACCCAGGCGCGTACTGCGCCATGTATGCCACGTTCGTTCTGTTCTCAGAAATCACGAAGCGGGCGGCTTGGATCTTTTCCCCCAGAGCCCCGTCTTGAGGATAAATATCGCCAGCCCTGCCAGTGAAACTAAAAGGTATCTGTATGAGCCGCGAGGCAACCCACGCGGCCGTCGCAGGCCCCATGGCCCAAGGCGCATGAATGTGCCCTATTTCCTGCTCTTCAAAAAAGCGAGCCAAGGTGAATCCTGCCAAGAAACCAAAGATATTTTCTCCACCAAATTCCAGAGACTTCCATCTGCGCACCGGAATAGTCTTGAAGAGTTCATTGGTAAGGCTGTGGTTTCTTTTCAACCAGTAGGCGAGATCGCCCGGCAGCCTCTTAAGGAAGGGGATGCCGAGTCTTCGAACCTTCTTTGAGGCTTCGACCATCTCCGGCGATAACTTTGTCTTTATCTCTCCGTACAAGCTGTAGACTTGCACGTCGAGTCCCATTCTCCATAAATCTAGCACCTCCCTAAAAATGAAGGTTTCAGAAGGCTTCGGAAACCATAATAGTATATAGGCGACCCTTTTCTTTCCCAATCTCTCACCACTCCCGGTTTACATTTTCCTTACCGAAACAACGGATTGAACTGGATCGGTATGAATCAACAACGGCCCTCTAAACGTTTCGGCTTGCAAAGGCCTCCGCCGGATTCACCTCGGTCTCTCGCGTAGTTTGGCGCCCCTTATACAATACGAAATTTATTCTCGCTCAACCATAACTGAAGCACCAGCATGCTCCAGAGCTCTTTCCTGTAGTCACCGAAGCCATGATTATGCCGACGCACAAGCTCGGCCATCACGTCCGACCGAAAGAGACCTTGCTCTTCGAGCCTTTTGGCGCTGAACATGTCCTCGACTATCGGTCGCAGCGTCTTCTTGAGCCACAAGGCAACCGGAATCAGGAAACCCCGCTTTTTTCTCTTGATGATCTCTGAAGGCAATATGCCTTTCATCGCCTTCTTGAGCAGATACTTGCGACGCAGTCCTCTGATCTTATTACGGGCCGGCAGACCAAACACATATTCGACAAGACCGCGATCAAGAAACGGAGCCCTCACTTCAAGAGAATTCATCATGGAACATCTGTCAACTTTTACAAGTATGTAGTCAAGCAGATATTGCCGCGCCAATAGATAGAACACCTTGTCCAGCGGTTTCACAGCTCCAAAGGATTCATAAAGTTCAAGGGTTTGACGGTAGAGAATCGATTCGTCTTGCACAGCCGAGGGACAGCTTGTCCAAAGACGTTTTTGCAAGTCAGTCGAGTATGCGCCAAGCCATTTTTGCGTTCTCAACCACTCCGGGGCATACACGCCGGAAAAAAATTTCTCCGCAACGTGTCTAGGGCTTACATATCCTGTGCTGATGGGCAGTTTTGCTGCAACGGCTTCTATGAATAGTCTCCTCAATCCCTTCGGCAGCTTTCGGTAATGATTTGCTAAGATGAAGGCGGTGTAATATTCGTAGCCGGCAAACAGTTCATCACCTCCATCGCCTCCCAGTGCTACTGTGACATGCCGTTTGGTTATTTCCGAGAGAAGATATGTGGGAACAATAGACGGGTCAGACATTGGTTCGTCTTGCCGGCCCACAATGTGAGGCAGCAGTTCGCCCGCTTTCACGGGGTCGAGGATTTCCTCCGTATGGTCTGAGCCTAAACGCTGCGCTACCAGTCTGGAATAGGGAGACTCATCATAGCTCTTTTCGGTGAATCCGATGCTGAATGTTCGTATTGAGTCTGCAGGGACATGCTTCGTCATCAGGGCGGCGACCGCGGAAGAATCGATGCCTCCGCTCAAGAAAACTCCTAAGGGAACATCGCTGACAAGGCGTTTCTTGACCCCCTTGCCCAGAAGATCCAAGATCGCGGCGCAACAGTCTTCGTCGGAATCAGCACAGCGTTCCGAAGGAACCGGGAGGTCCCAATATTGTTCAGTATGCAATTTTCCATCTTGAAATGTCAGAAAATAGCCTGGCTTGAGTTTATATACTTTTTTGAAGATGGTATTCGGAGTGGGCACGTATTCGTAGGCGAGGTATTGGGCAATGCTGTTCTTATCTATCTCGAGTTCCAAGAACGGCAGTTTCTTGAGCGCGCTAAGCTCCGAGGCAAAAACAAATACGTCCTTGTGAAGGGCGTAATACAGCGGCTTCTTGCCCATGCGGTCGCGGGCGGCAAAGAGACGCTTTTTTTGCGCATCCCACAGCGCAAACGCGAACATCCCATCCAGGTCTTCAAGGCAAGCCGTCCCGTACGCCGCATAAGACAGCAGAAGCGCTTCCGTATCTGAGCGCGTACGAAAGACGTACCCCTTGTTGACGAGCGCCGTCCTGATTTCCTGAAAGTTGTAGATTTCGCCGTTGAAGACGACTGCGTAGTGCCCATCGGGTGTTGTCATGGGCTGAGCCCCGCCGGCAAGGTCGATGATGCTGAGCCGAGAGTGAGCAAGGCCGACAGGCCCGTCCAACAAAATTCCCCAGCCGTCCGGACCTCGATGACGCAGACTGTTGCTCATGTCTTTCAGCCATACCCGCTGATCGTCTTCACTCCCAGGGGCATTGACAAAGCCTGCTATGCCGCACATTTTGCACCGTCATCGTTTGGCCGTAGGCGCGAATAAATCTGTATGCAGAGCGAACTATTCAACATGATGAGATTAAAAGCTAGGAAAATCGAGAGGGCGTGTCTCGCCTGCCGAGCCTTCACATCGCCCAGAATAGAGACCGGCATGAAGGAATAAGACTCGCTGTCCATTTTGATCCTTATGATTCGTGAATCCCCTTAAATCAGGCGCACACTGAAAATTGTTCCTCGCGCCTTATGGGAGATGACGTAAAGGCCGCTCTTGACTTTCCGAATACGTATGCGGTTGCAATTGGTCGCTTCCATGATCCGACACCAGGCGTCCGGACTCGTTGCAGCCATCCCAAACCCTATAGCATACCGAATCACCGTCTGACCACTCAACGCCACCCAACGTCGAGCAGCAGGCCTTCTTCTCCTTTGTCATCCCTCGGCCGCCTGTACTATTTCTCCGAGTTTCTCCCTCAGCACCTCATTGCCATAAAAACTCTCTGCGGCGATGCGAGTTGTGAAGTAATCCAACCTGCGCTCAAACTCCACAAAGGTTGACATGACGGGATGAGGAGACAGAGAAAACTGTCCATAGCCGAGTTCTTGTATCATGAAGGCGTTTAGATACTGTTCGTATGCCAGTCTTATAGGAAAACACAGAATGGGCTTCCCATAGTACAGGGCCTCGGATATGACGTTGTGACCTCCATTGACGATTGCGTACCGACAACTGGCCAAGTCCTCCAGGAATCCCTCCACTGAATTGGCCTTGAACGTGATGTTGCCGGAGGACTCGCGAGGCCCGAAGCCGTACACTATCACCGGAGAAGGCAGCTCCTTCAGCGTCTCCAGCAAGGGCAAAAATGACGGCGAGGTTTGATATACAAGAACATGTTCCCCCCATGTGGGATTGTGGTTCTTGACCACAGGGCGGAGGACTGAAGGTACGACCATAACCCTGTCTGGGTCTTTGGGAGGCAGCCGGAAAAACGACGCAATGATATACCTTTCGGCTCTGCTGTACATAAGTTTCAGCGGCGCAGTCAACAAGAGGCGGCTGACGTAATGGCCGGGATTCACTGGCCAATGACAGTGGCTCAGGATGTGTTGATGGTCGATGCTCACACTAGGGATATGAAGACATCGCGCGGTCAAGGCTGTGAAGTATTCGTAATTGGTCAATACGAGACAGGGATCAAATTGTCTCATGATCTCTGAAATCTCGCGAACCACCCGAGATCTCCGGAAAAGCGTTTTTGCGCCGTTGTGCATCGTTTCCTTCAAATTGACTTGATTGTTTGTGTAGTACGTGGCAAGCATTGGAATCTCAACAACTTCATATCCCATGCTTTTCAGAAGTGAGACCTTACCGCCCCCCATAAACAAGAACGTGTGGTTCGGTAGGAGAGATGCAATGATCGAGGAGAAGGTGATATGTCCCATGGCGTCGCCCATGACGCCAAACACAATCCTGGCCAATTGCGACTGCTTTCAGAGAGACTTGGATGCGGCTTCACCAAAGGCGAAGCCGCATGACGCACGTCCCTCGAACATTTTAGGTTCAGTCCTAAGCACTAAAGCATTTTTTTCTATCCTGTCAATGGAGCTCGTGTCGAAGCATGATATGCTACGGGATTCCGAGGCGGTTTTTATTAAGCAGGAGTTGCTGTTATGGCGCGTGCGAACGCGTATGGGTGGAATATCAGGGATGACGAGCAAATCACCATACGGGTACAAAACCACCATTAGGCATTGAAATCTGCCATGTCACGGGAGGAGGCACTGCATGGACGACGCCAAACGAAAATATGTGACGATTATGGACGATCATTTTCCCGAAGAAATGAAGATCATCTTCGGGGATCAAGTGCTTGAGTATCGAAAGCGTTCCTGGAATATTGCGGACGCGTCAGGCGCATATGTCCGTAAGGGCCTGAGGTACGGAGAGAATCCGGGACAAGAAGCGGCCCTATATGAACTCACATCCGGCAACCTCGTATTGGGCGAATGTAAATTTATCTCGCCAGGCAAGGGGTTGGTGAGCTCATTGACCGAAGCCCAGATGCTCCAAGCCGGAAAACATCCGGGAAAGATTAATCTGACGGATGTCGATAATGCTCTGAATATTTTAAAATTTCTCATGGAGTCGCCGGCGTGCGCCATTATGAAGCATAACAATCCTTCAGGCGTAGCGCTGGGCAATGCACTTGCGGACGCATACGCGAGAGCCAATCTCGCCGACCGTATCGCAGCTTTTGGAGGCGCAGCAGTGGTGAACCGGTCGCTCGATAAAATAACGGCGGAACGCATGGCAGAGAATTATCTGGAAGTCGTGGCAGCGCCTGATTTTGAGGAGGGCGCGGTGGAGATTCTCAAGAAAAGGAAGAACTTGAGGATCATCGCCATTCCAGGCATACACAGGCTGCAAGAATACGATAACTTACGCTTTGTGGATTTCAAATCTCTTATAGACGGCGGTATTATTGTCCAGCAGTCTCCAATCAACGCGATTCGCAGGCCTGAGGATCTGGTTCCTGCCAGCGCCACGTATCAGGGGAAGCGCTATGAGATAGAAAGGATGCCCTCGGATCGAGAACTCAAGGATATGGTCTTCGGTTGGGCCGTAGAGCAAGGCGTGACCTCTAATTCCGTCCTCTATGTCAAAGACGGTTGCACTGTGGGAATAGGCACGGGGGAGCAAGATCGCGTGGGAGTGGCTGAGATTGCCGTGGCCAAAGCCTACATCAAATATAGAGATCGCAGGTGCTTCGAAAAATATGGTAAGCCGTATAACGAGATGCACGATGAAGCCATTCTGGCTGAATTGGAGGCAGAGGTAAAGGAGTGCAAGGCAGGCCTTATCGGCTCGGTGATGGTTTCCGACGCCTTTTTTCCCTTCAGAGACGGGGTCGATGTGGGCATCAGAGAGGGCGTTTCCGCCATTGTACACCCGGGCGGGTCTGACAGAGACTACGAGTCCATCATTGCATGCAACGAAGCAAATCCCAAAGTTGCCATGATGTTCACGAATCAACGCGCCTTCAAACATTGACGCCCTACGCGAGGGAATGTCTGGTATTGAGATGCGACAAGCTATCTTAAAATTATCGTTGGCGTTCATGGTGTTTGCGGCTGTGATAATGAGTTCCGAGGCTCATTGCGCCGACTCCTTCGAGGAATTAGATGAGAGGATCGCAGCGTGCCATGTCGTCTTGAAGAGCATGCTCGCGATGCCGGACGCCGCGATTCCGCGAGATATTATTCAGAGATCGCGTGCGGTCGCCATTTTTCCGCGATTTTTCAAGATCGGCGCCCTCGTAGGAATAGGCTTTGGCAGCGGCGTTGCGCTGGGGAGATTCAAAGAATCGGCCGAGTGGTCAAATCCGGTCTTCTTCCGAATGAAAGGCGGCAGCATAGGCCTTCAGATCGGAGTTCAAAGTACAGACATCGTCCTCCTGGTAATGACAGAAAAAGGACTGGAAGGACTCTTGGAAGACAAAGTCACGCTCGGCGTCGATGTCTCCCTGGCCGGCGGCCCCGTCGGCAGAGACTTGTCCGCCGAAACAAATCTCCGTCTTGACGCGGCATTTCTGTCCTATGCCCGCTCCAAGGGCTTCTTTGCCGGCATGTCCCTCACCGGCGCCACATTGGAATCAGATTCAGAAGCCAATTCGGTGTATCATGGAGACGGTATTTCTGCGCAAGACATCTTTTTCGAAGGCAAAGGGGTCTTATCCGAGCGCGGCAAAATGCTTATTCAAACCCTTGAGAAAGCTTGCGGGAAATGAAAGCCTTGTGTGAAGAATCAGAACGGCATGTTGAACTTGCGCCCATAATTGTCTTTATCTCGTGAAATAGGCTTTTGGTTGTCGTGATATTCCGCCGATTGCTGTACTGTAAAAAAATGTTGTTGTGGCTCGCAGTTTTTTTTGCATCAGCCTTAAGTGTGATGTGCATCGAATACGCTGCAATCGCGCAGGACGCCGCCGTAGATTTCTTTCGCGACAAGATCGTGATTTCCAAGAGCCAGCAGACCCTCGTGTTCTTCAAGGATGGAGTGCCCAAGAAAAGCTATCGAGTCTGCCTAGGTCTGAATCCCGTCGGTCCCAAACGCCGGCAAGGAGACAGACGAACCCCTGAGGGTGACTACTTCGTCTGTTACAAAAGCGCAGCAAGTCGCTTCCACAGATTTCTCGGAATTAGTTACCCGGGCAGCCATGACGCCCAGGCAGCATTCGAAGCGGGCCAGATCTGTCTCGATGAAAGGGACGCAATCATCGATCGCATCCGGAAAGGTGAGGCGCCGCCGTGGAATACCCCTCTTGGCGGATGGGTGGGCATCCATGGCTATCCCTCTGAGGCCTACGAAAGCACATGGGCGCTTCTCCTTTATCCCAAACCCCATAATTGGACTGACGGTTGCGTTGCGTTATGGAACTTTGAAATTGAAGAGCTCTATCGCAGCGTACGCCTCAATACGCCGGTTCGCATAGAGCCATGAGAGACTGGTACGTTGGCGGCTCGCATCTATGGCGAAGATCGACCTGCATTCATCTAGTCGAGATTGCTCTTTTGCACGCGTGCCCCGATTTCACGCAAGTCTTTCTCGTTCTGTTTGAGATACTTTTCCGCCTGTTCAATCAACTTCTTGAGATCAGGCGTAGACATGTTTTCCATGTAATCGATTTCTACCTGAATCTCTTTCAACAAATTAGCCAATTTGGCCTGCCTCTCTTCCACCAATAGCAGCGTGGCATTCACCTCCTCCGACAGTCCGGAAAGCGCGAGAAGTCTTTTTTTGCTCAACAGCCAAAGGGTCAGCGGAAAGACTATGGCAATGACGATAAGGACAATAACCATGATCCTTACATACCGGATGAGTTCCATGCTCATGAGTTTGTTGAAATACGATCGGTCTTCCGCTTTTTCTCCCGTGACTCGGATCGACTCGAGCGTTTCTTCAATCTTTTCGATCCTTTTTTCTATCGACTCATCTGGATTGCGGTCAGTAGCGTGTCTTGTCCCGACGTGGCTCTCGGAGTGCCCCACCGCCTGGTCAGAGGCATTCTGAAGAGCTGATTGGGCCATATACACCCAGCATAGCAGCGCTGCGCATACTGCTCCGAAGCAAAGGCTATTTTTTATCGAGACCGACCGCCACGATCGTGTTAGAGCTCCAGGAGTCTTTTCTCTTATCATGTTGTGACACCCCTTCTCCGTCAACGTATGATTCCCAATTCTCTTCCCACCTTCGCGCACGCCCCCACCACCTTCTCCAAATCCTCCCTGGTGTGAGTGGCCATCAGACACATGCGGATCCGCTGCTGGCCCTGCGGAACGGCAGGTGCAATGACACAATTGGCGAAGATCCCTTCTTCGAAGAGCCGCTTCCAAATCATGGCCGTCAACGCGTCGTCTCCGATGATGAGGGGCACCACAGGCGTCTGCGTCGGGCCAGTCTCAAAACCGAGAGCGACGATCTCGCTCAGCAGGAAGCGCGTATTTTCCCACAACCTTTCTCGTATCTCCGGCTCCGTCTTTATCACCTCAAGCGCCGCCTGCACCGCCGCTATGGCCGAAGGAGGCATGGAAGCAGAGAATATGAGGGCCCGAGAATGATGCTTGATATAGGAAATGACCCTGGCATCCCCTGCCACAAAACCGCCGAGCGACGCAAAGGATTTGCTGAAAGTGCCCATGACCAGATCGACTTGGTCCGTGAGTCCAAAGTGTTCAAGCGTGCCTCGACCATGTTCTCCCAGGACCCCAATACCATGGGCGTCGTCCACCATGATTCTCGCCCCGAATTCTTTGCAGGTCGCGACGATTTCAGGGAGCGGCGCTATGTCGCCTTCCATACTATAGACACCGTCCACTATCACCAAGATGCCCTGGTTGGCCGGACACGCCTCCAAATGCTTGCGCAAGGAGCTCACGTCGCTGTGTCGAAAACGGCTGACTTTCCCGAATCCCAGCCTCACACCTTCTACAACGCTGGCATGAACCAGCCTGTCAATGACGACGTGGTCTCCTCGGCCTACCAGCGGCGCAATAACACCTTGATTTGTCTGGAAACCTGTTGAGAACGCCTGCGCCGCTTCCTTGCCCATGAACTCGGCCAGGGAGGCTTCGAGGCTCTCATGCATGTTCAGCGTGCCATTTAAGAACCTCGATCCTGAACAACTCGTTCCGAATTCGATGAGGGCCTTCATGGCAGCTTCACGAACCTTGGGATGCGTGGTGAGGCCCAGATAGTTGTTTGACCCCACCATAATCATGTCCCTGCCGTCCACGGTCACGTGGGGTCCGTTCAGCCGAGAGATCGCTTTGAAATAGGGATAAAGGCCGAGGCTTATGGCCTCTTCATCCCGACTGAATTGGTAGCATTTGTCGAAAATATCTGTCATGCGGGGATCAACTTTCTCGTCCCCATGGATTATAGTGTTTCCCGATCACTGACTCTCGAACACAACGCTTTATCACGTGCCCTCCGCATTGATCACAACGTCAAATACTCAACAGCGTGGCTATATTTTATGGCCGTTGAGCAGCATTCGTCAAGCGAGGCGGTCCTGAATGCGCGCTACATCAACCACGAATTGCAACACATATCGCTGGTCTCTAAGGAAAGTACGCATTCTCTTGCAGCCTCTCAGCTCCATCAAAGTGAGCTCAGAGTGCGTGGTGGCCGTCTGCTCCTTGAAATGACAGCAAGGCCATCGATACGTCATGGCCAGTGATGCGAAACAATCCCGTGATGGATTCTCAGACGGCTACAGAAGCCCTATATGTCATCGCCCCCACAACGGCAAGAATCGCATCGAGGAGGGGCAAGAAATTCTTCAACGCCCCACAACATCGCCCAACACAGGCGTCTCGCACGTCCAGCTCCAGGGTCTTGCATATCACCATGTTTTCGCTGGTCCCTCCGAGAATTTTTTCCACAACGAACGGTTGCCTTGTGCCGACAAGGCCGCACAAACGAAAAACCCGGCCATACATCACACGAAGATGACCGGGTTTTCCCTTTTAGAGGGGCAGCGATGTTATTTCTTTACCTCTGCTGCCCCAGTGGCGTGTCCGTGAAGCTTGATCTCAACCTTCTCTTCAAGGCTCTGATAATAGTCTTGGAGAATCTTAACCACTTCTGGTCGAGAAAATTCAGGCGGAAGCTGCCCACCCTCTGACAAGGTCTTTCGAACCATCGTTCCAGAGAGAAGGAGACGATCTTCCTTGCTGTGGGGGCACGTTCTCAAGGAGGCCATGCCGCCGCACTTGTAGCAATGGAAAGTCCAGTCAATATTCAGAGGCTGTAATTCCAGGGATCCTTCTGGGATTTCGTCGAAGATTCTCTGGGCGTCAAAGGGTCCATAGTAGTCGCCGACGCCCGCATGGTCGCGACCGACGATGAGATGGCTGCACCCGTAGTTCTGGCGGAATACGCCATGCAGAAGGGCTTCCCTCGGGCCGGCGTAACGCATCTCCATCGGATAGCCCTTGGTGACGACCGTGTCCTTCACAAAGTAGTTGTCCACCAATGCGTTAATGGCGGCCACTCGTACGTCTGCAGGAATGTCGCCGGCTTTCAGTTTTCCTAACAATTGGTGAATAATGACGCCGTCCATGACCTCAACGGCAATCTTGGCGAGATACTCGTGTGATCTGTGCATGGGGTTCCTGAGCTGCAACGCGGCTATCCGCTTCCAACCTTTGTCCGTGAAAATTTGCCGCGTCTGCTCGGGAGTCGCATACAAATCGCCGTATTTTTCCGGGAATCCCCCTTCGCTCAGCACCTTCACCGGCCCCGCAAGATTGTATTTGCCCTGCGCCATGACTTTCTGGACGCCTGGATGTTCCATGTCGTCAGTGCGGAAAACCGCTTTGCATTCATAGACTTTGTCAATCTGATATTTCTCGGTGACCTTCATCGTGGCCATGAGGTCGCCCGACTCGGTATCGATCAAGGCCACTTCATCGCCAGCCTTGACGGCTTCATCATCTGTAGAAACCGTGATGGGGATAGGCCAAAACAGACCACTTGCCATCTTGTACTCGTCGCATACGCCCTTCCAGTCAGCATAGGTCATGAATCCTTCCAAAGGGGTGAATGCCCCGCAACCCATCATAAGAAGGTCGCCAGACTCTCTGGAAGTAATGTTCAACTTCTTCAGCGATGCGGCTCGTTGTATTTCCGCGCTCAGAGCTTCGCCCTTGAGCATCAACGGCTTTAACGCGCCGCCGCCATGGGGTTTCACCAACTTGGTCTTTGCCATTGCTCGTCCTCCTTGAACGTTATATCTTTCCAAAAATGTTGCTCCCCAGATGAGGCTTCTCACCTTGCCGGGTTCGGTATTTTGTATCTGAGATTCGACTATCCGGAAGGATGCCTAGCATAGGGATGCGAGAGGTTACAATGTAAAATTGTCCTCAAGCTATGTCAAGGAAATAGCACCCTCTTTCCACAAATGGAGTGAAAATTGTTCCCCCTCTTTCCATATGAACTGCACAAAACGTCGTGCCACCCCATGCTCGACTCATTCATTGATTGGCCGTGAGAAGATCCGGAATCGCCCATTGGGCGCGCACCGGCCCCATAGGCGATTCGGTGAATCGTTTTGCAATCATGCTGCCGGTGAGCTCGGAGGGGGAAAAGTAGGCCAATGGATTATACATCGTGTTGACGACTCGTACTTCCAGATGTAGATGGGGACCGGTGGACCTCCCCGTGTTCCCAACTGTCGCGATGCGCTGACCGCGCTTCACCCTCTGATTCTTTTTCACCACGATGTCATTCAGATGGGCGTAATACGTGTAAACGCCTCGACCGTGGTCAAGCAGCACCGTGTTGCCATACCGCCGAAAACCTTTTCTGCTGCCGGTAAACAGCACACGACCATCCGCACAGGCCAGTACCGGGCTGCCCAATGGAGCCGCGATGTCCAATCCCTTATGGAAGCGACCCCAACGGTACCCGAAGGGAGAAGAGAGGCTCCCATGAGGCACGGGGAATTTGAGCGTGGGTACAGCCGGATCTCGTTTTCCCTTCAGTATCCCCCCAAAGCCGGAGGTCACGGCGTGTAGCCCCGTTGAGCCGGCAGGTTTGTCAAACCTGCCCGCTGTCTTTTGGCCGTCCGGTGGCACGTCTTTCAAGAGCGCCGTCGCAGGCAAGAAAATAGTCTCCCCGACCTTGAGTTTGTAGGGAGGCATGATCTTGTTCATCTTGGCGACCTTGCCAATGTCCAACCCGTACACATCGCATATATGCGCCAGCGTTTCCCCCTGACCAACAATATGAAAGGCCCCGTCTTCCGCCTCACTCGTATAAGAAACTGTCTCTGTTGCTGCCGGTCGCGGCTTCGAGTTTTGCTCAAGGGCAACCGACCTTTTCAGCAATCCATTTGTGGAGGAACAGGATGCGACAAGCGGTATGATGAGTATTGCGAGGTATCTGACGCCAGGATGCATAACAAGTCCCTAGGGGCAGTTCGGCATTGGTCACCGGCTATTGTAGCATATATTTGCCGATTTTATCCATTAAAAACAGGCTATAATTTGTTTTCATTCATAATAATTATTAGCCTATTATAAATTTTTGTTGTGTGAAATGCTCTAACATTTTGATTTACAGATTTTTATAGTCAACATTTACAACCCACTCGCTCGTCCACGGGGCGTGAACACGATCGTGTGTCATATCCCGCGGACGAGCAACTGGAGTGCATGTGCGTCCATTTACTTGGCGGCGGGGGGAACAGCCGCTGGCGCGGGCGCCGCAGGGGATGACGGGGCGGGGGGGACATTTGCATTGGCGGCTTGCTGAGGCGCCCCTGTCTTCTGCTGCGCCGTGGCGGCCGCTTGTTTGGCCATAAGGGCCGCTAATTCTTTTGTCACGCTGCTCAGCTCTTTGTCGTATTGCGCAATCTGTCGGTCAAGATTCGCCTGAGCAGCACTCTTGATTTGATCGATTTGTCCTTCCAGGCGTGCGATCTGCGCATCCAGCTGCACCCTTTGATTGATAAGGCTGTCAACCGAGTTCTTCAGCGCGTTCACTTGCTGGTCCGTGCTCGCCACATTTTGCTGTTTCGCCTGGTTAATCTGCGCTTGAATCCTCTGCGCCTTCTGCTCAAGGGCGACGACCTGGCTTGTGATATCGTCTGCATAGCTGTTGCAACAGAAAGCCGCAGCGAGGATTGTGACCAGTGTCATAAAAATTGTTGTTTTTCTCATAGTTGGACTCCTCATTTCCGAGAAATTCGAGACGGGCAGTCTCTACGTGCCGGATTTCTCATACCACAAATCCAAATTTATGCAACCGTTTTTTGAACTATCTCAATTAGATTTTTCTATTTCCTATAGTATAACATGAGATATGGAGCGGCAGCCGCGACGACTATCGCGTTGACAACGCCGCGCTCTCTCTTGTAATCTCAGTTCGCTGTTTTCTACATTTCATCAACCCTATCAGTTGTGCAGACCACGTAATCACGAAGGAAGGAGTTTGCGATGGAAATTAAGACGCACAGAAGATTTTTGGGGATGTTTACCGGGGTTGTTTGCTTTCTCGCCATAGGCCTGATGGCGTGGGGGCTTCCGCAACCAGTGCTCGCGGAGACGATCACGCTGACGTACGCGAATTTCCCTCCGGCCCCAACGTTTCCTTGTGTACAGATGGAACGGTGGGCCAAAGAGGTGCGAGAGCGCACGAAAGGAAAAGTGGACGTAAAAACTTTTCCCGGCGGCACCCTCCTTGGCGCAAAAAATATGTTTGATGGGGTTGTGAAGGGAGTTGCCGATATCGGATGTCTTGCCACCGCGTATCAACCCGGGCGTTTTCTCTTTTGCGAAGTCATGGATCTGCCCTTCTTGTTTCCCAGCGCAGAAATGGCGAGCGTGGTCATGTGGGACCTCTACGTAAAATTTCGGCCCGAGGCATTCAAGGACGTGAAGGTCCTGACCCTATTCACATGTCCACCGGCTAATATCATGTCCCAGAAGCCGGTAAGAAACTTGGAGGACCTCGCGGGTATGAAATTGAGAGCTGCGGGTTCGGGCGTGGACATCATGAAGCTGCTGGGCGCCGCTCCTGAGGGCATGCCGATGTCTGCAGTGCCAGAAGCGCTCCAAAAAGGAGTAGTGCAAGGTCTGGTCAGTTCCTTGGAAGTCCTCAAAGACATGAAATTCGCTGAATACTGTAAATATGCGACTTTTACCAACCTTTGGGTTGTACCTTTTGCGGTGGTGATGAATAAACAAAAATGGGAGGCCTTGCCGGCCGACGTGAAAAAAGTGTTTGATGACCTGAGTCGCGATCAGGCTCAGTGGACAGGAAAGTACGCTGACGATCATGCCAAGGAAGCCATCGAATGGGCTAAGAAGGAACAAAATGTTGAGTTTATCACGTTGAGTTCTGACGAATTGGCCAAATGGAAGAAAAAAGTCGAGCCTCAAGTGCAGGAATATGTGAAACGTGCCAAAGAAGGAAACGTTCCTGGCGATGAGATCCTCAAGGAACTTGAGCAACTGAAAGAAAAATTCAGTAAGGAATCGAAATAGTATGCGTCAATGGGGAGTTGTTGCTTCCTGCAAGCTTATTTTTGACCCACCTAGGCGTTGCGGAAAAATGCCGTAATTTGCCCGACAACATCTCTGGGCCCTGGTGAGATATCTTTTCAGCAGGGCCCAGACATTGCCTTCATGAGCCCCCATAGCCGCTCACATGCGGTGCTCACATACCACCGCAGCTGAACTTTTTGTTTACATCGCCATAGACAAATGTTAGACACCTTGCAACAGAGGTGGCTGAGATGTCCCTTCCAATGACGGCGTGTGTTGGGGGTAGCCGTAGGATGAGATGATGGAACCGCACACGATGACGAGCAAAAAAAAGTACCAGATATGCCAGGCGCCAACTACGGCTTCGCCCTCTCAGGGAAACGGTCAGGTGCTGGGCCAGGCTCTTATTTTTGTTCTTCTTCTCACAAGTATCGCTCCTGAATTGCTCTACGCAGTGCAAGCAGCGCCAGATGAAGCTGGAACGACGTGGTTTTTTCGTTTGACTCATATGCCGGCTGTGGTCTATGCCATCCTCTTCGTAATCATTATCCTCTCCGCGTTGAATTTGTGGTTTCAGTCCTGGCATGCCGTGGAACATATAGGCCCTCTTTCCCTACGCGATCTGTTAAAAGATATCTGGCGCGGAAAACTTGAATTTGGCACTGCGACGAAGGGTCCTCACGCTTCTCACAAACCCCACGCCAGAAGGAATCCTCACTCATCCTTTCGCATCGGCAGCGACGCGGTAGTGGTGAGTGAAGTGGTGGGAGCCCCTCGCTTGAGTTCCCCTGCGTCGGCGACCAAAGGTCAGACCTCAATTCCAACCCCCTTGGACGGCATCGATCATCCGCTGCCGCGCTTTGGACATTCAGCGGTCCCTGGACGCGACCTGAAAGAAAGGTCTCCCGTCACGACTGAACAAGAAGGAAAGCCCATGAGTTTTAAGTTTTCCTCTGCGGTGGACGTTCCGACCCAGGAGGAAATCGACCGCAGGGACAAGGCTCAGCTCGCCGTCTCGGGTTTCGTCACTGGGCCCGACGGGAGAGGGCTCCCCGCTGTTTTGGTATATCTGACGGACCTAGAGGGGAACCGAGTGGGACAATCCTGCCGCACATTGTCAGAGACAGGCGAGTACAAGGTCTTGGCCAGCGAACCTGGAAAATACGTCGTGCGGGCGCTCAAACGCGGCATGATCATGGAAAATGCGGGTGGCGTTACGTTGCCTGTGGAATCAGGAAAGATCGAGGGGTTAAATTTGAGCATGATTCCCGATGGATGTGTGGTGAAAGGCCGCATCCTCTTGTCCGACACGTCAGAGCCTGTTCCCCACACAATGGTACGGTGTCGATCTCGGCTCGGAGATTATACAGGAGAAAGCGTATCTGACGCGGACGGCAATTTCAGCGTCGTGGGCGTGCCTCCCAATTGCGAGTGTTACATGGAAGTCGTTGACAGTTCAGGAAAACGTCTGCACGTGACGGAACATTTCGAGACCGTGCAAAAGAACCAGATCTGCCTCACGATAGAGATTACAGAGATGCCTTCGGGCTCCTTGGGGTCTCCTGAAACGACCCCAAATATTCCAAACCTTGACGGGGAGCCCGAAGAGGTCAGTCGCTCGCTGGAAGGTTAGTGATTCTCGAGGCGCTTCACCAAACGTTTCAACTTATTTCTTAACCAACACCAATTCGCCGTTCATCATATTTGCAGCGAGCACAGCTCCCCCCTGAGTCGGAGGATGTTCCTTCTCAAAGACAGCGGCGATAGTCTCCAGAACAGAGGGATTCCTCAATCGATCCATCTTGTTGAGCAAGACCTTGAAACGCGCATGGACAGGCACGCCTTTCAAGCCGCCCTGAGGATGGTATGCAAGGCGCGCCAAGACGTCCGGCGTGATGACGTCGTGTTCCTGAAGACCAGTGATGTCGCAAAAACGGCGCAGCCTGAAGACTGTGTTTTCATTAACCGGCCGTCCTACGGCATCGAGACCGATCACGAAAATGACGAGATCAACGCATGCGGGGATCACCGGCTCCCACGCCTCAGGCGCTTTAATAGAGCATCCTGCGGCGCCATCCGCTTCGATAATGGTGACATCAGCTAAATCACCGAACCGCTGAGCGAGTCGTGGGGGCACGCCCCTGAGCTTACCCGATGCCGAATCCACATCGAGGCCTATGGTGACGTGCATCAGCTTTCGCAAGGCCTGCGCAGCCGTTGACAATTCCGGATCGAGACATGCCAGTACCGTGAAGGGGGACTGTGCCGCGCTTGGAGCAAAGATGTGGGTAGTGGTCGTGGTAATGACCGTCTTCCCTCTTTCTACGTACTGCCGCGCCAACTCGAACATGAGCGTGGTTTTTCCGCCGGCGCCTGTGATAGCAACCGTCCTCGCAGGCTCTATTAACGACAAGAAGCCGATATGGTTGTTACGGGGCACCAACGCTAAACCTCGTGGGGCTCTCTTCTCCTTCTCTAGTACAGCAACTTGATTCTTTTTTCCTTACAAAAAACTTTTCCCAGTTTGAAATGTGCTGCAACCTTTTTCAAAAAAAATAGCGAAGTGCCAGAAGTGACGTTGTCATTCCCATGAAAATGGGAATCCAGAAAACTCAGTATGGATCCCCACTTTCGTGAAGATGACGCAATGAGGTTACACGGCCCCAATTCGTGA
>CAYRVH010000037.1:0-5196 GCA_964427855.1 uncultured Syntrophaceae bacterium
TATATTCCGACGCCCCGCACCACGGCGGGGCTCAGGAACCGACGCGGCGACGCCGGCATGTACCCAACGCCCCGCAGCCGCGGGGCACAACACATTAACCCAGGGCAGCGCCCTGGGACGCAGCGAGACGGATGATGGCACGGCCACGGGCCCTCTCCACGGGCGATGCCCTCTCCACGGGCGTTGCCCGTGGCTATAGTGCAACACCCCGCACCACGGCGGGGATCAGGAACTGAAACAGCGACGGGGCTGGCATCCTATAGAGCCCCGCTCATGCGGGGTGACGGTCAATAGCCCAGGGTGACGCCCTGCGCAACAGATCAGAATGGTTGAATCACATGCCGCTCAATCACGTCGCATTATACGATGCTATCGAACAGGTGAGGGCCGCCATGAAGGCGGGGCTGAGGGATGAGGCGGTAGCCTTGGCGAGGAGCCGCAATACAAAAGAGGCCAGCGATCCGGATCTTCATCTCCAGTGGGCAGACGTCTGCGAAGAATTGAATCTCATTGATGACGTGATCGGGGAGCTGAACATGGCAGTACGCGACAGCCCCAACCGTGCCGAGACGTACGAGAGGCTTGCCGAAGCCTACCTCGATCATGGCCAGCCCCAGCGCGCGGCGCGTGTATGGGCCGAATTGGTAAACAGAAAACCCGATGAGGTGCGCTACCACGAAGAGCTCGGCGCCGCGTATCGCGAGGCTGGGGAATTCGAGAAAGCCAAAAAAGCGTACGCGCATGCCCTGGAAAAGACCGGCGACGCCCGATTCAAGGGGTTCATGAGAGACCTCGATTTCCTCACCGGCGACAAGGAACCTGCGCCGCACCCTCCGACGAGTGCGGCCGAGATCATTCCCGAACGCCACCATCTCGTCACGTTCACTACGCTTTTTGCCAGCCGAGAAGGCGTGTATGCCAGGCAGTGGGTGAGTCCCACCGGCGAATCCGGATACACGCCGGTGCAGGAACCCTTGACGCTCCAGGTAGCCGAAAACCACATGCTTGGGAACTATACAATCGGCGCCTATCCAGTGAGGCTTGACAACACGGTGAGCTACATAGCATTCGACCTGGACATAGCCAAATTCGCCGTTCCTCGAGCCATTCACAGTGAACGTACCTGGAATATGCTCATCAGCAGAATACATCAGGTGGCCCGCCGCCTTGTGGATCTCGCAGCCGCGCAAGAAACGCCTATGTATATAGAAGATTCAGGATTCAAAGGACGGCACTGCTGGATTTTTTTGGACACCCCTATTCCTGCGGGAGTGGCCAAGAAATTTGGGGATTTGTTGAAAAATCAACTCGGCAAAGTGCCTTCGGAAATTACCATCGAGGTCTTTCCAAAACAGACATCGGTGCGCAAAGGCGGGCTTGGCAATCTGATAAAGCTTCCCTTAGGCATACATAAACGAACAGGGAAGCGCGCACTGTTTGTAAGGCCTGATGGGGAACCGTATGAGAATCAGCTCGCGCTCCTCGATGAGATTGCAAAAGCTTCTAGGCGAGTTATTTACGCGTATATTCAGAGAATGATGGCCTCCCCCATAAGCGATGCAGCCCGCTCTGAACCTGAAACGGAGTCGCCCTTCAGAGAAGAACCTGACAGCACGCCAGCTCCGTTCCACGCTGCGAAGTCGAAGGAGGCTCGGTTTGAGCCGCCTTACGACATAGACACAGACCCTGAATTCCAAACCCTCATGCTGAAATGCCCTGTCCTGAAATCCATCGTCGAGAGGGTAAATCAAACAGGCGCGATCTCCAAAGAGGAAAGTCTTGTGCTCATACATTCGTTGGGGCACCTCAGCCACGGCCCAGAAGCAGTAAATGCCATCTTTCAGAGATGTACTAATGCGGATCCAGCGCTGTTCTTGAAGTCCCGCCTTGGAGGAAATCCCATTAGCTGTCCAAAAATACGCGGCCGCATACCCTCTATCACCTCAGCGGTCGCGTGCAACTGCACCTTTGACCTTGCAGTAAACCTCTACCCTTCCCCACTCATTCATGTACGGGCATTTTCGGGATCAGAGACGCCAAGTCCTTTGGCAATCACGGCGGATTCCATGCAATTCAACAACCTCGTGCAGGACTACATAAAGCTTAAAAAGCAGTTGAGGGAGACGAAGCTCCTCCTCGATCGTTATGCGACGCGGCTGAACAGCTTTTTCGAAGAGGCTTCGGTGGAATCTGTGCAAACGCCTCTGGGAGAGCTTCGAAGGACAAAAAAGGAGGACGGTACGGCATCCTTCACGTTGGAAATCTGAACAAGCGGAAACAGGTGCGCAGAGCATAGTGGCAATCCTCTACATCACAGATCAGGGCGCTTCTTTAGCCAAAAAGGGAAATCAGTTGGTCGTGACGAAACAAGGAAAGACCATACAAGCGGTGCACGCCTTCAAAGTGGAACAAGTTGCAGTCATGGGAAATGTGAGCCTCACGCCAAACGCAATTTCGTTCCTTCTCCAAGAAGGTATTGACACTGTCTTCTTGTCGTACCACGGAAAATATAGGGGGCGACTCATTTCCCAACACGGAAAGAATGTGCAGTTGCGAAGGAAACAATTCCAACGCATGGAAGATCCCGCGTTTCGACTTTCCGTTGCAAAAGAGCTCGTGCGGGGCAAGCTGATGAATTGTCGAGTCGTGCTCAGGAGACAAAACCAGACCCTCCATGATCCAGAGGCGCTTGCAGTCTTGACCCGCATAAGACGGTTCGCCGCACAATTAGAAACGTCCGATTCACACGAGGGCGTGATGGGCATCGAAGGCGCCAGCGCTGCCGCTTATTTCGGCTGCCTCGGAAAATTCGTGCGTGCTCCTGACATCACCTTTCAGGGGCGCAACCGTCGTCCTCCAAGGGATCCCGTAAACGTTCTTCTGAGTTTAGGTTACACCCTTCTGGGAAACGCGATCCACACGCAGGTGAATATCGTAGGGTTGGATCCCTATCTCGGATGTCTTCACTCAACGGAATATGGCAGACCATCTCTCGTCCTCGACCTCATGGAGGAATTCCGCCCAGTCCTCGTAGATGCGCTGGTGCTTTATGTGATTAACCGAGGCATCATTCAGACAAAGCACTTTTTTCGTCCAGAACAAAGAGAGCCGGCAGCCTTCGATTTCGCCGAGACTGACCCCATACGCGAGGACTATCCCATCATCCTGACGCACGAGGGAATGAAACGATTCGTCACCGCCTTCGAGGAGCGCTTGAACGTCAGGATTCTCTACGAGCCTTCGGGGAAGAGATTGAACTACCGAGGCGTTCTCTTGGAACAGGTCAGGAGGTTCGCGAACCTGCTGACCGAGGATATCCCATACCGCGCGTTTGCTATGCGTTAAGGCGAAAACATGTTCGTGGTCGTTGCATACGATATCGTTGATGATCGAAAACGCTTGCGAGTCGCAAAGTTAATGAAGCAG
Organism: uncultured Syntrophaceae bacterium; assembly: GCA_964427855.1. Lineage (GTDB taxonomy): Bacteria > Desulfobacterota > Desulfomonilia > Desulfomonilales > Desulfomonilaceae > JAUPKT01. Next base: position 3,427 of record CAYRVH010000037.1, read on the forward strand.
TATGGCGTACGCGTCCAAAAAAGCGTGTTCGAATGCATCTTGGATGACCGACGCTACCTCCGCATGAAGGAGCAAATCGAAAAACTCATCGACTGGGAAGAAGACGGCGTGCGCTATTACAGCCTTTGCAGGGGTTGCCTTAAAAACATCGAGACAAGTGGCGTTGGCATTGTGGTGGACGACGAGGAGTTGATTATTGTATAAAAAACTTGGAGGCGGAGTATCTGCGAGGGATCGCGCGCTTTTTTCACTTATGCACAAGCAGTTGAAATCACTATGGGCAAGAAAACTATCCCTCGTTTTTTTAACTTAACGGTATTATGGAGGAAAGTGTCTTGTCGAGCAATTTTGTCGAGATCATAATTTTGCCGCGAGGAGGATCCCCCGAATTGCGCGGGGAATCCCCCAAGAAAAACGACATGTTGGTGGGGAAGGGGTCGGAGAAAGTGACCTGATAAGAAGGGATTGCGACAAAAAGGGGCGCCCCATTAAGGGGCACCCCTCGTTATTTGTCGGAGAAAGTGACCTGATAAGAAGGGATTGCGACCAAGCTGTCTCTCTAGATCCCGCTTGCGCTCCAGTAGCGGAGTCGGAGAAAGTGACCTGATAAGAAGGGATTGCGACATAGAGCCCTACGACTGACTTTTTTGCGTCCTTTCTGCTGTCGGAGAAAGTGACCTGATAAGAAGGGATTGCGACCTAGAGCGAGCAACATTGCTCGCTCTACCTTGTTGGCCGTCGGAGAAAGTGACCTGATAAGAAGGGATTGCGACGTATTTCTACGGGCTTATGCTGATCACTTTTTCTTTTTTGTCGGAGAAAGTGACCTGATAAGAAGGGATTGCGACCCCCAAGGGATGCCCTTCAGCATCCCTAACAAGGCATCTGTCGGAGAAAGTGACCTGATAAGAAGGGATTGCGACGACTCGGCCCAACACTTTCTCCAGCTCATAGCTGGATAAGTCGGAGAAAGTGACCTGATAAGAAGGGATTGCGACATAATGTCGGCCTTAGACAGCCCTTTATACATCTCCTACCGTCGGAGAAAGTGACCTGATAAGAAGGGATTGCGACTTTTACCCAGCTTGCTGCTTCCAGCGCAGCTTGCTGGGCTGTCGGAGAAAGTGACCTGATAAGAAGGGATTGCGACCAAAAAAAAGCCCATATCGCTATGGGCAAAAAAAAGCCCGGTCGGAGAAAGTGACCTGATAAGAAGGGATTGCGACAGCTTGCCGCTTCAATAGCGGCTTGCTGGGCTTCATGCTCAGTCGGAGAAAGTGACCTGATAAGAAGGGATTGCGACCAAGACACTGTGCGCCCCTTGCGATGATTGTTTGAGTGAAGTCGGAGAAAGTGACCTGATAAGAAGGGATTGCGACTTAATGGGGTTTACCCGATTACTCGGGTAAACCCCATGAAGTCGGAGAAAGTGACCTGATAAGAAGGGATTGCGACGTTAAAATCCCTATCATCCGCCCCCATAAATAGTCGGGAGCGTCGGAGAAAGTGACCTGATAAGAAGGGATTGCGACACGGATTCCATTTTTTGTGCTACTTTTTCTGCTATAGTGTCGGAGAAAGTGACCTGATAAGAAGGGATTGCGACAAATCCCTATCATCCGCCCCCATAAATAGTCGGGAGCCGGTCGGAGAAAGTGACCTGATAAGAAGGGATTGCGACTATTCGGCCCTACGGATCCATGGATCCGACTTTGGGCCGTCGGAGAAAGTGACCTGATAAGAAGGGATTGCGACGTTTTTCTCCTCCTT
>CAYRVH010000037.1:5235-5861 GCA_964427855.1 uncultured Syntrophaceae bacterium
GAGAAAGTGACCTGATAAGAAGGGATTGCGACTTTTTCGACAGCTTCCAGCTCACGCTGGAGCTGTTCTTTTGTCGGAGAAAGTGACCTGATAAGAAGGGATTGCGACCTTGTTTCTTGCTAGCTACGGCTTTCGCCGTGGAGGCTAGGTCGGAGAAAGTGACCTGATAAGAAGGGATTGCGACGAATTGTTGCTCTTTACCCATTGAGCGGCCTCTAGAGCCGTCGGAGAAAGTGACCTGATAAGAAGGGATTGCGACTTCGGGAATTGCCTCATAATTCCCATAAGGGGCGTGGTGTGTCGGAGAAAGTGACCTGATAAGAAGGGATTGCGACGCTTATCACCCCGTTCGAGAGCGAGCAACATTGCTCGCTCAGTCGGAGAAAGTGACCTGATAAGAAGGGATTGCGACATAGCTTGCTGAGCTTGTCCAATGTTTCTTTTTTCTTGGGTCGGAGAAAGTGACCTGATAAGAAGGGATTGCGACCATTGGGCGGCTTCTAGAGCCGCCCTCTGGGCTTGCTCCGGTCGGAGAAAGTGACCTGATAAGAAGGGATTGCGACCATATCGGCCTTGCTAATGCCCTTATAATCATCCATCCTTTGTCGGAGAAAGTGACCTGATAA
>CAYRVH010000037.1:5878-9734 GCA_964427855.1 uncultured Syntrophaceae bacterium
GCGACCGCGCCTTACGGGAATTGTTGCTCTTTACCCATTGGGCGGTCGGAGAAAGTGACCTGATAAGAAGGGATTGCGACTTTTCTGTCGACATGCTATCCATGCCGACAGGCTCGCGTCGGAGAAAGTGACCTGATAAGAAGGGATTGCGACCCTTACTCCACGGAATGCCGTGGAGCAAAGCCGTCGGAGAAAGTGACCTGATAAGAAGGGATTGCGACTTTTGGGCTTCCTGCTCATTGCCCTGTTCTAGAGCGAGCAGGTCGGAGAAAGTGACCTGATAAGAAGGGATTGCGACTAACTCTTCCCGCCTTGCCAGCAAGGGCTGGCATTCGGGAGTCGGAGAAAGTGACCTGATAAGAAGGGATTGCGACTTTGGGCACCCTCCCGGGGCACCCTCCCGGGGCACCCTCCCGGGGCGTCGGAGAAAGTGACCTGATAAGAAGGGATTGCGACCATTATGTCGGCCTTGCTGACACCTTTATACATTTCCTCGTCGGAGAAAGTGACCTGATAAGAAGGGATTGCGACTTATGGAAGCCTTAGACAAGCCCTTATAATCCATCCTTTGTCGGAGAAAGTGACCTGATAAGAAGGGATTGCGACCTCTCCAAAGCCTGCTTCTTTCTCTCCTCTACGGCTTTCGTCGGAGAAAGTGACCTGATAAGAAGGGATTGCGACGTAAGGGACACTTTTGCGCCCCTTACGGCTATTGTTTGATGTCGGAGAAAGTGACCTGATAAGAAGGGATTGCGACTCTACTTTCTTACGAATCAATTCCTGACACTCAGAATTGGTCGGAGAAAGTGACCTGATAAGAAGGGATTGCGACTCTAAGGCTTCCATTATGGAAGCCTTAGACAAGCCCTTATGTCGGAGAAAGTGACCTGATAAGAAGGGATTGCGACCTCTCTAGCTCATTGCTAGAGAGCTTGCTCAGGCTCTCCGTCGGAGAAAGTGACCTGATAAGAAGGGATTGCGACTTATTAAGCTGTCCAGCTCCATGCTGGACAGCTGAGCCAGTCGGAGAAAGTGACCTGATAAGAAGGGATTGCGACTTTTGTTTGCCAGCTTTATTAAGCTGTCCAGCTCCATGCGTCGGAGAAAGTGACCTGATAAGAAGGGATTGCGACTTACCCAACTCGCCGCTTCGATAGCGGCCGCTTTTGCCTGGTCGGAGAAAGTGACCTGATAAGAAGGGATTGCGACTTCACTCCTTAGCTCATCCCTACGTGCCAACAATTGTTGGGTCGGAGAAAGTGACCTGATAAGAAGGGATTGCGACTGTCCAGCTCCATGCTGGACAGCTGAGCCAGCTTTTGAAGTCGGAGAAAGTGACCTGATAAGAAGGGATTGCGACTTTCCGGCGGCTTTCTACGGCTTGCGCCGTAGCCACCAATGTCGGAGAAAGTGACCTGATAAGAAGGGATTGCGACCATGTCCCCTTGCTCTATCGCAAGGAGCATGGATTTTTCCGTCGGAGAAAGTGACCTGATAAGAAGGGATTGCGACCAACCTCTCCTTTTCTTATGAACCTTTTCCTTATCATGTGGTCGGAGAAAGTGACCTGATAAGAAGGGATTGCGACTTTAGCAAGACGTCGTGCGATAGCTACACCTGACGCCCACTGGTCGGAGAAAGTGACCTGATAAGAAGGGATTGCGACCTATTGCAAGGAGCATTGAACGCTCCACCCTATTGGCTGGTCGGAGAAAGTGACCTGATAAGAAGGGATTGCGACGCATTCCCTCTCCACCCTGTTTGCCTTAGCCCAGGGTATTGTCGGAGAAAGTGACCTGATAAGAAGGGATTGCGACCACGCTGGAGCTTATCCCTCTGTGCCAACAATTGTTGACAGTCGGAGAAAGTGACCTGATAAGAAGGGATTGCGACCTCTAGGGCTGCTTGCTGAGCCGTATGCTCATCGCCTTGAGTCGGAGAAAGTGACCTGATAAGAAGGGATTGCGACTAAGGCGATGAGCATTTCCCTTTCCACCCTATTTGCCTTGGTCGGAGAAAGTGACCTGATAAGAAGGGATTGCGACAGCCATTGTGCGCGCGATAAGTTAAAACAGTCGCACCCTGTCGGAGAAAGTGACCTGATAAGAAGGGATTGCGACTTCTTCGACCGCCAAGTTCCACTGGCGAACTTGGCGTGTCGGAGAAAGTGACCTGATAAGAAGGGATTGCGACATAATAGCGCCCTTTCTGCCCGATTAGCCTTAGCCCAAGGGAGTCGGAGAAAGTGACCTGATAAGAAGGGATTGCGACCATTTAACTTCGATATCCAAAACCAACCTCCGGGACCTGGGTCGGAGAAAGTGACCTGATAAGAAGGGATTGCGACACACAAGTCGGCCATTGCCACCTCCACATTTTTTGCCGTCGGAGAAAGTGACCTGATAAGAAGGGATTGCGACTTATGGAAGCCTTAGCAATTCCCTTATACGACATCCTTCTGTCGGAGAAAGTGACCTGATAAGAAGGGATTGCGACACCGCCAAGTTCCATTGGCGAACTTGGCGTCCTTTTACCAGTCGGAGAAAGTGACCTGATAAGAAGGGATTGCGACTATGGAAGCCTTGCTGATTCCCTTATACATGTCTACCGTCGGAGAAAGTGACCTGATAAGAAGGGATTGCGACTTCTTCCCGCCTTGCCAACAATTGTTGGCATTCGGGAATTTCGTCGGAGAAAGTGACCTGATAAGAAGGGATTGCGACCTTGTCCTCTACGGCTTTCGCCGTGAGGGCCAGTTGTGTCGGAGAAAGTGACCTGATAAGAAGGGATTGCGACTTGCTGTGCGCCATGTATGTCGCCCTGCTCCAGGGCTAGGAGTCGGAGAAAGTGACCTGATAAGAAGGGATTGCGACGATTGTAGGCCGAAAGTATTTCGGCCTTACTAATACCTTTGTCGGAGAAAGTGACCTGATAAGAAGGGATTGCGACTTATCCATGATGCTGCCTCAATGGCAGCTGCCTCTGCCGTCGGAGAAAGTGACCTGATAAGAAGGGATTGCGACTTTTTCTGTCGACACGGCTAGCATGCCGACAGGCTCGCGTCGGAGAAAGTGACGTGATAAGAAGGGATTGCGACCATCTTTTCTCGATACGGCTTCGATTATCGAAGCCTTAGTCGGGGAAAGTGACCTGATAAGAAGGGATTGCGACTTCTGTTGTGGATAGCCTGCTAAGCTTCTCCAATGTCTGTCGGGGAAAGTGACCTGATAAGAAGGGATTGCGACAATTGGGCGGCTTTCGTGTCCCCTTGCTCAATTGCAAGGGTCGGGGAAAGTGACCTGATAAGAAGGGATTGCGACTATTTCGGCCTTGTCGATGCCTTTATAGGACATTGCCTATGTCGGGGAAAGTGACCTGATAAGAAGGGATTGCGACTATTAGCCTGGCCCCAGGGTATCCCCTGAAGCAGGGCCGTCGGGGAAAGTGACCTGATAAGAAGGGATTGCGACGTGGTGAGGATCTGTTTTTCAACAGCTTCGAGTTCACGCCGTCGGGGAAAGTGACCTGATAAGAAGGGATTGCGACTGGACAATTTAGCTAGCACTTTCTGCAGCTCTACGCTGTCGGGGAAAGTGACCTGATAAGAAGGGATTGCGACATCTTTTTTCTCCTATCCACGGCTTGCGCCGTGGCTAGGGTCGGGGAAAGTGACCTGATAAGAAGGGATTGCGACCTCTACCCGCCTTGCCAACAATTGTTGGCATTCAGGGATGTCGGGGAAAGTGACCTGATAAGAAGGGATTGCGACAATACCCCGATACACCGACACCCCAATACCATTAGCCGTCGGGGAAAGTGACCTGATAAGAAGGGATTGCGACGCATTGGCTAGGAG
>CAYRVH010000037.1:9811-27252 GCA_964427855.1 uncultured Syntrophaceae bacterium
AGGGTAGCCCCTGGAGCAGTCGGGGAAAGTGACCTGATAAGAAGGGATTGCGACCAATAGATCTTTCTCCACCTGCTCCAGCTCACGCTGGAGCGTCGGGGAAAGTGACCTGATAAGAAGGGATTGCGACCTATGTTTGCTAATTCTTGTTGAAGCTGATCCCGCCGTGGTGTCGGGGAAAGTGACCTGATAAGAAGGGATTGCGACGTATCTCGGCCTTATCGATGCCCTTATACATCCTAGTCGGGGAAAGTGACCTGATAAGAAGGGATTGCGACGTAATTCCCGCTTGGGGCGCTTGCACGCCCCTTGCGATTGGTCGGGGAAAGTGACCTGATAAGAAGGGATTGCGACTTCTCCACCATTTCGAGCTCTTTTCTGAGCTCATCCCTGGTCGGAGAAAGTGACCTGATAAGAAGGGATTGCGACCACCTTGCTCAAGCGCAAGGTGCATCTCACGCTCTACTCTGTTAGAGGTCGGAGAAAGTGACCTGATAAGAAGGGATTGCGACGCTTTCGGCAATCCCTTATACATTGATTGCTACCTCCGTAGTCGGAGAAAGTGACCTGATAAGAAGGGATTGCGACACTCTGGGTCCTTGGCAAACCTAAGACCCAGCGGTTGCTGGGTCGGAGAAAGTGACCTGATAAGAAGGGATTGCGACCAACCTCTTTCCCCAGTTCCTCGTCCACAAACAGTTCCATTGTCGGAGAAAGTGACCTGATAAGAAGGGATTGCGACTTTTAGGGCTATTATTACTCCTCACCCAACTCGCGGCGTCGGAGAAAGTGACCTGATAAGAAGGGATTGCGACTTAAACCGAGACCCTCGACTACCAACACGACCTTCCGGTCGGAGAAAGTGACCTGATAAGAAGGGATTGCGACATTTTTTCTGGCTGGCCACAAACCAATCAAACACAATTTTGTCGGAGAAAGTGACCTGATAAGAAGGGATTGCGACCTAAGGCCAGCAAGAGCTCTTTCTCCAGCTTGTTCGCAGTCGGAGAAAGTGACCTGATAAGAAGGGATTGCGACTATTTTATCCGCATATTAATATGGCTTACCCTCAACTAAGCACCAAAACGTGGGATCGTTTCCCAGACAACTGCTTTTTGCAACGTAATTTTTTGGGGCAAGGCCCCGCATTTTTTGGCTTGACTCAGGGAACCGCCTCACGTAAAAAATGTCGTAATGGTCATACACAAGGGGGAAAGGCGGTTTCGGTCGGTCACCCAGCCTGAAATCGCCATGGTAGTGAGAGAAAGTTGTAAGTTAATAGGGGGCATGAGCCCGAATCAACGCTAATTGCGTAACCTGGGAGGGAGGACATACAATGAGACCACTGGCAACTATATTAATTGCATCGCTGATAGCCCTTTTCTCGATCGCTGTACATGCGCAAGAGACAGAGACAAGGATATATGACAACACCGGTAAACTTAGACAACGTTGGATACAACAAGGTGACAGGACAACCGTCATGGACGACACCAACAAGATAACGGGATATCGTTATAGACAAGGTGATCGTATAGAGATACAAGATAACACTCACAAGATCACAGGATACGAATATACAGAATGACCATGAGGGGCTCTAGGGCCCCTTTAACGTCCGAAAAAATGGGCTGAGTGCAAGTTAATTGCAAGGAGCATAGGAGCGCTCGATTCGTTATCCCAGACTTTATCTGGCATACAGCCAATTCACTATAGGTTTACACTTTCTGGGAAATGACGGGAAATGGACGCGGGCGTTGCAATCTGCGAATAGTTTGTGAGAACCGCCACAAAAGGGTCGACATACTTAACTGAGAAACCACTCAAGGACGCCACGCTGAGCACGGCAAGCCATTGAGGTTCAGGTTTAGTTGGATTGGGACCTTTTTTTGCCTTGTGGCTTGACCACCACAGGGGCGTCGTCAGTCTCGCAGTATTCAACCACTGGCGGCAGCTGGCAAAACCCGGGGCCATATCCGCCGCGAAGGAAAGGCCCGCGTCCGTAGGTCTGTTGCCATTGCGCAATTTCAGAATAACTCACCCCTTCGATGCGAGGCTCTTGCGCCAACTGACCTGACGCCCGATTGGCGTTGCACAGCGCCGCACAGGCGGCCATCACACAGACTATTCCGACCTTGCTGTACCATTTTGTCCACATACGCTCGCCCCTTTCCCCAATGACATGGCTTTCTCTCATGGTTTCGGATAGTATCAGGTGATTCGGAATACTTCAAGGCGTTTAGGCGTTCACTCGAAGGAAGTAATCTAGACCGCGAGAAAAGCATGAGGTGTGAACGGCCATGGTGCGGGTTTCTCCACGCGGCATTGCAACGGCGATGATCACCCGTCCTCCTCAAGACCGTGTGAAAGACCAACAAAAAGGGCTGATGCGGGCTGCTGACCACGGCGGACTTTATCTCCATATTCCGTTCTGCACAGCTCGATGTTCATACTGCGCGTTTGTGTCATTCCCCTTCGAGGCAACCGAGACTGCCCGATATGTCGAGGCGCTTGCGGCTGAAATACGGCTTTGGGGTTCGCTCAATGATCAATATCTCATCTCCGCGAGAGGGCTCACGTTTGATTCCTTGTATCTGGGGGGCGGTACCCCGTCGGTACTTAGCGTTTCCCAAATCGATCGGTTGCTCGTCGAATGTTGTAAGACATTTTCCATAATCCCCCGACCGGAAATCACCATGGAAGTCAATCCCGAGTCATGCACCAAGGAATGGTTGAAAGGAGTGCAAGACTTGGGAATCAACCGCATCAGTCTTGGGGTGCAGAGCTTCAATGACGATGAATTGAGATTTCTCGGGCGGCCCCACGATGCAGCGTCTGCGATGCGCACATACAAATACCTAAGGGACATAGGCTTTGACAACGTATCCATTGACCTCATAGCAGGATTTCCGGGCCATGGTCTTGCCTCGCTCGAGCTCTCATTGCAATCAGTTGCGCGCCTATGCCCTGAACATGTATCTGTGTATCTTTTTGAGCTCAAGGAAGGATCGTCTATTCAGCGTCGGGTCATGTGCGGCGAGCTGAACAGTCCGGATGACGATCTCGCCGCTGACTTGTATGAGCTATGCTGCGCGTTCCTGACGTCGTACGGGTACAGGCAATATGAGATATCGAATTTCAGCAAGCAAGGCTTTGAATGCCGCCACAATTTGAAGTACTGGATGGACATGGACTATGTGGGCCTGGGAGCTGGGGCTCACGGGCTTATACGAGAATGGCGCTACGCGAACGCCTCCACGCTGCACCACTACCTCGAGCGCGTCTCGAGAGGAGAACTGCCCCAGAATCTCACGACTCGGATGAGTCGATTCGACCGTTTTCGGGAGGCCTTGATTATGGGCGCCAGGCTCGTCAAGGGCGTGGACGCCGGTCTTCTGGGCCAGAAGTACGGTGTCGATGCCGCGAGTTTTATCGGGCAGACGCTTGCGGGGCTTGAGGGTCAAGACCTGTTCGAGCTCACAGACAATGTTTTTCGGTTCACGCCAAAAGGTCGTCTGCTTTCAAACCAGATCTTTCATCGCTGGGTATGAGGAGGATGTGCACAGGTCTTTGTTGCAGGTTGCAGGATTCCATATAATGGCTACAATACATACAGACTCGGCTGGTTGCCGGCTTCTGCGAGAATGGGGCCTGAAAGAGAGATGAAGGCGCATGTCTGAACACATTGATCATGTGGTAATCAAGGGCGTTACGATATATTTGGTGGACCCGCCTGTTTTGGATGTGGACTGGATCGGCATGGAAGAGCCTCTTGTACAGCTGCTTGCAGCGTGGACTCTAGACGGGATCGATCCCCCTATGCAGCCCAGAATCCTTGGCAAGCCCGGCGTGGGCAAGACCTCCCTCGCCATAGCCGCAGCCAAACGGATGAAGCAAGACTTGTACATTACTCAGTGCACAGTGGACACGAAACCAGACGATTTGATCGTCACGCCGGTTATTTCCGACAACGGAAAGATCAAATACATGGCATCTCCTCTCGTTTCTGCGATGATTCGCGGGGGCATCAGTCTTCTGGATGAGGGCAACCGCATGAGTGAAAAGAGTTGGGCCTCCATCGCATCGCTTTTAGATATGCGGCGGTCAGTCTTTTCCGTGGTCGCCGGCGTCGAGATCAAGAGCCATCCTGATTTCCGCATCTGCGTGACCATGAACGAAGACGCTTCGACCTTTGAAGTTCCTGAGTACATTCATTCGAGACTCCAACCTGCCATTTATATGGATTTTCCCACTCGTGAGGAAGAGTTTCGGATACTCAGAGGACTTCTCGACGCGCCCTCTGATTCTATGATCGCTGAAGTGGTGAGCCTCCTGCAAAAATCTCACGCGCGCGACGAGAATCTAAGCATTCGCGACGGGCTTAACATCGCGAGATATGCCCATCGCCTGGTGCGCAGCGGCGTGAGGAATGACGAAAGACAGGCGCTGAGCCAATCTATCATGCAAGTCACCGGAGAAGATTTTGGCGCATTTGATGGCCCAAAAGTCGTCTGATCTTGTAAGAGTGGACAATGTCATCCTTGTAGGGGTCGTTCATTACCGCATCGAATTTGCGCTACTCGTGCGCAAGGTCATCTCCCAGGAAAACCCCGACTGCGTGTGCGTCGAGCTGCCTCACGCGCTCTCCACGTATGTAGCGGAGGCCGTTGAAGCGCTTCCGTATCACAGCGTGATTATCCACCACGCTGCGTCGAATGACACATCTGTGTTGATTGTTGAGGGGTCTGACGGGATCGTGGAAGCGGCAAGATCAGCCATTGAGCAGAACCTGCCGCTGTGGCTGGTGGATCCCATTCCTGACCGCTCGCCTGCGTTTTTCGATGTAGGCGCCGATCCCTACCTCGTGGATCTCCTGGGGCAGCGACAGTTTCTCCAGAGCGCCCTGGCAATGTCTATCTCACATGTAGACGGCGCTGAATTACGACGCGAGTCGTACATGGCCGCACGAATTCAGGAAGCTGCAAAACGACATAACAAAGTCCTTTTCGTGGGAGGGTTGGCGCACGTCCCCATGATTGCAGAGCTTCTGCGCACGCCGCAGGCCCTGCCTTTGATGAACACGCAGGTAGTCGCCGCGGCCGCGGCGCCCCTGCACCCTGATTCACTCAAGAAAGGCTTCACTGAGATTCCGCAACTGACCGAAGCGTACGAGAAGTGGCGCAAGACGCCGACATCAGACGGACTTGTGAATCGCCATGAACTCATCCTGTCGCTCATGAAATCCGCGTGTGACTACTATGAACGACAGACCAGAGAACAAGCCACGGACGCTGTGCGTCTCACGTGGGCTCGGTTCCTGAGAAAATGGCTGCGGTATAAAGGGCTTTTGCTGCCCGATTTATACCATTTGGTGGCGTCGGCACGGTCTGCAATGGATGAAGACTTTGCGTATCACGTTCATGAATATTTGTGCGAGTACGCATGGGAAAACGATCCCCTTAATCCTGCGTCAGTGGCGCTGAACGAAGACCATCTCATGTTTCATGGCCACAAAATCGTGCTCCACAAGAAGTTGAGGACGCTCTTTGGCCGGCGGCAAAAGTACCACATCAAGGCGGTGGGTTCTTCCAAATGGAAGGAGCACTTGAAGCGGAAATGGGAGGAAGCAGATCCCGACGAAGTCGATATCTGCTCATATCCGCCCGAAGATGTGGCCATCGAACGCTGGGGCGAAGCGCTCATGAAGCATGCGCAACACATACTTCAAGCGTCTCGGACCGGGTCGGAACCGTTTGTGTCTGAAATTCATGAGGGGCCTGATATACGCGAGACGCTCAGGCGGTTTTACGAGGACAGGATCTACGTCAAGGTTGACGAGCCTGGCGGATATGAGTTTGGTTCCGTAGTGGTCATCTTTGACGAAGACCAACGAGGGGAGCGGTACCCTTTCCACATGACGTGGCTGGGCGAACATTCCCAAGAATCCGACATGGCGTTTTATTCGACAGCGCCGGGCGTCGAGGTCGTTGGCCCGGGTATCAGCCGATTAGAGCACGGCGGCTTCGTCATGTCTTATCCCCCTCTGCGGATGTACGACGTCTGGACCGATCCGGCGTTTGGCTTCGTTGACAAGAGACACGAACGGCTGCTGGTCGCGGGCATCGCGTATTCCGAAAAAACCGGCGTCGTCTATGTGGCGAAGAAGCCGCCCGCGAGACAGTGGAAAAGGCTGGCAGCAAGCATGGGCAAGAGAATTGTATACGTGCCGCTAGGCTCGTTGAATCCCTCTCAAGTGCGGCGTATGAGGACGTTTCATTTGCTGCAAAACAAAGGGCTAAGAAATCGCGTTCATGAATACTTGAAACGCACGTGACGCAGGGGTAGGCGTTGAGTCGCGTGGCGCGAAATTCTCGTTGACATCTTCGGCGGCAAGGCATAAGATTTTCGTGCTGGGGCCGAGGTAGCTCAGTCGGTAGAGCAGAGGACTGAAAATCCTTGTGTCGATGGTTCGATTCCGTCCCTCGGCACCAGGCGCGCCATTCCTGCACCGGCATTTGTCGGCAGAGAGGAATGGCTTCTTTATTTTTGCGGCCCTCTTATGGGAGACGCGATGGCGGGGCGTCTCCCATTTTTGGTTCGTCTGACAATTTGTCACAAAATTGCTTTGCTTCGCTCGAGACCACGCGTCAATGCACTCCTTGCCTCCTCAGCGTTGCAAAGCGCCGCTGGGAACGAAGCACGCTCTATCCGCGTTAAGCGAGCAAAAGGATCGCGTGGAATTCTCGGTTTTCTTCGAGAACCGCCAAAGATCGACTCGCAGGGCATCAAAGCGGCATACTATTTGATCGTCCAGGCAATGGACCCCAGTTTTCCCCAATCGCCCTTGTAGGCGCCGGGCTTGCCAGGAATCATCTGCCCCATTGCACCTGTAATCAGCAGCTGACCGGGTTCGATGACATACCCTCGGGCGACCGCGCCGTTGACAAGCCATAGCAAGGCTTTCCATTGGTCGCCCAAGACATCCGCTGCTTTGCCTTGGTTCACGACCTCCCCATCCCTGGTCAACGTGACGGCGACCTGACTCACGTCGATGGAATTCGCTGGAATCGGTTTCCCGACGATATACTTGGCCGCGGACACCGCGTCCACGATGATGTCTGGGCCTTTGAGATTTTTCATATCGTCAAACCGGAGATCGGGCAGTTCCACGGCAGGACAGACTTCTTTGATCATTTTTTTCAAAGCTTCGACGTCCGCCACTGGTTTATCGATCTTCACTCCTGGGATGAAGCCTATCTCAGTTTCGACAAACAACCTTACGAAATCTTTGGTGTTGACTACCGCATCAGGCTCAAGAGCGCCTGGCTTGAACAATGGTCCCAGCAACGGGGCGTTGACGCCGAATCTCTTTTGAGTCGCTTCCGACGTCAGTCCAGCCTTAAAGCCCCCGATGGGCTGGCCTTTGCTGACAAGCGCCTCAGTGAGCTTTTTTTGGAGGGCATAGGCCTTCTCTTCGTTGAGATCAGGCAGTTTTGCCGATGGAAGACCGAACTGCTTCACCGCAGCCCGTGCATCCACAATGCTATTGATGACATCTTGTTCCGAGGCTGAGGCCTGCGCCGAAAACCACAGGAACGCCGCGACCGCTTGGAGCGCCAACACGATAGCCGCTTTTTTCATAATCTCTACCTCCTTCGTATATTAGCCGGCTGCATTCTGGGTCAAGATCAAGATTTTTTTAGTCTGTGTTACTGTTGTATCCGCTTGACTCATTGTCATCTTCCGTCGTTACAGTCACCTCATATCTCTCCAGCAGGTGTTACCATTGGGGCTGCTGGACTACAAACCCCTGTTCGGCCAGCAACCTTAGAATGCCGGCCACGTGGGGTATACCCACAAAAATTGCGTGGTTGCCTCGGTTAAGATAGGGAACCATTCGCTCGCAGAGGATGCCGTCTCTGCGTTGGATGACGTAGGGAGACCTTGTGGGAAACTTGTACGGGTTCGAGGTAACGCTGCGAAGATCTCCATCAAGATACCACCTGCTGAAATCCAGTATGTATTTGTCCCATTGTTCTATGCGATTGAGAAAATCCGTTATATTCTCGACGGAAATGTTTTCGAGGACTTCTATCTGCTCCTCAATAGTTTCTAGAAAAATCGTTTCCTTACGCAACTCTATAGCCAGTTGATAGGCCTCCAAATCAACGGAGTGTTTCCAGCCCTTCCTGTCCAAAAAACCCTTGTAAATCGTGAAAAACATAAGCCAGGGTCTCATTTTGCTTAATTCGGAGATGAGTACGTCTCTCGAGGACGAGGAGGCAGCGACACCCAGTAGTGGGAGAGACGCCGAGCCCCTGGGCAGAAATATCTCGATTACCTTCTCCAAGGCCTTGGGCGTAAGGGCACCAATGATTTGCGTGCAGTGTGCGTCACAGGCGCCAGACTTGGCTGCCCGAGCCAGACTTTGGTCGTCTAGGGGCCCTTCGAGTACCACACTGTCAACGCGCTGAAAGAGTTTGCGTAAAGAGGTGCGAAAACTGAAAGGAAAAAAGTGTGCAGTGCCGACAAGGAACGAAGTCTTTTCTTGACGTTGTATCTGCCACGCCATTTTCAGTGTCTTTTCTTTAGGCTTTCCGAGCCACATCCTACATAAATCCTCCGAGGTAAGATTGAACGGATTCCAGAAAAGACGGCCCCCGAAGTTGCAACTCACACGAATGGTAAGGGAAAAACGGCCTTCCGCCCCATTTTTTCTTGAATTGTTTTATGCCCTCGTTGACTCCTAACCCCAAGTGAATGTTGGTTTTTCCTCGCTGAATGCTCAGTTCAATCATCCGGCGGAATAGCAAATCAGCAGCCCATTTCTCGTAATGCTTTTTTGAATGACATCCTATGACATACACGGAAAAATGGCGCGGCGCAAGATCAACGACCAGCCACGCAACTAAATTTCCTTTTTTGTTCCATGCATTTAGCAGGAAGGCGTCAGCGCTTCCCTCGATCACAAGGTGTATTCTCTTGTAGAGTGCAGTTATCTTGCTTGGGGGGGAGACTCTCTCTAAAAACTCTTGACTCAACGCGTCATGTTCAGTGGTGAACGTTCGGCTCAGCTCCAATTCAACCCGCCCTCGGGCTCGTTCGGCTAAACGCGCAGCCCTTGAGGACGGATTGAAGGAACTGAGATCTAAAACATAGTACCAGTCACTTTCCACTTCTTGGCAATTGAAAGATGGCGGCAACTCAGGAGCAATAAGTGAAATACGTTGGGGATCATATTGCTGCGCGAGGCGCGCCATGACGTCCTCAAGATCTTTGGTCGTGAAGGCTTTTCCTATGGGGTATGCGATCAGTATGATGTGATGGGGTTTTGAGCAGAAGAAAAAACCATCCAAGTAGCAAGGATCGCCGCCGGCCAGAATACGTATCAAGTCAACGCTGTGCTCAGGTATGTACGCTCGTGCGAGTATGGTCTGCTTTTGCGAATCTGAAAGCATAGAAGGGGCGCGACCCTTTCAGCGTTTTATACCTATTACCTCTTTGAGGACATGCTCCTATCCTATAATATGGTGGACTATTAGAAATATATTACATACAGAAGCGTTTGAGTCTACTGTAGTTTTAGCGACAATCTCCCATGGAGTGACCAGCCCTTATGCTCGACGCGAATCAGCGGCATTTCATCTATAACAGGGCATACGTCGCGGAACACATCCCTGAATACGTGGAGTCAGTTGCGAAGGCCGAGCCGTTTTTGCATGGCCCATACTTGTGTTATGTGCAGCGACGGCAAGGGATTTTCATCGGTTACCCTTTGGTGACACACACCAGTATGTCTGAGGCCGTCTATGATTTTCAAGACCGCTTCAAGTTAGACGAAGTGATTGTAGTCGCCAAGGATGTAGAAGGCATCCCAGGAGTACACGTCGTTTCTGAACTGGCTGACCATTATTACGAGCTTGCCCTTCCCGTTCGTTGCATCGATAAGGAGAATGCATATATGGCGAGAAGGGCCTTGAGAGAAGTATCGATATGCGAAGGCTCGTTTAGTAGGGAACATGAGTCCATGGTGCGTCGGTTTTGCGATGAGCGGTCATTAACAAAGCCTCAGCGAGCAGTTTATTTACACATTTCTGATTACATGAAAGCTTCCCCTGGCGCTCGGTTAATAGAAGCGCGAAGGCTTGGGAAGCTGGTTGCTTACAATATATTGGAGGAAGGTTCCCTCACGCATCTCTTTTACATGTTTCATATACGGGATCGCGAGAACACGGTCCCCGGTGCGTCTGACCTTTTGTTCTTGCATATGATAAAACGAGCCGAATATTTGTGTAAGAAGGCAATCAATCTGGGACTGGGGATCACAGGAGGAGTGAAACGTTTCAAAGAAAAGTGGGGAGGGAAGCCTTTTTTGAGACATTCCGTGGGTACCTTGTCGAACAGCAGGAGGGCCATTTGGAAATCTTTGTTGGATTCTTTGCTTCGGGTTGGCGGCGCGTAGAATGTTACTATGCTTCATATGAATGCCAGGACTCTCGACGCACCGCCTCAACTTAGGCGAGATTAAGTCTCAAAAATCAGCGCCGCAGCGGTACGAGCAATGACACATATGAAAAACGCTCCTCGTGATCAAAAGAAGACACTTTGGAATCGGATTCGGCGATCATTACTTCATGGAACACCGTCCCCGCAACATTTGTCATCAGATGGAAGTTCAGCATTAAAGCAGACGTCAAAAAAAAATGGCCAGAGACCTTGGCGACTTTTTCAAGTCGAGTCAGCCCTGGCCTGTAATTTGGCTTGCATCATGTGTCCCTGGGTCTCGTACAGGAAAAAAGCGACGCACGGCGGTCTTATGCAGCAGGAAATATGGACCGCAGTAAGACCCTATCTTTCATTGGTTCGATCGATTGATTTTACAGGAGGCGGAGAACCTTTATTGCAGCCTAAACTTGTTGATTGGATTTCCGAGGCGAGGGCTTCGGGCTGTCACGTGGGGTTTCTGACAAACGGTTTTTTGCTCTCGCGAAAAGTGACAGATAGACTTTTGGATGCGGGGATCCATTGGATTTGTTTCTCAGTAGATTCGCCCAAAAAAGACGAGTATGAGAGGATCCGACGGGGATCAGACTTCCTGCGCGTGACGGAAAATATCAGGTACTTCACCAAGAGAAAACCCGGTACCACTAAGGTAATGCTGAATTATGTCATGATGACGACAAACTTCGAGGACATACTCGACATGGTAGGTTTCGCAAAGGAACTGGGGATTGATCAAATAAACTTTAAGCAGTGTGAAGTCGTTCGGGGCTCGGCTGGCAAAGACTATGGCGTGTTTGATCGGGAAGAATCCCAGACAATTAAAAGACGACAGAAACGTTTGGAAGCAGCTCTAAAAATGTCGAAAAAACATGGCCTCCATGCGACAGCGACTCCGTTTATTCCCCAGGAGCGATGCGTGTGCGAACAAGACCCTCGTGACTCCCTTTTTATAAGGTACGATGGCGTCGTGTCTCCGTGCATAAATGTGGCGAATGGAGGACCCACAACATTTTTGGGAAAAGAGGTAGAATTGCCGAATGTGGCTTATGGGGCGCTGCCGCAATCTGATCTGGGTTCCCTGTGGCAGTCCACAATCTGTCAGACCTACAGAAAAATCTTTTTTGAGAGATGTCGTCAGTACGAGAACGGGTACATGGAAGCTTTTCTCACAGACTCGCGTCGTACGCCTGAGAGGATTCAACGGGTGGTGACGCGACGAATGCCAAAGCCACCTGCGGGATGTGAAATCTGCCATTATCTTTATGGGTTATGACGACCTATGCGCGCACCGCCTGGGGAGTTCTTCACTTGCAGGAACTCCCCTCGGTCGTATTTTTCCAGGAATCAGCCAAATATTAGAATGACGGCATGGCGAAGAAGACGCCGCCAAAAATGAGGTATGCCAATAGCAACGTCCAGAGTATATTGAAGCTCTGAGCCACCAAGAATGCCCCCGCGGGCCTTCCCCCTCCCATAACGGCCAACTCCATGAACCTGGTTTCAAGCCCTATGGAGGTAAACGCCAAAGCAAACCATATCGTCCTGAGTCCACCGAGTGAGCCTTTCACTGCTGCAACCGTTTTGGGATCCAGTATGAATGAAAAAAGGAGTGAGGCAACCATGAACCCCAGGACGAACTTGGGGAACCTATACCAAATTTCCAGAGCTGACGGTTTTTCGCCGCCTGGCATCTGCTCTGCCTGTTTGTAAGCAAAGACAATGGCGAGAATAAACGCGGCAAAACCAATAAGGACATTCTGAGACATCTTGACGATGACTCCTATTTTCATGGCCGTATCGCTTATGAGAGATCCCGCCGCCACCACCGACCCACTGGTGTCGAGGGTGCCGCCCAACCACGCGCCTGCCACCGTGTCAGGGATCCCGAACCATTTGGCAACGGCCGGCTGAATAACCATCATTGGCACGGCGCATATGAGCACTAACGACGTGGTGTAACTAAGTTTCTTCGGATCGCCCTTGATTGCGCCCGAAGTGGCAATCGCCGCAGACACACCGCAAATAGACACTGCGCTGGAGAGTATTGCCGCAAATTCGTCGTCAACTCGCAACTTCTTGGCAAACCAATAGCAAAAGTACCAGACCACGCCGACGACCAGAAGAGCTTGTATGATACCGAGCGCCCCTGCTTGGATGATCTCTCCAAACATGATGCCAGAACCGAGAATAACCAGTCCCGTTTTGATGTAATATTCAGTCCGCACTGCCTCTTTGAGCCAATCGGGGACTCCTATGACGTTGCTGATGAAAAGGCCTAACGCGAGGCACCATAAGACGTATTCCAAACCATAGTAGTGAACGGTATAATTTCCGGCCAAGAACATTGCTACCCAAGCTATGATGAATACGAACGGGAAACCGACAATGAACTTGACTACCTGCGCCCCCATGAGGGCCATGGCTACAATGCTAATTAACAGTATGCCGATGGCTATATAGATAGACCAAAGTATATTATCCTTTGAGAAAACCTTGCCTACAAGAGCCCCTGCGTTTGAGGACAAAAGTTTGCTGATCTCGCCCGCCTTCTTTTTCAGTCCACTGTCTTTGGCTTTCTTGCCTGTGTCCCCTAGTTTCGTGGCCGCTTCTCCAATAGATTTCCGATCATTACCCTGTAAAGCTTTCCCCAGCGCCTCGGCGCTCGCAGCGAGTTCGGTCTCCCCCTTTGATCCTGCATCTTTGGCCAACTTGTTGACTTGGGGAGATATCTCCACAACGAGGCCTTGAAATTCTCCCTCCGTAGTCCATTTAAACTTAGGAGTCTTCATGGTGAGGCCCGCAAGTATGACTAGGATGATGAAAAACCCTATCCAAACGGCAAGCCAATCTTCACTCGTCCACAAACCTGACCAATCAATTTTCTTGTCATGTGCGCCCATGCTTGTGTCTCCTCGCGACTTGTTGAGAACCGGTTGCGTTGTGAAAATTGCAGACGTAGGCATTCTATCCAATGGAGGCCAAGTGTCAAAAGTTTTTTTCCAAATATCAGTGATGATTTTCACCGCAGGCCCGCAATACCCTGAGGTGCTTCATTTTGAACCCATGCCGGTAATTCTGGAAAGTTGACATAAATGAGTAAAGTGTGGTAGGAGTGATCACGAGTGGGCGGGTAGCTCAGGGGGAGAGCACTGCCTTCACACGGCAGGGGTCGGAGGTTCAAATCCTCTCCCGCCTACCAGCGAAAATCTCCTGAAATCAGGATGTTGCGTCATGAGACCTCATCCTGGTTTTTTTTTGCTGGTAGGAGGAGCGTCGCGATGAAAGGCCATACGTCGGACGCTTGTTCGATCGATCGGGAGATGTTGACTCAGCAGGCCTATACACACGGCACTACGCAGGATTTCACCATGTTCTCGTACTGATTTATAAACCCGCATGCGCGCTTTGCTGTACACCACGGTCCAGCCTACGGTTGGCGGCGTCGAATAGAGCAGTTATGCTGCGAGGCGAGGCAGACGTTGCGATCTCCCCCAGATTAAAGCCAGTCCTCAACTATGTGGAAGCCGGGATTGCGGGGCCTGCAGGTATCGGAGACGACCTACTTGCCGCGATAAACTATCAGACCGTGGGAAAGGTCATAGGGCGAGAGCGCTACTGTAACCCGATCGCCTAACAACACCTTGATTCTGAATCGGGACATTCTTCCTGACAGCTTGGTTCGGATACTGCGACCGTCGTCCGTTTCCACCTGATACATTCCACCAGAATGGACCTTTACCACGGTCCCTTCTACTTTTACATTGTCGTCTCTACTCACTGCTTATACTCGTTCCTCCTGTGTCCATCTGCGGAGCTGATCGTCGTCTTTTTAAGCGGGTCCTTCCACATGGCGAGGCGCCATTTTATTTTATCGTTTCAGCAAATATCATTCATTTTCGGTCTTTGTCAAACAATCTTTCTATATATCTCCCGGACTCTTTCCAAATCCTGTGGCGTGTCAACCTCGATGGAATCCTTGTCGGTAATTACCACCTTAATTCTAAACCCATTTTCCAGCGCCCGCAACTGCTCCAATCCCTCCAGCGCTTCAAGGGGACTCACAGGGAGCATGGCAAATCTCTGCAGGAAGTCGTTGCGGTATGCATAAATGCCGTGATGCTTGTAATACCAATGATTTTCGTTCCCCTTCCTCGAGAAAGGGATTGTCGCCCGAGAAAAATACAGTGCAAAGCCGTATCTGTCGAACACCGTTTTTACGGCATTGGGGTGGATAATTTCTTCGTCTCTGACGATGCGATAGATAAGGGTGCTCATTGGGACCGACTCATCTTGCAGGAGAGGTGCTGACACTTCCCGAATCATCGACGGGTCGAACAAAGGTTGATCGCCCTGAATGTTGACCACGACGTCGTTCATGGATAGGGAGAGGAGGGAGGCGGCTTCAGCGATACGATCGGTACCGGAAGCCTTGTCTTGAGATGTGTGCACGACCGCCCCCCCGTGGCGTTGAACAGACTCTGCCACGAGTGGAGAATCGGTGGCCACATAGACGGCATCGAGAAGGTCGGATTGGAGGGCCCGTTCATACACCCTCACAATCATCGGTTTCCCCTCGATATCCGCAAGGGGTTTCCCTGGAAATCGTGTGGATTCGTAACGAGCTGGGATGAAACAAATTATTTTGTGACTTTCTTGCACCGGCTGTGCCTACCGTTTCGCTGTCTTCCTTATACACCTGGAGCCGATATAGTCGCGCGGTACGGCTTGTGTCCCTACGCTCGCACTGACCGCCCCGCCTCCTGGACTGCGTCGCTTAATCGGCGGAGATGATCCGCTGGCATGTTCAGCGCCACCGGAATGACCACTGTTTTACCCAAAATGCTTTTTGTCTGAGGCAGCATGTCAGCATGATATTCCATGGCGCCTCCATAGGGCGGCCCCGCAAAGGGGAAAGGCCCTGGCCATGCAGTTTTTTTGGCCAGCAAGTGTTCCCAGTTGCCAAGGTAATGCCAGAGGTTGTTTCGAAAGTAGATTGCTGGAAAGCCCTTTTCAGTGAACTTTGTATGGAAATCCAAGGCGGTTTGCGCGTCCGGCAAGAAGAAACAGACGTGCGTACAACTGTCTTTGGAATGCGGAGGGAGAGAACGCATCTGTACGTGGGAGAAATTCTTCAGGGCATTTATGAGGATGCCGGCGTTCTCTTGTTGACGCTCGAGTATCCTGTTCAACTTGGAGACTTGCGCGACCCCAATGGCAGCGGTGAGTTCATGCATGCGGTAGTTAAACCCGAGAAAATTTCGCCCTTCCATGGCTCTGCCCACAGCCGGGTTGTGATCGTGTCCATGGTCAGCATATTCCGAGGCGCGGACATACAGCTCTTTGTCGTTGGTGAGTACCATGCCGCCCTCGCCGGTAGTAATAGTTTTGTAGAAGTCGAACGAGAAAGTCCCCATGTCCCCGATAGTCCCTACTTTTTTCCCGTTCACCTCGGCTCCCAGGGCCTGGGCGGTGTCTTCTATCACTTTCAAGCCGTGCGTCTTTGCAATATTCACAATCTCTTCGATCCTGGCAGGCGCCCCCAACATGTGAACGGGGATAACTGCCTTCGTGCGGGACGTGATTTTTTTTTCAAAGTCAGCCGGATCCATGTTGAGAGTGTGATCGATTTCCGCGGGAACCGGTACGGCGCCGGCCTCAATGATGGCTTCATATGTTGCAATAAACGTAAATCCTTGAGTGATTACCTCATCGCCAGGTCCAATTCCCAGCGCCGCAAGGGCCACCTTGAGCGCTGCGGTACCAGACGTGACCGCATGAGCGTATTTTGCGCGGTTAAAGGCGGCAAACGCATCCTCGAACTCCTTGACCTTATAGACGCCTTTGCGCTCGTTTTTGAATTCGTATCGAAACAGAATCCCTGTGTTCATGACTTCGAGCACTTGGTTTGTCTCGTGTTCGTCGATCCATTCATGTCCTGGCATGGGTCCTCCTTGCCGCTCCTGAATGAGAGGCATCCTATTTTTCGCGTGAGCTGTGTTCAGGCAAAAGCTTGTTCATAAATCCTGGCTGCTTCTTTGGGACCGAGAAATCTTGGATTGTTTTGTACTGGTCGCGTGACCTTTAACGCGGCTTCCACCAGCATGGGTATGTCGGCGCTTGGAACGCCGACGTCCGAAAGCCTGGCGGGAATGCCGACATCATTGCAAAGCGTCTTGACCGCGTCAGCAGCGGCTTCAGCAGCGCTCCTCAACGGGAGACCCTCCACGGGCTCGCCCATGCTTTTGGCGACCATCGCCATAGCCTGTTCTGCGGCAGGCGCATTGAAGGACATCACGTGTCCAATCAGCATGGCGTTGGCCAGGCCGTGGGGAAGGCGATAATAGCCGCCGAGGGGATACGCGAGGGCGTGAGCTGCGCCGACTCCGGAAAGAGCCAGCCCGAGCCCCCCTAACACGCTGCCCATGAGCATATACTCGCGCGCCTCGATGTCATCTCCCTTGAACACGGCTCGGCGCAGATTCGAGGAAATAAGACGTATGGCAGTGAGAGACATGGCTTCGGTAAAGACATGGGCAGACTTACTGGTGAACGATTCGATGGCATGTGTCAAGGCATCCATACCAGTGTATGCGGTGACATCCGGCGGCAACCCCAATGTGAGTTCCGGATCGATGAGCGCCTGGGTCGGGTAAAGATGCGGGCTGTTTATACCACCTTTGGCTTTGGTCTTCCTATTGGTGAAAACCGCAGTGAAGGTTACCTCCGCCCCTGTGCCGGCCGTCGTGGGAATCATAATCGTAGGAAGCCCCGGTCGTGGAACGAGATTGAGCCCCACGTATTGTTCTGCTGTTCCGCCGTTGGCGATCAGAATCGCTGCTGCCTTTGCAGTATCCATAGCCGATCCCCCGCCCAGCCCGATCACTAGCTCAGCCCCCCTTTGCCGTCCGAGGTCCGCCGCCTGATCCGCGTTGTCCAGG
>CAYRVH010000037.1:27273-36732 GCA_964427855.1 uncultured Syntrophaceae bacterium
TTCCACTCCCTGGGCATCGAGGCTTGCCCGTATTCTCTCCACTGCGCCGTGTTGGGCAAGCGCTGGGTCTGCCACCAGGAGGCATTTTCGTGCGGCATGGTCCCGCACCGCTTCTCCCAAGGAAGCGAGCGCGCCGCACCCGAACGAGATCTTCGTCTTAATGTGGAAATCAGTCATTATTGCCGTCATGTTGTCCCCTGAATCCTTGGCGGTCGTTTCTTCAAGTCCGCGGGGCTTATAACAGAAAACACGCTGCCGGGCAAGGAATTGGGCCAAGAGGGCGCGAGCGGGCAGCATCGGTGGAGGGGGCCCACGCGGGGCCTGCAGGAAGAACACTCCTCGCGCGTGCGCCTGGCGTGCTATACATTACAGACTGTATCGGTTAAAGTTGTGTCTCAAAAGATGAGTGGTTGCTCGAGCGCCCTTTTGCTTATGGATGCGCGACCACACTGCGAGGCCATGGATACGTGGAGGCGCCATGCTAGAATCCTTGTTGAGCCTTTTCTTTATCGTCTCCGGAATCATCCTGGGAGTGCTTGCCCTCGGCTATTTGTGGGGATGGATCTATCACTTCGACACGCATCAAGACGAGACTTCATACGTGACGACCGGCGACGGCTGGCGGCTGGCGGTGCACCGTTATCGGCCAAAGACGGGACGGGGCGCTTATCCCGTCTTGTTGTGCCACGGCTTGGATTCCAATCGATACATCTTCGATCTCACTCCCGGCCCGTCGCTAGCCAAATATCTGGCGCGACACGGAATGGATGTATGGGTTGCTGAATTACGCGGCGCGGGAATGAGCGACCGGCCGGGGCTTTTTGTCACTGACGTTCCTCGATCATGGGACTTCGATGACCACCTACAGTACGATGTTCCTGCAGTGATCAGCCACGTGTTGGAGCGCACTGGCGCAGATAAGGTTCATTGGCTGGGACACAGCATGGGAGGCATCCTGATCCAGGCCTATCTGGCAGCCCATCCTGACGCGTCCGTGGCGTCTGTGATCGCAGTGGGAGCGCCGGCTGATTTCAGACGTATTCGCATGAAGGGCTTGAAATTTCTGGCGATGATAAGACCTCTCTTGAGGGCATTCCCAGTGCCGCCTATGCCGTTCAACGGCAGACTTGCGCTTCCCATTGCCCACCGATTGCCAAATTTCCTGTTGGGATTGTTCTACCCTCCCAATATTTCCCCGAGAGTGGCGAGGCAAATGGTTGCAGTGGGTTCAGAACTCATTACATCGACGAAACTGTGGCTTGATTTTGGGCGTTTTATGGATACCGGCAAATTTGCGTCTGAAGACGGAGCCCCTTATCTTCGCAATTTAGACCGATGCCCAATACCAATGCTCCTTCTTGCCGCGTCGAAAGACCTCATGGCTCCACCCGAAGCGGTGAAAGCGGCTGTGGGAGACGGCGCCGCAGGGGAAAGACGCTTTCACGTGTTTGGGAAAACGGAGGGCACTCACGAAGACTACGGACATATCGACCTGATTGTGGGGAAAAGGGCTTGCAGCGAGGTGTATCCTGTGATGTTGGAATGGCTCATCCAGAAGTCGGCAGCGCCCAGTGAATCTTGGAGCGCCGATACGCGCGAAGGGGAGCGCCCTTGAGGTTGAGGTCGCCGTGCGCGTGATGGCGAGTACCTGCGGATGGATGAACGGGGTTCGCAGCCGAGAAGGCGAGGTGGGTCGGGACATGGTCAGCATAGCGTCAACACATAATCCTGTGAGAAGCTCTCAGAGGCCAAAATTTTTCTTATTGACTCTTTGGCTCTACGCGAAGTATGGTAATAGATTATGCTCAAGCCTCCGGGGACAATGAGCGCATGAAAATCGCTTTGGATGACATAACCAGTAATGGCCTGCACATCGACTTCGACGAGACAGGGGAGGTGCTTTCCTCTGCCATCGAGAGGATGCGCTTACCGACAGGGACATCCATTTCTCCCTGTATCTGTGGTGAAGTCTTTCTCGACGAACAGGCCGGGTTGTTTCTCATCGACGGCCACATCACCGCGCAGGTCACGCAGTGCTGCTCGCGATGTCTCAAGAATTTTGCCACTACCCGGAACATCGCGCTTCATTTCTCCGCTCGCCGCCTTTCGGCTGAGCAAATGCCGAGTGTCGCAGCGACTATGCTCGATACACACCCAGACGAGTTGGTCCTTTCAGAAGACGAACTGGACCTTGGAGAGCTGATTTTGCAAGAGATTGTTTTGGACTTGCCGTTGCAACCGTTGTGTCACGACGACTGTCCTGGGCTGTGTCCTCGATGCGGAGGACTCAGGGGCTCTGACGAGTGTCGATGTGGAGAGGAGAAGGCGATAGATCCTCGCTGGCAAAAGCTCTTGGGCATGCGGGGAAAGTAGGTACACAAGGGCCACGAGAATTTTGACCAGGGTGGCCTAGTGGTCTCAAACGCGACGCTTTTTTTCCTGACGATCTCCCAAAAATCGTTGCGTGTTGTCGTTAGGAGCTCAAGCCATTCCTGCTGCCCCCAGTAAAAGTACTTGAGAGTTGGCGCAATCTTTTTTATAAGGAGTTGTTGCATTTGCGTTTTTAAGGCCAATATCAAGACACCAGAATGATTTATTATGGACGAAAGGGATGTGAAAAGGTAGAAAATGCCAGTACCAAAAAAACGGGTTTCTCGAACCAGACGCGACAAACGTAGAACCCACAAGAAGCTTGTCCCCGTGAATCTCACCGAGTGTCCTCAATGCTCGGAATATATGATGCCACATCGCATCTGTCCGAGCTGTGGATACTATAAGGAGAGATCGATCATAGAAACAGAGTAGTGGTGGCCTGCCGACAGATGCCATTGCCCAAAGATCTTGACCAAGACATTGCAGCGGTAGCATTTCTGTTCCCTGGCCAGGGTTCGCAGTACGTGGGGATGGGTTCAGCTCTCGCGCAGGGTACTGAAATCACTCGGGACTTGCTTCACCGCGCTGACGCGTTTCTCGGCTACCCTTTGAGCAGAGTCATGGACGGGGATCCGCCGGGGGCGCTTGACCAAACATGTCATACGCAGCCGGCGATTTTTGTGCATTCAGCAGCCATGGTCGAGGAGTTTCGATCACGCTGCAATCTGATGCCCTTGGTTGCGGCGGGGCATTCCCTCGGGGAATACACGGCCCTGTACTCGGCCGGCTCGTTGGATTTCGAAGATGCCTTGAGGATTGTCCAGGAGAGGGCGAGGCGAATGGAAGAGGCTCAACCTCGCGCCACGTGCGGTATGGCTGCGGTGATGGGCGTTGCCCGGGATCGCTTGGAATCGATTTTGGAAGAGAGCCGGGGAGGAGACATTCTAGCTGTTGCCAATTTCAATGCGCCTGACCAGACAGTGATATCAGGACACCTGTCCGCGTTGCACCGTGCCATGGAAGCGGTGCGAGGGGAAAAACGTGCACGGGCCGTGCTTCTCAACGTCTCCTCTGCATTCCACACATCTCTTATGGAACCCGCGGCAGCCCACTTGGGAGAGGTCATCAAGAACACGCAAATGCGTCCCTTGCAGTGGCCTGTAGTGGCCAATCTCGATGCCAAACCCTATCCGTCGCATCCTGACCTGATGAGAGAGAAGCTTCTCATGCAGCTTGTCAACCCTGTACGGTGGGAAGACTGCGTCGCTGAAATGGTCGCTCAAGGTGCAACAACCTTCATTGAGTTTGGACCTGGAAAAGTACTCACCGGACTGCTTCGCCGCATGGACAAAACGCTCACGAGTATGAATGTGTCGGATATTTCATCATGCGCGGAATGTGTAGCGAGGCTCCAATAATGGGCTACTGGAAAGAAATCCTCTCGCTCCGCAACAGGACCGCGCTTGTAACAGGCGCAGGAAGGGGCCTTGGGCGGGCGATAGCCGTGGCGTTGGGCGAACAAGGGGCGTTTGTCAATGTGAACTACCACGTCTCGCGTGAAGGCGCAGTGGAAACTTTGTCTTTGATTCGGGAGGCAGGAGGCGACGGTCGTCTTGCGCCATTCGATGTTGCATCAGCCGAGCAGGTGGCTGAGGGCGTGACGGACATACTGGAAGCCTGCGGGGGTGTCGATATCTTGGTGAACAACGCGGGCATCCGTCGAGATGGGCTGGTGGGCAGGATGAAGGATGCGGATTGGGAGTCAGTGGTTGCGACAAACCTGTCTGGCGCATTTTACACATCGAAGGCGGTAGCCAAGACGATGATTCGAAAGCGATGGGGAAGGATCATCAATGTATCCTCCACCGCTGGAGAATCCGGCAACGCCGGCCAAGCGAACTATTCTGCTGCGAAAGCTGGCTTGATAGGGCTGACTAAGTCCTTGGCTCGCGAGCTCGCCCCCCGCAACATACTGGTGAATGCGGTTGCGCCGGGGATAATCGAAGGCGGTATGCTGGAGACTCTAGGCAGGGAACAAGTAGAAGGCATTCGCCGCATCGTCCCGCTGGGAAAAGCCGGCCAGCCGAATGACGTCGCCTCAGCAGTTCTGTTTCTCTGTTCCTGCATGGCGGATTATATCACCGGTCAGGTCATTCGGGTGAATGGCGGGCTTTACATGTGAGTTTTCGGCGTCACAAGACCTTGGCCTTGTGGCAACCCCCGCAGCAACGCTGCCAATGCTGCTACGACCTTGATTGGAGAAGACGGACTAACACATTGGGGAGGAGACCCAGAGAATGGATGAACTGGAAAAACGTGTAATAGACCTCATCGCAGAAGTACTCGTTGATGTCAACAAAGAGAACATCCAGCTCGACTCAAAGATCGTCGAAGACTTGGGCGCAGAATCGCTGGACATTTATGACATGATTGCGCTCCTGGAAGATGAGTTTGGGATGGAAATCACGGACGAGGAAGTGGAGAAAATTCAGACAGTCCAGGATGTAGCCGACTTCATACGCGCTCATCAGCAGGCAAGCTAACACCTCAGCCCTGGCGGATGTGAGCACCAAGAATAGGTGGAGGCAAATTTGACGCATCGAGTTGCAGTCACTGGCATGGGGATGGTGACCTGCCTTGGGTCTAGTCTAGAGGCTAATTGGGACGCCGTCACGAATGGACGATCGGGCATTGCGAAGATAACGCTCTTCGATGCGTCGCTCTTTACGTGCCAGATCGCAGGTGAAGTAAGAGACAATTTCGATCCTCACAAGTATATACCGGTCAAAGAATTCAGAAGGCTCGATCGGTTTCAGCAATTTGCGCTTGTGGCTGCGGGACAATGTATTCAACACGCTGGTCTTCAATATCCGCCGCCCGACCCTTATCGCTGTGGGGTCGTCGTTGGATCGGGAATTGGAGGCTTGGCGACAATTGAACGAGGAGTCGAGGTCCTCCAGCAGCGGGGGCCGCGGCACGCCCCGCCGCTCATGATCACCATGGCCGTGATTAACCTTTGTCCCGGGCTTATAGCCATACGATACGGATTCAAAGGGCACAACACTGGCGTCGTGAATGCCTGTTCGTCTGGAACGTCGGCCCTTGGGGAAGCCTTTCGGCTCGTGAGAGAAGGGAGACTGGATGTGGTGCTTGCAGGCGGCGCTGAAGCAGTGGTAACGCCCCTGTCCGTAGCGGGTTTTGGAGCCTTAAGAGCCTTGTCAACGAGGAACGACGATCCGACAAAGGCGTCGAGACCTTTTGATGCCGACCGGGATGGGTTTGTCTTGGCCGAGGGCGCAGGCATGTTGCTGCTCGAATCCTTCGATCACGCAAGGAGCCGCGGGGCCTTCATACATGCGGAAATAATGGGGTATGGGGCGACAGACGACGCCTTCCACATGGTCATGCCCGATTCCACAGGCGACGGCGCGTATTGGGCGATGAAACTGGCCATCGAGGAGGCGGGCGTGGATCCATCAGACATCGACTACATCAATGCGCATGGCACCTCTACCAGCCTCAATGACAAGATCGAAACCCTCGCGATAAAAAGGCTCTTGGGAAACCACGCGTACAAGGTGGCAATCAGTTCCACCAAATCCATGACGGGACATCTCATCGGAGCAACAGGAGCGGTAGAGGCCATTTACTCCATCATGGCCATCAAGGAAGGCATCATTCCGCCAACGATCAACCTCGAGAATCCCGACCCGGAATGTGATTTGGATTACACCCCGAATGAGGCTGCGCGGAAAAATGTGGAGATCGCCATATCCAACAGCTTTGCCTTTGGCGGTCAGAATGCGTGCCTGGTCTTCAGAGGGGTGTCGTGACATGTCTTCGGCCATACTCCTCGGCTCAGATCACGCCGGTTATCAACTCAAAGAGCATGTCAAGACCTATCTCGAGCAGCGGGGAACAGACGTATTGGATGTCGGCGCATACAGCGAAGAATCTTGCGACTACCCTCTCATCGCCCATGAACTGTGCACAAGGCTTCTCAAAGGGGACGCGCCCCGCGGCGTTCTTATTTGTGGAACAGGCCTGGGAATGTCTATGACGGCGAATCGCCATGCAGGCATTCGAGCGGCCTTGTGCACATGCGAGTATCACGCGCGGATGAGCCGGGCCCACAACGACGCCAACGTCCTCGTGTTTGGAGGCAGGGTGACTGCTTCGGACTTGGCAATCTCAATACTTCGAGTATGGCTCGAGACCCCGTTTGAAGGAGGTCGCCACGCCAGGAGGGTTGAAAGTATCGATGAGTGAGAGTATCTTTGATGCTGGTTATTGAATCTACAAAGTGAATGCAAGCTGGATATACGCCCCTTGTCATTTCCGGTACGCAGGAATCCCTTAAAGAAATGAATTCCCTCGAGCACACAGACAAAGAAATATTCCAAATCATTGCAGAAGAAAGAGATCGTCAGGAACACCGCCTTGAATTGATCGCGTCTGAGAATTTTACCTCACCGGCAGTCATGGAGGCCCAAGGCAGCATCCTCACCAACAAGTACGCGGAAGGATATCCTGGAAAGCGCTATTACGGCGGCTGCGTGTTCGTGGACGAGGTTGAAGAGTTAGCGAGGCAAAGAGCCATGAAGCTCTTCGGCGCGGAGCACGCTAATGTGCAGCCGCATTCCGGGACGCAGGCGAACATGGCCGTCTATTTTTCTGTGATGAGCCCGGGCGACCTGTACATGGGCATGGATCTTGCTCATGGCGGCCATCTCTCCATGGGGCATCCAAAGAACTTCTCAGGGCGGATCTACCGGGTTCTCCCGTACTCTGTGCGCCCTGGTGATCATAGAATCGACTATGATCAAGTGCGGGACATGGCCAAAAAGCATCGGCCCAAGATGATCATCGCCGGCGCCAGCGCGTACCCTCGAGTGATCCACTATGACATCTTTGGAGAGATTGCACGAGAAGTGGGCGCGATTCTCATGGCGGATATCGCACACATTGCGGGGCTCATTATTGCCGGTGAACATCCCTCGCCCTTCCCTGACGCGGATTTCGTGACCACTACGACGCATAAGACGCTGCGAGGCCCTCGAGGCGGCATGGTTATGTGCCGCAAGCAATTCGCTGCGGTGCTCGACTCCTGCATATTTCCCGGTATGCAGGGGGGGCCGCTTATGCACGTCATAGCGGCAAAGGCCGTGGCCTTGGCGGAAGCAGCGACGCCTGAGTTTCACGAATATCAGCGCCAGGTCGTACGCAACGCAAAAAAATTGGCTGAGGCTTTGTTGCAGAGGGGCTTTACCCTCGTTTCCGGCGGCACTGACAACCACCTTATCTTGATGGACCTCAGCAGCTTCGGCATCACCGGAAGAGACGCCCAGGAACAGCTTGAAAAAGCCGGCATCACCGTAAACAAGAATTCAATACCCTTTGATCCCTTGCCGCCGGCAAAGGCATCTGGTATTCGCTTGGGAACGCCGGCAGTGACGACGCGTTCTATGGGAACGGATGAGATGGAAGTCATCGCGTCCCTTATTACCGAAGTGTTGAAGGACCCATTCAATGAGAACGTAATCCAAGCCGTGCGAGCACGAGTACGTGAATTGTGCGATCAATTTCCGCTGTACCGGTTGAACGGCGATGGGAGTGACTCATGAGTGTACACGTATTGAGCGACGTGTCACGTAAGCTGTTTCCACCACGACGATTTGAAAGCGACTTCCCGCTCTCGCTCTGGTTCGCGGGGTTATGGCTGTATTTAAAGTGTTTTCTCTATTTCTGCTTCCTCTACATGATCGGCTTGGATCCTCCACCCTACCCCGGCGAAGTCCAGGTCGAAATCGCCTACTTCGCCATGGCCCTCATACCGACTTTTGTATTGGCGTGGAGTCTGTGGAACGAAAAAAAATGGGGTCTGACGCCTGCAATCGTCTTCTTGGTCATCGACACGCCCTTTCTCCTCATGCATGTGCTACGGCTGGGACAAGAGGGCTTCTTGGATTCGGGTCTCACCAGGACGTTGGAATTTGGAGGCCTCGTTTTGAACGTTGTGTGTCTGGCGTGGTTGTTGGGCTATCGCAGCGCGGCAAAGCAGGGGCACGGGCGCTGAGGCGGCGGTGTTTTCTCCTGAAAAAGTTATTGACTAGTTGCCTTATTTTTGATATGTTATAGGTGATTGTTGAAGTGAAACATCAGAAAACGGAACTTCAACACTCCTTTACCTCTTTCAGCAGCCGGGACCTCACATGCGTACCCGGCTTTTTTTTATTGCTGGGGGTCCTGATGAGCAGGCGGTGGAATGGTAGCTTGGCTTGCGGGTTTCGGATGTATAATTGCGTCGGAGATGCGCATGGGCCATTGGGCTATGAGATAAGGCAGGTAAAGGATGCTTGCCAGGAGCGAATTTTCTTCATGGACCAAGGCCGACCAGCTCGATGACTTTGCTGTCTCCTGGTCTGCGGCGGTGATATTTATGCCACCTGTCAGCAAACAAGCGCAGCATATTACTATCGTTATTTTTTTGCTCATGATTTATCTCCACATCGTCAGCACGCGTCATGTGGTCAGGCTTGGCGCGTAGTCCATTACCGGCGTCAGTCTTCAACGCCAGAGCGAGACGTTGCGTCAGCGCCTGAAACGCCGTGGTCGGGAAAGTACGCCCACCTTCGGCGTACGGACGGGAACCGCGGATCAAGCCGTTTGTATTGTGGCGCAAAACCTCTCCAGAGTCAAGCTAGTTGCGAAGAAGGTTCCCCCTGTACTGGAGCTCTGGAGTTAATCACGAATTGGGCTCAAGGGGCCGCTGTGTCGTCCTGACGAAAGTGGAGATCCATTATGAGTTTCTTGGATTCCCTTTTTCAAGGGAATCACCATCTGACGTATGGTCAATTCGTAGTTTCTTTTGAGAAAGGGTACAGATTCCAAAAAGCGACGACCTCCTTCCATCAGTCCATGAATCACGACCGCCCACTCGCCGTCAACGGCATTTGTGCACTGACGGCGCTGACGCTTGTGCATGTTGATGGGTCGCCAGGTCTTGTATTGGCACCCTTGACGCGTTGTCTGATCCGTCTTGGGAAATTCTATGGAGACTTTTTCGTTATGGATTTGATGGAGAGT
>CAYRVH010000038.1:0-10933 GCA_964427855.1 uncultured Syntrophaceae bacterium
AGGTGACCCCTCTATGCGGCTTTTCGGAACGGCGGTCGTCGGTTTGGTTGAACTGTTGTTGGGGAAATGGTGTCACGAGGAGGCGTAGTCCTTCAAGCTGTTTGGGATTCAGTATCCCAAGGAACAGCTCAAAATAATTGTTGATGGTAACCACCTGTCCTTTGGAAACATCTCCAAGATCAGGACGCGTCGTCAAATAAATGGCTGGCGGAAATTCCGGCAAGAAATGATCTGGCAAGTCATAATCCAAATCGAAACGTGTGAGATCTCCTAGTCCCTGCTTCTTGATCTCCTCGATGTGAAATTTCGGGAACAGCATTCCACCCTCTTGATGATTCGGGTGAGGCAGGGGATAAAAGCCAGCGGGCCACAGATTTTTTTCACGGATTTGATCAGGAGTCAGAGAGCTCAGTTGATCCCAGGTAACAGACTGTGGGAGCTTTACACGAACTCCTTCTTGAATCTTTTTTCCTCGGCTCATCGTACAATCGGATGATGGACGATCACTTAAATCGTACCTCTGTTGCAGGAGGTCCATGTGCCGTTTCATGATCTCCGGTTTTGCGTCCTTCATTCGGTGCATCACCACATCAAATGATTCAGTCAAAGCCACCGGCGCGTAACTCGTGGGCCTTTTCTGTTGATCGGCAGCGCGCAAGCCGGAAGTGAGCATCCCGCAACACAACGCCAGCGCTGCGACAAGAAACCATTTTGTGCATGTCCTGTACATGATCTTTCCCTCCTTTCATGAGACATATTTTCCCTGCTATTTTTCCGGACCCCGTGGCGGGGGATTCTCGCCTGTCGACAGAACAGTTAGCGTTTGTACACATTCAGTGAAGAGCGCTTTTGAAGCCGTTCACCCCCTTTGCTGAGATGTTTGCGCACGCAACTCTGCCGGAGCCTGCTGTATAGAATGTTTCCTGTCTAGGAAGTAGACTACTTCCACAATACCCATATGTCAAGTCGAGCCCACCGGCCCACTACCAGCAATCGTCTCCCCTGTTTTTTCCTACGAGACGACAGTTCTTTCACGGGCTATCGCGTTTACGGATGGCTGTAATTTCCTTCGGAATGAAGCCCGCATCATCGAATCCGTGAGCATTTTCGAACACCGCCTTACAGCGAGGACAAACCAACGCTTGTCATTTTGAAAAGGCGAGGTTCGACCGAATCTGGTACGGCTTGCGACCGAGAGACCTATGTCGTCGAGCTAAGATTTCTCGCTGGGCTCGAAATGACAGGGAGTAAACTGCACAAAATGACCGAGGGCAACGTCATTCAAATGACATTGAGTAATACACTTGAAATGACGGACAGTTCATCCAACTCGCGCTTGCGGGTTTTTTTAGGAATTCTCGAAATTACCCGCAGATTGGGAGCGTGTTCCATGATTACGTCATCCTCACGAAACTAGGGATCCATAATGAGTTTCCTGGATTCCCATTTTCATGGGAAAGCCAATCTGACACGCATGGCCACTTCGTGATTTCTTTTGAGAGCGGTGATAAGGCCTGGGGGTAATATCCCGTTGTTGCGCGGCAACGCTCAAGAATACTGCTCTCTCAAGAACTCCACATAGTGAAAGTTCAGGGAATCCAAAAACTCCCCCATCAGGAGCTAATTTGTCATACGGATCGGATTTCTTGATGTGAAGGTCGAGTTTCCTGAGATTGCCGACGAATGCGGCGTCACGGGCGTCCGGCGCCAATACGCGGGGAGCCAGATCTCACGCGTGGTAGTCAAATTGGTTAATGAGGTAACAGACTTGTTTGCGCATAAAAAGAAAGGTCTTCCCTTTTGGTTGTATTTCCAAGGGGAGCAAAAAAATCCCTTCGATCGACCATGATGGTCAAGAAATCCTGAGCTTCTCTTTTGTCGAACCCAAGCCTACGAGAAATGAGCGAGATCATGTCAGATTCACGCTTCTTGGGCGGTTGGGGTTCAAGAGAGCCTCCCAGCATGGGGCGACTTGTCTGGGGAGGTTTTCGAGGTTTCTTTACTCTCGACGACTTGGGAGATGACCTCTTTGAGTCGACTTTCTTTGCGGCGTCAGGTTTGGGACACTGTTCGCTGTTATTCGTCTTCGTCAATCCGCCGCTGTCGCACGTGCACGTCGGTGTGGTTGAGGCGGGGCGCATAAGCGCCCCGCCGCATACTCAGACTTCCAGCCACGAGTGGGAATAGAGGGAATGGCCAAGGAGCAGCTTCGTGGTCTTCACGAAATCTACTTCTCGCTTGCTCAAGCCGGAGGTCTCTACTTCCTCGCCGTCCATGACCCGTCCGACGAGATCCTCAAGGTCCATAGCTTGGTCATGGGCGATTTTTACGATCTCTTCGTCAAAACCATCAAGGATGGCTGAGGTGATGCCGCATTTCTTCAGCATGCAGAGATAGACCTGATTTAGGATATCGCGCAGCTCATCAGGAGATCCGTTAGACACGTTGGAGAGACCGCATGTCGATTGGCAACCGGGCGCTAAATCCGGCAGCCACTGCATGAAGGTGGTGCATCCCTGGAGTTCCTGCTGTTGAGAAGACACGGGCACCACAATGGGATCGAACCAGATTTTTTCCAGTGGTATTCCGAACTCTGCGGCCTTGAGCATCATGCTGTCCAGGAGGACAGAGCGTTCGTTTTCGTCCCTAGGAATTCCCTGGGGTCCCCACATCAGTCCGACCATCTCACAGTCGTACTTGGTGACGAGGGGCATCTGAAGATTCATGCGCTCCGGGGTGGCCATGATAGAGTTGATCACTGCGGGCCCGGTTTTTGGTTGATAGACCTGAAGGCCAGCCTCCACGGCATCGTTGTTCGTTGTGTCGAGGAATAAAGGAAGGTCTGTTACTTCCTGCACCGTTTTTACCAGCCATTGCATCATTTCAGGGCCGCCCTTTCGTGCGGGCCCCAAGTTGAGATCGAGGAGATCAGCTCCCTTCTGGGTGAGTTTTTCGGCCCATTCCTGAATAGGCTTGGGGTTTTTCTCGCGCATGGCGGTTCCAGTCACCTTCGACATGATGTTAATGTTCTCAGCCACGACCTTGATCATAGGCATAACCTCCTGTAGTGAAGCCTGTGAGGGCAAAGAAATGATAGATGAAATACGTGTTTCATTAGCACAGCCGCGGCGATTTACAAAGAGTTATATTACCGCTTTGCCTGCCGAGTGCAATTTTTATGGATGTGGCGAAACGTTCTGTTTCTGCCACATCCTTCTCATTGAGTTGTTTTGGTGCGTTATTGGAGGAAATTTTGTCTGAGATACGCGGGAATGTGAGCCCCTTCCCTTGGGCCGATGGCGATTTGCCAGTTCGGCAGCTCTTCTTCCAAGTCGCCGCTGATGATTGCTGCGGCCCCTGGGATAATGAGCTTTTTCAGCTTTGATTTTTCCTCTATTCCGCACTTCTTGACAAAGGGTCCTATTGCGTCGCCAACGAACTTTCCTGCTGCCCAGGCAGTCAAGACCGACAACCCGTCTGTGTTAAGGACCAAGAGCCATGAAGGCACTCGGCTGGCCTCGATCTCGCCAGACACGATAAAATACGTGAGGGAGAAATTACTGGTGATAAGAACCGGTGAATTCTCGTCGGGGTTGTTGATGGGGTAGATACCCTGTTCCGTGGTCATCGGTCTTTGTGGATCGGTGAAGATGTTCAGCCTTTGGAGCAGCAAGGGGAAGAGGGTTTCGCCCTTGAGATCGCTCAAGATTGCAATGCCCCCGTACTTGGAGATAAACGTGCCTGCAGCTATGACTTCATCGACGGGGTTGTCTGCCATCTCGCACGGGAATACGATGGTGGGAAATCCGAGGGGCCGGTAGAGCTTCTCCAGGGCCAACCTGCGAATCATAACTTGGTCGCGGAGCAATTCCGCAATACCCTTTCTCCCTGAATCAAGAACCAGGTCTTTATGGCCCTTTTCGACGAGCTTTGCGCTGAGCTTTGCCACGTCCCCTACTTTATCGGCTTTTACGGCCAGGGGGCAGTCGAATTCGGACGCCAGCGCGGAATATTCATCAAGATTTTTCTCTGTGGCAGCGTAGATTAGGGGTTTATTTTTCCCCACTTCCGCGAGCGCCGCTTTCATACTCGCGGCGTTGTCGCTCATCAAGATAAGGGCGGCTCCGGCGTCGTTCGCCGCCTTGGCTATGTTTGCAAAGCGGGCGGCGTCACCGCCATCCTTGACGGCAATGATCTCAGGCTTCAGCACGAGACCGACGCGCTCATAACGGAGCGTCCGGAATGCGTCTATCTTTGCCTTGACTGAATCATCGGACTCGGAAGTGGCAATGATACAGCCGAGGGCGGTAGGATTGTTGAACGTTTTCTCATGTCGATAGAGCACGGTCTCGCCGCCTGTTTTCACCGCGCTTTCGCCTACTCCAATCTGCACGGTACGTATTGGCGGCGCGGAGGCGGAGGCGAGCTTTTCTTTCGCTTCGTCAGATACATAAGGGCACTGGGCCAGCTCGGCTTTTCCTGCAGCGAGATTCATGGCAAACGCAAGGCAAGTCGGGACCCCGCACTCCCCGCAATTCTTCTTTGGCATCATTTTGAATATTTGAATTCCAGAAAGCGCCATAGACTTGAAACCTCCCTTTTAGGCGATACCCTCACCGAGTGGTGGGAGAATATCATAGAGCTTTTATATTGAAAAGGGGCCCCGAACCTTCAGGGGCCCCCTTGTGATTCGCCTGATACTTTTTGCTTATGGCAGACGATTATCCGACGATGGGATCCATAGACAGCGCCGGATGCTCCTTTTCTTGGAGGAACGGCAAGATCTCATCTTCGGTTACTCCGACGGTCTCGTCCGCGATTCTGTCGGCCAAGTTAGAAACTCCTCGTTCTTCGCCCAACTTGTTGATCTTGTCCCGTAGCATTTCCTTCAGCCCCTTGGGCAACCATACGAGTCTAAGGATTCCTCCTTCAGCCGCAATAAATTTCTTGGACACAATGTAGAGCTTGCTGTGGCCAACAAAGCCCGGGGTAATGTTTCCGCCGCCCGCGCTTCCGGCCAACGTGGTGAACTTCATCCCGCAGGGAGTCATACCTTTATAGTCGCGGTCAACGCTCATCACGCCGTTGCACACCGGCAGCACCGCGGCGATGCACTCAAAGCACCCGCACGAGGTCATGGGGTCTTCCATGATGGAATATGCGTTGTATTTCATGACTTTTCCACGGGATGCCTTTTGGACGAACTCGTTGACGCCTTCCCATTGACCTAAGCGCTCATCGATGACCTTGCCTTTCTCGATGGGTTGATTCGGGCCGGTGGGATTAATTTCAAAGGAGGCTTTGCAATCCAGCCAGTTGTACGCTCCGCAGAGGCCGGTGCGCTCTGGCGTGACCACGCAGACGTGAGATGGCGCAAAGCTCTGACAAAGCGTGCAGGAGTAGAAGATGGGTTCATCCTCGTCGGTCATGCCTTCCACTCTCGCGTCTCTGGTCTTGTACGTCTCTCGCGCTTTCGCAAGCAGTTCTTCTACCTTGTCCGCTTCAGTAAAAATCTTGACCTGCACCTTGTCGAGAACCGATCCAAAGTCTTGGTGGTATTTTGCATGGAGGATGGAGCCGATGTGTTTGAGGCTAAAGCCCTTTTCGACCGCGCCTTTGCCCACGCGAACCCATGCTATGTCCCTCTGACCAATGTGCATTAGTCCCTGAGCGTAGTTGATGAGGTGGTGGATTTGTCGTTCCAAAATCGGTTCAAAATCGCTTTGCATCTTGCGGCCGGCGACTTCCACCAAAATGCCCAGTGGCACACGAGTCCCAGGCTGCATGTCTTGGACGTCCGGCCCGAATAGTTCGATACGGCCGTCTTCGACTTCGTTCATATCTTTCATCAGCGTCAACTCGACCGCGTGAGTCTTGCCGCCGCCTGCTTCCATAAAGATGTCTTCGCCTCGAATACGTTCGCCTTCAAAAGCTGGGCCGTAAGCCACGGGCACAGGAACTTCCGTGACGGTCACCTTAAGGCCGCGAACCTCGATTGCCTTGCCCACCATGTCTTTGTGCGGCACGTTGGATACGACGTGTTCGTATGTGCAGACGCCAGTCGGGAGTATTTGAGGAATGGGCGTGTCTGCGATGGTGGGGAAGCCGTAGTTGATGGCGCCAGCCGCGGCTGCATACCATTCATCTGTCACGTCTCCCAAGGCCAATACGAACGCGAAGACACGATCCTTGTTATAAATGAGGACTTTTCGAAACTCGCCAGGTTCGATGCCTCCAAAGCTCAACGCCGCTCTGGTGGCGAATCCTATGGCAAAGACCGCGGATGAAATATCCGGGCCGAAGGGTACGAGTCTGGTAGGCCAGCCCACTTGGACGCCGGCCTCGTGGAGCTGCTGGGCGAAACTCGTTCCATTGTGATTTGCCGCCATAAACACGTAGAGATTCTTTTTTTGCAGTTCCAGAGCCATCTCTGCCGCAACCTCTTTGGACGGGGCTGATCCGACGATTGCCGCAAAACCTGGGGCGGTCCCATCGACGAACTCAACGCCTCTTTTCCTCAAGATCACGTCGTCCGCGGCGCCGAGCCACATTTTGTCCTCTGTGGGGTCTTCGGCAGGAATATAAAAGTCCGGCTCTTCGAGGTACCGAATTGCTTCTATGATCTCAAAGTTGAAAAGCGTCGCCATGCCTGCATCCAACACCGGGCCAAGGTACGGGAGATGAGTCTTCTCTCTGACCAGCGGGGGTATGAGTTGTTCAGCTCTGTCAAGAACCACCCCGCAGTCCCCCAGGTTTTTCACAGGAAAGCCGAGAATCCCGTAAATCACGGGGAGGTAATACCCTGTGTTGGGAAAGGCCACCTCTTGTTTCTTTCCAAATTTCTTCACCGCCTGCTCATATTTTTTCCTGGTCTTTTCATAGATCTTGTGAGCGCCGGCTATAACATTGGCTGCTATTATTTTGGACACGTTTTGTTCCTCCTTCTGACTTCTTGAAGCGGTAATTTACAGTGAGATGCCGGGAGGGCACGACAGCCCTCCCCTTTTACAGCCGAGACTCACTTTTTATCCGGCTATTTCTCGTCTCATGGCCATGTCGAAGAGAACGCGCTCTCTGGCCTTATCTATGCCAAGGGCTTTCCTCTTCGCGTCGATGTGAGCGAGGCACCTCTTGGCCATTTCATAGGGATCCTTTTCGACAAAATCCCACTTTCCGCCGTACACCTTCTCAATGTCTTTGAAGAGATAGTTGGTGCAGACGTCCTCATTAATGGTGGGGAATCCCACGCCAAACAGGACATAGCAACCGGACGCCACGAAGTACTGCCCGATGGACACAGCTTTCTCGCTCATCCACTCGGGAGCGACACCGACCGCGGGCACGTCTGAGATGTCGTCGCCGAGGCCTCCGTCACGCACGACTGCCGTGGCTGCCATGAGGATCCTGGAGTTGTCAACGCATGACCCCATGTGGAGACAAGGCGGAATGCCCACGGTCTCGCAGACCTCGGCCAGACCGTTGCCGCCCCATTTCTGAGCGGCTTCCGGCGTGAGCAGTCCGGCTTTTCCGAGGGCTATTGCCGAGCACCCTGTGGTCAGCACCAAGACGTCGTTCTTGATGAGTTCCTTAGCCAGCTCCACGTGTAGGTAATCATGTTTAATTCTGGCGTTCCCGCAACCGACTATCCCTGCCAGTCCTCTGATGCGGCCGTTGATAATATTGTCATTCAACGGTCTATAGCTGGCCCGGAACATGCCGCCGAGCATATAATTGATGGTTTCGTGGCTGAAGCCCACTACCATGTCTTGCTGCTCAGATGGTATGGATACTTTATTCTTGTCCCTGTTTGGGAAGTTGTCGATGGCGTCTTTCACGATGGCTTTTGCTGTCTCCAACCCATGGCGCTCGTCATAGGCGTAATGTCTATACGCCCCCTGCATCTTTGCGATGGGGCTGGTGGTGACGATTTGAGTGTGGAAGCATTTTGCCAATTCAGCCACGCCCTGCATGATGCACTGGACATCCACCACCATTGTCTCGAGCGCTCCTGTGATGATGGCCATTTCCTGCTGGAGGTAGTTGCCGGCGATGGGGATGCCGTGGCGCATGAGTATCTCATTGGAGGTACAGCAAATTCCTCCAAGACTGATGCCGCCGGTGGCGCCTTTACTCTTTGCGTAGGCGATCATTTCCGGATCTTGCACTGCTTGAACGATGATTTCGGAGAGGGAGGGTTCATGCCCGTGCACAATGATGTTCACGGTGTCTTCCCGCATGCATCCGAGGTTGACTTTTCCGAGGATGGGCACCGGCGTTCCGTAGAGGACGTCTGAGAGATCGGTGGCGATCATTGAGCCACCCCACCCGTCTGCCAGCGCGCATTTGGTGGACAAGCGGATGATATGTTCCATCTCTTGGTTCACGCCCATGTGGGTCATGTGCATCACTTCCACGACAGACCTGTCGATTCCGGGGGGAATGACGCCCTCGTTTCGCCAAATTTCTTGCCGCTTTAGAGGCGCCCTCTTGATGTTCAGTATTTCGCCGTCTTGTTGGCCGTATTGCTGGAGGGCTTTTTCACCGACCGCAATGGCAATCTCTTTGATGTCCTTGCCTTCAGTATCGATCTCGTAATCCATCGCCAAGGCAAGCAACTTGGGGATATCCTTGATCTGGTAGTCAGGGAGTTCCCCTTTGGCTGCATGGAGGAACGTATGGGCGACATGACGGCCGTGGTCGCTGTGGGCGGCAGCGCCAGCGGCCACCATACGGGCGAAATTTCTCGCAGCTATCGTCTCAGGCGTTGCGCCGCACAGTCCGCATCTCTTCTTCCGCTCCTCGGGCGTTTCCGTCCTGCCTTTGGGCGGCAGGACGCGGCACGGTCCCATGTTGCAGATTCTGCAGCAGGTTCCGCCTTTGCCGATGGGACACGCGGTCATCACTCGTGACCGATGGAAGGCAGTGGAATAGCCTTCCCGATCCGCGATCTTCAGCCCTTCGAGGGTCACTGGATCTATGGTGTATTCTGTCCAATCAGCGGGGGGCAATTCCTTTTTCTTGGGGGGCGGGGCTGCGACGGCAGCGGCAACCGGTTTCTCGGCGGGGGCGGCGGGCGCTGCAGCGGCAGGAGCGGCCGCAGGGGCTTGACCGGAAACGAGCGTTCCGAGGCCAGCAGCAATATTTTTGATGGCCCTAAACACGCCTACCATTTCCTTAAGGCCTTGAATATCTTCTTTGGTAAGTTGTCCCATAAATTCTTCCTCTTCTTTTGATATTGGCGCCTGAGCGGCAGCCGCTGGTCGTTCCGCAACGGGCGGCGCTGGTTTTGGAGTAGGAGGCGCTTTGGGCGCCGCGGCAGGGGGTTCCTTGGCAGCGGCCGGGGCCGGAGCTGGCTCTGGTTTTGCCGCGGGAGCAGCCTTCTCTTCTACTGGTTTGGCGGGAGGTTCAGCCTTGGGCGGGGCGGCAGGTTTTGGCGCGGCAGGTTTTGCAGGCGCTGCCTTAGCTGGTTCAGGCGCTGCCGCCGCGGCGAGGCTCATATCCACCGCCATGGATTCCAGGTCCGTCTGAGGCATGATGTCGTTGAGGTATTTTCTGACGTGGGCAAGCGTCTTCGGATGCCGCAAGATGAGAAGGTCGGAGCCGGCCTGCAGGGCGCTTATAGCTGTGATGGTCTCGAGGTTTATTCCGCGAACACTTGCGTCACCCAGCTTGGGATCTTCCGCGGTGGGGAGCTTGGCCTCTTTGGTCTTCCACACTTCTTCGGCAATGTTATTGATGATGGGATATTGGAGTTTGTCGTCGTTTTGCGTCAGCGCGGCTTGCCGGATTCGTTCCATGATGGAATAACAGTATTCCATGCCGTATCCTACGGAGCCGGTGGTGGGGTCGATGAGTATCTTGTCATTCGGGACGCCGAGGTTTTCGAGCAGGATGTTGAGTTGTTTGGCCAGATTGATGTCTATGGGGGTGTTGGCTGCCACAGCATGCTTGT
The DNA here is from genome assembly GCA_964427855.1 of uncultured Syntrophaceae bacterium. Taxonomy (GTDB): domain Bacteria; phylum Desulfobacterota; class Desulfomonilia; order Desulfomonilales; family Desulfomonilaceae; genus JAUPKT01. The sequence goes on from CAYRVH010000038.1 coordinate 9,953, forward strand.
ATGCAATGGCTGCGGCCCCTAACTGCTTGTAGTTGCCTTCGGTGACGGGCACCATGACGATGTTGAGGCCGGCGCAGGCCTCAGCAACGGCTTTAAGGAACTTGGTATTCTTTTCGTCGCTGGAAACACCCCAGACGATGAGAGGTACATTGATCGCTTCGCCGACCTTTTTGGCAAGCGTCGCTGCGTGTTCAGCAGAGAGATTTTTGCCGTTCGGGTCGGTTCCGGTGAGCCAGAGACACACCGCGTCGGCTTTGTATTCATCCACGCATTTCTTTGCCCAGGCAACAGGATCTCCTAACACATCTTTGAACGGGGCCAGCGCCTCGTCAGCCCATTCTTCGGGTTCGATATCAAGGACCTGGAGCGCCAATCTGGGCGGATTGGGCATCTTTCCTTCGAACGAGTAAAAATTGTAGCCGGTCTCCCCGCCTATGACGAACTCTGTTCCTGGTTTTCCTATCTTTATTTCCCGTATTCTTCCAGAATACTTGACAATCGGAAGTTCAGCCATTTGCCACCTTCTTCACATAAATTTGATGATGTTATTCTTGGTGATGTTTTTTTTGTCTCAAGGGCTATCACGCGGGGTTTTTGCGCTTTTCGCTTCCAAACCAGTCCTTTGAATAAAAATACCTCTCCGCGGTTTTGAGGTATCTCAACACCGGCGCTTTTTCTTCGCCGATGTTGACGTAGGTGATGTTTTTTCGCCAGGGATAACGGTCTTCGTCGGAACCTGGGGCATATTGCGGCATCAGGATCTTCACTTTCTGACCGTCAAACCGTTCCTTTTCTTCATAGCGCTCTCCACTCATAGGGGGAACTCCTCTCTCCAGGTGCGTTATTGATTTTCAAGGCAAGACGAATGCCAAAACAATGTAACATCCCGTTAGGGAAATGCGATGGGTAAGCACGACTAATATGGAACAAGTTGTCGTTCACTGCAATATTTTTTTTATATTTTTGGATAGATAGCACGTT
>CAYRVH010000038.1:10952-24868 GCA_964427855.1 uncultured Syntrophaceae bacterium
TCATCTCCTGCACGCACTGGGCAATGGCAACGTCATTGAGCGCCTCACGCCGTCACACACCTCCGCCGCCGCATCACCACCCCTCTTCCGCTTCGCACTGTTCACGGTCAATCTCTGCATAAAGGCTTTTCCCAAGGTCGCTCGTGCATATAAGTATCACTCATTTCTGTTGCTTTTCGAGCCGCACTCGGACGTCTCCTCGCGCCTCTCCCGCGGCCGTGAAACCTGCTGGTGCGTCACCATAAATATAGTAATGGCCAGGGAAAGAGGCAACGGCAGGGCGCATGAACGCGTCCGCTCCCGATCCATAGCAAGGAACAACGTGTTGCCCCTCATTCCCGAGGCAATCAGGTCGTAGAGTTTTCTCAGTGCGCGCCTCGAGATTGCATAGCTTGGCTCGATATGAGGCGCCGATGATTTCTTCTCGTTGAGAGCAACCTGATGGAACGACCAGCGTCGCTGCCATCGATTGAGCAGCCAGACCATGGTAGATTTCGCCGTTCTTCGAGAGCCGCCCATGGCCGCTCTCGAAATTCTTCCGGCAATGGGTTCGCGTGATGAAGTTCATGAGAACTTGCAAGCACCGTGTTGACCGCAAGCCAGGTCACCGTGTGGTCGTTGGGGAGGGACGACGCCCCAACGAGGTGAGAGGGGGGAGCGAGAAATCTTCGTAGGGGGCAAGATTTCTCGCTTCGCTCGAAATGACAACCATTAAAGCGCCCGAACACACAGGCATCAGTGTTTTCGAAAAGACGGCTGCATCATTAAATTCTTGATTAATTTTGAGAACGGCAATGAGCGCGTCTCCCGCTGGATTGCCCTCGGCAGTGCCATGAGGAGCGGGCGTTTTCGCGCCTCTCGAAGGGGCCCACGAACGGGACGACACGCCTGTCAACGTCATTGCTTGGGGAGCAACAACCGGTACCTGGAGCCCCCCGAATGGATTCGAAAGTGACGAATCCAGGGCTGCGCAAGGAGTGTATGTGCGATTCGTCACTATAAAGAACATCTGTACTTACAGCCGCACGCCTGGGCGGGGACGGAGAGACAAAAAATACAGTCGATTGAGGGCGTTGACCATAGCCTTGGCAGAGGCCACCAGAATATCTTCATGAGCGCCTTTCCCCACTGCGGTGTTGCCGTTTTCCTCCAGACGGATGGTGGCTTCGCCAAGGGCGTCGGTGCCGCCTGTGATGCTGCTGATGGAGAAACGCACCAATTTCGGACGGCGGCCGGTAAGCTTGAGAATGGTATTGTAGGTTGCATCCACGGGGCCGTTTCCTAACTCAGCGCCGTGGCATTCCTTACCTTCGATTTCCATCCTGACGGTTGCGGTGGGCACCACGTCCGTGCCGGACATGATGGTTACGGAGAGCAGCTTGTACATGTCGGAGGTCCGGAGCACCTCCTCGGCAACGATTGCCTCGATATCCTCGTCGAAGATGGTTTTTTTTCTGTCGGCGACATGTTTGAAGCGCTCAAACGTCTTGTCAACTTCTTCTTCAGTGAGGTCGTAGCCCAGGGCGCGTATTCTTTCCCGCAGGGCGTGGCGACCTGAGTGCTTCCCCAGCACAAGGGACGACTTGGCCAGCCCCACTGATTCAGGGTCGATAATCTCGTAGGTGGTTCGTTCTTTGATCACGCCGTCTTGGTGTATTCCCGATTCATGGGCAAAGGCGTTTGCACCGACAATGGCTTTGTTCGGCTGCACGGGGATGCCGGTGATAGAGGTGACCAGCCGGCTCGTGTGCACGAGTTGTTCGGTGACGATCCCTGTATAAAAATCAAAGGCATCCTTTCTCGTCTTGAGCAGCATGGCGATTTCTTCAAGGGCGGCGTTCCCTGCGCGTTCTCCGATGCCGTTCACCGTGCACTCGACTTGACGCGCCCCTGCTTTTAAGGCTGCCAAAGAGTTTGCTACGGCGAGCCCCAGATCATTGTGGCAATGGATCGAGAGGACTACCTTTCCGACGTCTTTCACGTGTGCCTTAATATAACCGATGAGCGAAGCAATTTCGTCAGTAAAGGAGTAACCGACAGTATCCGGCACGTTGATGGTGGCGGCGCCTTCTTCGATGGCCGTTTGAATCGCGAGAGAGAGAAAATCCCTGCTGCTCCTGGTCGCGTCTTCGCACGAAAACTCCACCCAATCAGAAAGCGATTTCGCAAGCTTGACGGCCTTTCGAATCCTCTCTAATACCTGTTCCCTGGACATGCGGAGCTTATGCTCCAAATGGATATCGCTGGTGGCAATGAACGTATGGATGCCAGGCTTTGCAGCCTTCTCCACGGCGCGCCACGCAGTCTCGATGTCTTCTGCAACGGCCCTCGCCAATCCCACGACCCTGGCGCGGCGTATCTCCTGCGCGATGCGCATGACGCTTGAACGATCTCCTTCGGAACTGGCAGGAAATCCGGCCTCGATGATATCAACGCCGAGCTTTTCCAGTTGGCGAGCCAGCTGAAGCTTTTCCTGTTCATTCATGGTGGCGCCTGGCGACTGCTCGCCATCTCTCAACGTGGTATCAAAAATCAAGATTCTGTCTGGCATAGCTTACTCCTCATGCGAATTGGGGTGCTTATATGTGATTCTCCATATTTGGATCGGAACGAGTTCTGTATCATCAAGTGCGCGAGTTCTGCCGAAGACCGCTGGGACAGTTGCGACAGGGCGGCTCTTGTCATTTCGAAGGAGCGGGGCTCGAAGGAGGTGAGGTGGCGCGTGAGGGAAATCTTCGTCTTCGGGCCAAGATTTCTCGCTTCGCTCGCAATGACAAGGAGCGAAGGGCTCAAAATGACAGCCAGTAAAGGGCCCCACAGCGCAGAGGGTAACGCGCCCCACAGGACAGCGAGTAAAGCGGTCGAAATGATAGGGAGTGAAGCGCTCAAAATGACGGCCACCTCGCCGAATTTGCGAGTAATTCTCAAAATCGCTGTATCTGTTTGATTCATGTTGTTCTCATGTGATTCTCTGGGAAATTCCACAGCCCACGCGGCCGCGGCAAGCGATAGTATCCGTACAATGGGCCATATCCGCGTCCGATACGGAACAGGGAGTCCGCGGCAGCGCATGGCATTGGTCCGCGGGCCGCTTTTCCGCGTCGTCTGATAAGCTTGGCGATCGGTAGTGAACTGTCTAGGGCATGTTCTGACCGGATTCGGCCGTGGCCGGCTGGGCATCCTCACTTGCATGGTCCTCCGTCACGCTCTTTTTTCTGGAACGGGTCTGTATCATGCCTTTGGCGGTCATGATCGGTCCTGACACCACGTATGCGAGGCAGAGGAGAAACGGTACGATGAGGGGGGCAACAGCAATAAGCGCCAATATGAGGACGAAGCCGACAGTTGAGGCAAAAGGTTTTTCCCTGACCATGGCGAGGTCTTTAAAGGCATGAAATTTCACGGAACTCACCATGAGGAAAGACAACACGAACATGGCGATGAGAATTCCAAGTCCGACGCTGGGAGGTTCAATGCCGATTTTATGGCAGAAGAGTATGGTGGTAGCCAGCATGGCCGCAGCCGCAGGAATCGGCAATCCGTTGAAACGTTTAGGATCAATGTTTCCCGACTGCACGTTGAAGCGGGCGAGGCGCAATGCGCCGCACGCGACAAAGACGAATGCACTGACCCATCCAATTTGGGCCATGGGAGCAAGGGCCCAGTTGTACACAAGAATGGCCGGCGCAACGCCAAAGGATATCACGTCCGCCAATGAATCCAGCTCTAGTCCAAAACGTGTGGCGGTCTTGGTCAGGCGAGCGACTTTTCCGTCAATACCGTCGAAGAAACCGGCGCCTAGGATGAGCGCCCCCGCGAGAACGAATTCTCCCTTGATTGAGGCGATCACGGCATAGAAGGCGAGAAAAATGCTGCTGAGGGTAAGGAGCGAAGGCAGAATGAAGATGCCTTTCTTCATTTTATCGATGCGCATTTTATTTCGTGCGATTCTTGCGTTGGCGTCATAGCCCTCGGCGCTGCGGCGTCTATGCTTGAAGAATCTTTTTTCTCTCTGGATTTTTGTGGCCATGTCAGTCCTCCTGGGGCGCAGACGATTGGGGCGAGGGGTATGTGGCAATGACGGTGACACCCCCAACCACTTTCATCCCCTGTTTGACAGAGATGTCGAGATGGGATGGAATGTAGAGGTCAACCCTCGATCCGAATCTTATGAGGCCGAATCGATCTCCTCTTCTTAGGGAGTCGCCCTCGTAAATCCAGCACGCGATGCGGCGGGCGATCTTGCCTGCGATCTGAACGACTTCCACATCGCCGATGTCTGAGCTGATCACTATGGAGTTTTTCTCGTTCATGTATGACGCTTCTGATCTCCTTGCGTCGAGGAATCGCCCCGGCAGATGCTGTATTTTTTTGGCTGTGCCCTCAACAGGAAAGCGATTTACATGGACGTTGAAAATAGACATAAAGGTGCTAATGCGTATCAGCGGCTGATTAGGGAGATTCTCCGATGAGGTGGGAGCTACTATGTCGGCGATGGTACCGTCGGCGGGCGCCAAGACGACGCATTCTTGCTGAGGGGGCGTCCGGTCCGGGTTGCGAAAGAAAAAGGCTATTGCGGCGCCTAGTCCCAGGAGAAAGAGGCTCACCCACGGATGAGCCAGCCACCATGCCGCGGCAGAGGCCAAAAAAATGGGTATCAGGAACGGATAGGCCTCCCTGGCGATATATTCATAATGGCCTGTTCGTGAGATCATCAAGAGACCTCTGGGCGTTTTAGCTTTTTCTGGCCCTTGGGATGGCCACAGCGCCGGTCCTCATGACTTCCTGAATCCCGAAAGGCGCCAGCAGATCGAGAAGGGCCTGTATTTTGGACTGGCTCCCTGTGGCTTCCAAGGTAAGATTATCGCGTCCCATGTCAATAACCTTGCCCCGAAACACTTCGTTAATGCGTAATATCTCCGTTCTACGGGCTGACGGCGCTTTTACTCGGATGAGAACCATCTCTCTTTCGACAAATTCCCCCTCTGTGAGGTCCTGAACCTTAAGCACATTGATGAGTTTTCGCAATTGTTTTAGGATTTGCTCGATCAATTGCTCGCTTCCAAGGGTGACAATGGTCATACGAGAGAGTTTGCTGTCCATGGTGGGGGCGACAGCGAGCGAGTGAATGTTGAATGCCCTGCCGGAGAACATTCCTGCGACGCGGGCCAAGACGCCGGGTTTGTTCTCGACAAGGACTGAGATGACATGCCTTTGTTCCATGTTATACGAGTATCATGTTCGTGATGGCCTCGCCTGCGGGGACCATCGGATACACGCCTTCCTCTCTGTCAACGTGAAAATCCATTATGACAGGGCCCTTGTGGGCCAGCGCCTTTGCGATCAGTCCCTCAACTTCGCCCCTTTCAGTCGCCCTGAGGCCCAGGGCGCCGTATGCGTCGGCTAATTTGACAAAATCGGGGCCGCACATAATATCGGTGTGGGCATAGACATTATCGTAGAATCGCTCCTGCCATTGCCGCACCATGCCCAAGTACCCGTTGTTCAGTATAGCTATTTTCACGGGAAGCTTGTATTGCATGACGGTGGCGAGTTCCTGGATATTCATCTGGATGGAGCCATCCCCTGCGATGTCTATGACGGCGGCGTCAGGAAAGGCCACTTGAGCTCCGATGGCCGCGGGAAACCCGTACCCCATGGTGCCGAGGCCGCCCGAGGTCAGAAACGTCCTGGGAGAATCGAACAGGTAATATTGGGCAGCCCACATTTGGTTCTGGCCCACTTCGGTGGTAATGATGGCATTTCCGCGAGTCATCTCGTAGAGTTTTTCGATCACGTACTGGGGCTTGATGACCGCAGCAGTTCGATCAAATCGGAGGCGCTGCTCATTTCTCCACGCCGTAAGCTGCGCATGCCATTCCTTGAGCCTGTGCTGTTTGCGGTGTTGGCGGCGGTCGGCCGCAAGGATTTCAAGGAGCTGGCTCAGCGCCTCTTTTGCATCGCCTACAATAGGTACATCTACGCGGATGTTTTTCTGAATCGACGTGGGGTCTATGTCGATATGAATAATTTTCGCGTTGGGGGCGAAGTCTTCGACTTTGCCGGTGACTCTGTCGTCAAACCTCGCTCCGACTGCGAGCAGCAAGTCGGCGTGGCTCACGGCCATGTTCGCCCTGAATGTCCCATGCATGCCCAGCATGCCAAGGCTCAGCGGATGCGTCCCTGGGAACCCACCGAGCCCCATGAGGGTCATTGTCACCGGCAGACTCATCATTTCCGCCAGTTTGCGCAATTCTTTATGGGCGCCCGCAGTGATCACCCCTCCGCCGGCGTAGATCACCGGCTTGTGTGAGCGTATCAACAGATCTGCAGCCCTTTTGATCGAGGGCCCGTGAGGTTTTACAACGGGTTTATATGTCGGGATAGAGATTTCCTTGGGGTAATGAAATTCTGTTTGAGCTTGACAGACGTCCTTGGGGAGATCAACCAGGACTGGACCTGGCCGGCCTGAGGTGGCGATATAAAAGGCTTCTTTTATAGTTTGTGCAAGTTCGTCCACAGATGCGACGAGGTAATTATGTTTGGTGCAGGGTCTGGTGATGCCCACGATGTCGGCTTCTTGGAATGCATCATTCCCAATCAACGGAGTGGGAACTTGCCCTGTGAACACCACCACGGGGATGGAGTCCATAAACGCCGTGGCAAGACCCGTGACCGTGTTCGTGCCGCCCGGCCCTGACGTGACGAGGCATACGCCCGGTTTGCCGGTCGCCCTGGCGTATCCGTCGGCGGCGTGGACAGCCGCTTGTTCATGACGCACTAGTATAAATTTGAACGTATCGCGGAAACGGCGGACCATCGTATCGAAGATGTCGATCACGGCTCCGCCTGGATACCCAAATATGACTTCTACACCCTCCTGTCTGAGGGCCATGAGGAGCGCCTCAGCTCCACTGCATTTCATGGTCTCTGCCAATATACCTCGTGTGGGTTCAAATCACGCCGCAACAATCATTGGGGCGCAGCAGTCCTCAGCTTCGTGAGAATCCGTTCTATCTGATCCCGGCCTTTCAATTTCTTTTTTTGGAGTGTTTTGCGTTCCAGCTCTTCTGCCGGCGAGAGATATACCCTTTTATTGAACACTTCCAGTTGTTCCTCGTATTCGAGGTGCTCGGTCCACAACCTTTTCAGTTCAGGGTCCTTATCCTGCCACTGCGCGATCAGATCAAGATCTCTCTTTTCCATCGGACAGCCCTTTTGTACGATTGTTGCTTACATTACTTTTAGATGGATACTGCCTTTGAGCTTATTTGTCAACAGACAGTCGGCTGCGTCAGATTGGTACCAGAAGGCCTCCCTATGTCATAGAGAGCTCCCCGAGGCAGCAACGTACATTGACAATGGGCAGAGTGGTTTGCATTATACGGGAAAGGCAGGATAGCCTGACATGAATGAATGCAGTCCCGCTCTATGTTGAGGATTGTCTCAGCGGCGGGAGACGAGACGCAGCTCACCCAGCCCCGCGGCCCTGGAAAAGAGAGTCGCCGCGACGCCATCGATGATGCGCCGTGTCGAACGCTGAGGGAATCGATATGAGGAGTGAAGATGGACAAACGGTTTGTGAGACAAGCTGCCGCCGCAAGGGTGGTCAGGAGATCCCAGAAGAAGCAATTCGATAGTTTCAACGCCGTGGAATTGTATTGCCCGAAATGCAAAAGGGCCAATCCAGTCCGGGAGCGGCTTCTGCTCGTCTTACCGGAAGGCGACAAGTACGAATACCTCTGCGCCTATTGCGGTACTACCGTTGGCGATCGCATTGTGAGAGGAGAGACCAAACCTTTGGTCATTGTCGGTTGAATAAGCCTGTTCTGCACGCGGGATACCCAATCATCAGCGGTTTAGCGGCCCCCGATGAACAGGCCGAGGGCCACAAGCGGCGGAGTACAGAGATTCACGACAACATTCATGGTAAGGGCGGGAATGAGTTCTGGGATATTCTCCGCAGCCTGACGAGCACGTTGATACGCCTTGGCTGCCACCACGGCTGTTCCCAGGGCCAGAAGACTCATGCCAGGCATGAGATGCAACATCACCCCCACCACGATCGAGACATAAGCGAGCATGAGGAACACGCCGTAGATACGGCTTGCGGTCCGTACCCCTCGCGTCATGGGAAAATGTCTCCGCCCAACCGTCCTATCCGCCTCTACGTCGGGAAATTGATTCAACAATAAGAGGTCGCTCACTAGGAAGGTTGGGGCCAACGAGGCAACAAAGGGTGTCCAGCTATATGAACCGGCGAGGCAATAATGGGTACCCATGACCATAAGAAGACCAAAACCAAGGCCGGGAGCGATCAGACACAGCACTGGGTTCTGCGTCCACCATATCGTGTAACTCAGCACCAGGCCAAGCCCCAACAGGCCGAGGGGCAACAGCAGCCAACCACTTAACCAGACGAAATAGATTCCTATTCCCGCGGCAACAGCTAGCGTGGTGAGCGACAACATCAGGGTTGGGCGCGCCAACTCAGGATGGGCCGGTAACGTCCCGCTCCCGCCGCTGAAAGGAGTCCGCGCGGTTTTGAAATCCAGTCCACTGTGGTAATCGAAATATTCATTGAAGGCGTTGACGCTCACGTGAGCAGACAAGGCTCCCACAAGGATCAGGACTACTTGATAGAGACTCACGTGCCCCAGTTCCCAGTACGCAGTTCCGACCCCCAGAGCGACGCAGGCGGGTGTGAGAAGAAGGAACGGGGCCCGCGCCGGCCCGCAGAGCAACGCGATCTTACCCATGTGCACTACTCCCAGGCGTGGTGAAACGAAGATTATTGACATCGCTGCAGTATAAGAATCGTGAGAGGTGAAAAGCAAGGATTTTCAAGCGACAGGAGGTTCCTCAAAAAATTAAGCGGCAAAGACGCGTAGTGCGAGAAACGGCTTCTCCTCTTTGGTGTTTATCGGGCGGTAAGCCGCGTCCTGACCCGTCAACGGTTGTCCTTGCGCCGTCTGCGAGGGCGCATGGTGGTTGTCGGAAGCAATAGCCTAAGCGATGTCATGGTCGGCACTTCGGGGACTTTTGTCGCTGTCATTTCGCGCAGTTTTCTCCTGTCATGACCAGCGAAGCGAGAGATCTTGACCCAGAGAGAAAGATTTCCGGGTACCAAGGCCCCTTCGAAATGACATGGGGTCGAGGCGTCTTACTCTGGTTTGAGCTCGCTCGAAATGACAAGATGCACCCCCCCGTGGCGCATCCGCCGCTTTGGCACGTACCCACTCACTCGGTCATGCGAACCTCGCGCCGACCGAACTCTTGATGCCGCGTCAATGCGTCCTTTTTCGCCATGCTGCCTTGAGACGTTTGTTTCTCCTTTGCGAGAACATTCCCCGTTCTTATAACGTTTCTCCAAAGAAATCGCGAGACGCTCAGACGTGACGTTGTCATTCTCATGAAAATGGGAATCCAGGAAACTCAGCATGGATCCCCACGTTCGTGAGGATCACGCAATCGGGGTACACGGACCAATTCGTGATTAATTTCGAGAATGCATATAACATCCAAAAAAATACAACGCCCGCCGCTACTCGATGAATGAACGGCCGCCTGTGAGTTATTGGGGAATATCCTGTTTTCCGCTGAGGACTATGGCGTTCGCCACTTGTCTTGTGAGCCTTCCTTGGAGCGCGCCAGGCGAATCTTTTGCGCCATATACCAGGACGCGGGCAGGCCACACACCAAAGCCCAACCGAAACAAAGGGACCTGAAAAGAAAGGTCGCAGCCATGGATCTTGGCAGATCGAGGTGAAACAGGAGCGGTATCTGGATCGCCACCGCATCGAATACACCGAGGGACCCTGGGGTAAACGGCGCCAAATTCGCGATGTTGCCGAGGCTGGCAGTAACGACGACGCCCCAAAAAGATATGCTGCTCTCGGTCGCCTGGTAGATGAACCAAAATGCGCCGAGGATGCAGATGACGATAAGCGCGGTGGAGAAGATCAGGGCTTGCATGAGAGGCTTATCCACCGTGATGAAGCGCCAGCCTTGGGAAATGCGAAACAACATCCCTAGACCGCCTTTATGCTTCCATGGCGTTGGCGGCGGCGTAAACACGAGGTAGGCGCTCCCGATGAAAAAAATGCCGGAAATAGCCATCAGAACCGGTTGATAAAAGTTGCGGACCGCGGCGAGATACGCAAGGGCGCCTAAAGCCAGCGCCGAATTGATCAGCCCCATGAGCAGGGCTGTACCGCCGTAAATAACGGCAAAAGACGCAAAATCAAAGCGGTGCACTGCCTTGAGATACACGGCCAATGCTCCCGAGCCCCCGCGCATGGGGATGACAATATTGCCGAGCATCATGGCCATGGTAAGGGCGAGCCGCTCCCCGGGATTCAACGGAAGCCCTAATTTGACGAGAAAAAGTCCCAGTTGATAGCTGTTGAGCATGTAGCTCAACAGGACGCACGCTGCGGCAAGGATCAAATCTCCCTGAGACGCCGTTGCGAGAAAGGAAAATTCGTCCCTGTGCGAGCACACGTACCATACACACGCGGCAAGGAACACAAGGACAAATCCCGTGCTCAAGGCAGACCACAGCAGTTTACGAGAAGCGGTGGGCTGCCGTGGGGCTGACTTGTCCATGGGCAACTCCTTTATCACACAACCAGCTGACTTACAAAAGGCGTGAACCTGATTTTGTTGGCTTTACGCGGCGCGGGTCACGAACTCGACCTTAAAGATCAACCGGAGTTCGGCCTCGTTATTGACACATCAACGTGGAACCCGGCCCTCCCTCCAATGACGCAATGTTGTTCGCCGCAACGGCGCTGCAAATCGGTATGGCAAAAAATGCCTTACGCACAGTCATCCTTTGAATCTTTGGATGGACTATTCATCCAGGGCGGAGTCATCAGGTCGTTCATCTTTCGTATGGTGGCCCTCAACCATTGCTCGCTGGGAAACTTGCCTTTCATAATGTGGTTTTTCAATTCCTCAGCGAGCGGGTGCTTCGGAAATGTTTGGACGAAGCGTTTGTATGTATGGGAAAAATCGGCGAAGAGGGAAGCCATCTCCGTCTCCTGTGGTCTCGGACTATTGCAGTAGTCCTACGTAATATTAAATAATTGAGACATTATATTGATAAAAAGGTTCTATCAAAATTAATTCTATTATAGTTAATTCGTTGAACAACTTGATTTTATTGTGTTATGAATAGCATTGAATGTCAGTTGAAATAACCTCCGCATCATTCAGTTCGTGGGACTTGAGAAAAACGCTCCAAGGGCGAGGATACATCAGCTCTTGTCCTGTCGAAGGAGCCGGACTCGAACGATGCGCGTTGCCGCGACATTCGTGTCATTTCGAAGGAGCCTTGGGACTGAGAAGTCTTCGCCTTTGGCTCAAGATTTCTCGCTTCGCTCGAAATGACAAAAAAGGAAGCGGTCCAAATGACAGAATAGAACGGCTCGAAATGACAAAAAAGGAGGAGGTCGAAATGACAGAAGAGGACGGCTCGAAATGATGACCATCACATCGAATGCGTGAGAACCTCCGAGAATCCGTATATAACGGATTTCGCGTTCAGTTGTGAGAAAGGTATCAATTCCGAGAAGCGCAATATACCCATTACCCATTAAAGGCAAGCTCTCTGATGAGGTGGTCGATTTTTGCGTCCGTTGCTTCAGGGACGTGTGTTAACCCGGGGGTTCAGGCATGTGACGTGCATTCTGGAAGCATGAAAGGCAAGGGCAGCGGGAATGGCAATAGAGAGAGATAAAACCGGGGCGGCCGAACGCACCGCCCCGACTGAAAGAGCTCTTACGATACGCGGAACTTATAGACCTCGTTCGTCTTTGGGTCAATCACATGCACGGCGCATGCGATGCAAGGATCGAAGGAGTGTACTGTCCGCAGAATTTCAAGGGGTTTTTTGGGATCCGCGACGGGCGTTCCGATGAGGGCGTTTTCCACTGGTCCCTTCTGGCCTTTTCCGTCAGTGGGGCCGAGGTTCCAGGTTGACGGCACGACCTGTTGGTAATTTTTGATCTTGCCTTTCTCGATGTTCACCCAATGGCCGAGAGAACCCCGCGCGACGTCGTTGAGTCCCATCCCCATGCCGTTGGTGCTTTCATCGAGTTTGTACGACGTGAAGGTCTTGGTGTCGCCCTTCTTAATGTTCTCGATGAGATCCATGGTCCATTTTTCGGCGATTTTTGCATTGACCAGGCATTTGATGGCGCGAGCGCCTATTCGTCCGATGGTGGAGAATAGCGCATCCGGTCCGACTTCGAGCTTTTTCAGCACGCTGTCAACCGTCTCTTTAATCTCTTTGTTTCCGCCGACGTACGAGACCAGGCATTGGGCGAGGGGGCCGACCTCCATGGCCTTTCCGTCGTACCTGGGGGCTTTCATCCAGGAGTACTTGCCGTCTTTGGCCTTGGTATCGGGGATGGCACCCTTAAGCGCGTCGCCGGAGAGGGGTTTGGTCACCCCTACGGAGGGATGAAGGGGTTCGCCATTTTCGTACCACGAGTGCGTCACATCCTCGGTGATCTTTTGCGGATCAACAGCGACGAGTTGGAGCTTGCCGTCCATAATGATGCCCCGTGGGAAGTAGAAGCTTTCAGGTTCCTTTTCACTTTCGGGGAAGTCTCCGTATGCGAGGAAGTTCTTGTTGCCGCCGATTTTGGTCCAGTCCTTGTAAAACTTGGCAACTGCCAGCACATCCGGAATGTACACCTCTTCGATGAAGGCGATCTGATCCCTGAGTTTATAGAGGTATTCGGAAATCCTATCGGCGTTGAGCTGCTCCAGGACCGTGACGCCTCCGGGGAGATGCCCCTGCAGGTGGGGGTTCTTTGCGCCCCAGATTGCGGTCATCTGGGCTGCCAGTACCTGCTGACGCAGGTTGTCGAGATAGTGGCCGACAGCCATGAGATTGGCTTCCGGCGGCAATTTATATGCGGGATGTCCCCAGTAGGCGTTGGCGAACGGACCTAGTTGCCCGGAATCCACAAACGCCTTGAGCTTGCCTTTGAGTTCTTCATAGTATTTCTTTGTCTGGGGACGGCCGCTGACTCCTGCGGAAAGGTCTGCGGTCTGTTTGGGGTCCGCCTTGAGTGCGGAGACCACATCCACCCAGTCCAGGGCGCACAGTTGATAGAAATGCACAGGATGGTCGTGCATATTCTGGGCCGCGTGGGTGAGATTCCTGACGATGCGGGCATTGGGCGGAATGGTTACTTTTAGGGCATCTTCCACCGCCCTTACAGACGCCAACGAGTGAACCAACGTGCAGACGCCGCACGATCGCTGGGTGATCAGATGAGCGTCTCTTGGATCTCTGCCTTGAAGGATGATTTCAATACCCCTGAACAGCGTGCCGCTGCTCCAGGCATCTTTCACCTTGCCATTTTCTATTTCAACCTCGATGCGAAGATGACCCTCGATTCTAGGAATGGGGTCAACGACGACTCTTGCCATTTTCTTGCTCCTTTTTCAAAACTTTGTTTCAATCATTAGCGTTTTTGCAGAAGAGGCTCGTTTCCCCTGGAGTTACTTTTGGACATAAAAGGGGCTCATCTCATCCCAGAACTTTGGCTGGCTGCATCCGATGCAGGGGTGGCCGGCGCCGATGGGCCAATTGGTTCCCTGATTCCATTTGATAATCGGGCAATTGTTGTACGTCTCAGGGCCTTTGCAACCTACTTTGTAGAGGCACCAGCCTTTTAACGCGCCTTCGTCGCCAAATTCTTTCACGAATTCTTCATTCTCGAAGTGTCCCCGACGGGGGCAGTTATCATGAATGAGATACCCATAGGCGAACAGAGGACGTCCGAGATCGTCAACGGCGGGGAGCTTCCCCAAAAGCAAGTGGTGCACAATGGTTGCCACCATGTTGTCTGCGTTAGGGGGACATCCTTCGATGTTGACGGTCTTGAGGCCAGTGA
>CAYRVH010000038.1:24878-31340 GCA_964427855.1 uncultured Syntrophaceae bacterium
CGGCGACGCTCTTTGCCTCGGTGGGATTTGGTTTTGCGGCTTGCACGCCGCCCGAACATGCGCAATTCCCTACGCAGATCGTGGCTGCTGCGTTTCCGCACACCTCTTTGGCAATTTCCATGAAGGTCTTGCCGTGAATTCTGCCGTATGCGCCGTTGTCCTTCGTGGGGATCGCCCCCTCTGCAATGCAGATATACTTGCCCTTGTTGTCTTTCACTGTTTTGTCGAGGATTTCCTCGGCTTGGTCCCCGGCTGCGGCCATGACCGTCTCATGGTAGGCGAGGTCTATGGTGTCCAAGATGATGTCAGCCGCCCACGGATACGTGGTCCGGATGAACGACTCAGTGCATCCCGTGCATTCTGCAAAGTGCAGCCACACGACCGTGGGTCTTTTTTTTGCCACTGCGTGGGCAATCCTCGGGGCCATGGACATGGGCAGACCGAGTATTGCAGCCATAAGCCCGCAGAATTTCATGAAATCCCTACGAGTGACGCCGCGCAGGGCCAGCCTTTCGGGAACGTCAAAGGATGTGTCCATTTTTTACCTCCTCACGTTGTGGTAACTGTTTATTCCGAATGCCTCACGAACAATTTTGATTACCGCGAATGTATCCGCTTCGACGATGCGTCTTTCCTGCCGCTAGACAGCGCTTGTGTCACCTCAGGCAACGGTATGTTTCCATTGGGGCCTGGCACAAATTATTCCGTGGCTGAGAAGATCCTGTCGTGGTTATTTGGGTTCCATGAGGTTGACGATATGGTATTTTGGCGTGGAAATCAAGAGGGAAAGTGTTGTTTTTTCAGGGTGTTACGTTTTGTCGTGGCGTGCCACAACTCTCCCGTTGAGCGTTGAGAACGCTCAGCGCTGTTGCACCACCCCATTGCGCCTTACACTACGCTCGTTCACTGAAAATAGCCTTAGGCCATCACGCTGGCCCTTGGTGGCTTCATCTCCTCAGACCACGGCATAGACTCGGCACATTGGCTGGGACTTTGTACTATGTGCAATGCTGCGACGTGTTCTTTACGACTGCGCCTCCTTGTTCCAAAACTCACTGCTGAAAAGGTTTGGATAAAGCCACGTTGATGGCTCCTGCTTCGTTTTTCTTGAGACCATATCCGCCGCCGACCAAGGTCTGGTTGGCAAGCTTGTACGCATGTTTCGAGCGGGCTGGTTTTCCCCAAACCGCATACGTGTCTCCAAGCGCGTAGAAAATGCGTGATCTCAGCACCGCTGTATTCCCCGGGTGGGCAGAATAAGTGAGTGCGTGACGGTACATCTGAGAGGCCTTTGCGTAATTCTCTGTCACTTGTGCAAGCTGCCCTGCCGCAAACAAGGTGTTTGCAAGGTCTCTTTTCATGGTCGGCTGATACTTCGTCAGCGCGTGATAAATTGCAATCGCTCTCTCATGAAGCTTCTGGGCCTCTGCATACTCTTGGCGACGAACGTGAATGGACGCCAAGCCGACAAGGGACCGCGCCATGGTGGCGTCTAATTCTCTGGCCGGGACATCAAGCGCCCGGACTGCCTCTATAAAAAGGGATTCAGCATCTTTGTGGCGGTGTTGTTTGGTATAGATTTCACCCAACGCGCACTGAAGCGCTGCGGTGTGAGGATGCGCGCGGCCGTAAAGGCTTGTTTGAATCATTATGGCTTTTCTGTAGGCGCGAGCGGCGTTCTCCAAGGCCCCCAAATCCGCGTTGAGCGCGCCAATGAGCGCTAAGGTTTTCAGCGTTCGCCTCTTTTCCGCGGGAGTCAAAGCTGGGCACATACGCAGGCTTTGTTTCGCACAGTCCAACGCCTCGCTTGTCATACCTTGGGTTGCCATGTGCTGCGCGCGCAGCATCATGAACCGCCAGCTCGATGAAGGGGTAATATCATCAGCGAGCGCCACTCCTTGAACGAGAAGCAAGGCGCCGACGATCGAAACGATTACTTGCGGTTTCATGGCTGGTTCCTTTCTTGAAATACGAATGCACACATTCGCCCTTGTGAAGGAGGTGAGCATTTTTCGTGCCAACACGCGTTACCGAAATCGTCCTATGCTTATGAAACCGTTTGATATCGCATGGACAGCCGCGCCAGGATTTGATCGCACGTCTCGGGCGCCGCGACCCAGGTCGTCTCATTCCCGACAGACGGGAATAAGCCTGGACTTCGCAAACATGGTGTACAGCCCCACATAAGAGATTCAGCATTGCGGCGATAGTGATTGGAGCTCTTTCCAATTCTTGACGTGGAGTTCCACCGTGATGTGCATGGCATGAAAGACTTTAGTCAGACTGAAATTTCGAGGACCGTAGCATTTGCGGCGAGCACGTACGGCCTGCAGAGAGTGAAGTGCTATGGGTGGAAACTTTTCCCTTGTGGGGAAAAAATTTTCCTCCCTCTGGAAATCCGTTTACTGCCGCTCGCAATCATCCATCGTTGAACCGCGAGGCTTCTCCGACGTGAATTTTCTTTAAGTACTTGCAAGCGTCTTTTGATATGCCCAGTAATTTGGAGGCGTGCGTGATATTTCCCCCGCTTGCTTCGAGGGCTTTCGTCAAAAGTTCTCGTGTGGCGTTATACAGGGCCTTTTTCAATGGCTGGCGGGGATGAACCTGTACAATCACCGAAAGGCAGTCACTATGATCTAAATTATGAGGATCGTCATAGGATGGTAGTGTAGGAAGGTCGTCTAGACTGATGAGGCAATCGCTGCAACCTGATGCAGCGAGTTCCAAAACATGTTTCAATTGTCTCACGTTCCCTGGCCAATGATAGTCCAGCAGGACGCGCAAGGCTTCCTGCGAGAGTTGTGGTGGCAACTTGGAGCGGGTCTTTCGAGCCCATTCGTGCAGCAAGTCCTGGATCACGTCTTCGATGTCATCTCGTTCCCTGAGCGGGGGAATCTCGATAATCGCGCCTGCAAGTCGGAAATAAAGGTCGGCTCGGAATGTTCCTTTTTCAACCATGTGCGGAAGATTGTTGTTGGTCGCCGAGATGATTCTGGCGTGGCTCACCCGGGCCGATCTTCCGCCCACTCTGTAATGCTGTCCTGTATCGAGATAAGAGAGTAATTTTGGCTGCACGGCGACAGGTATTTCTCCGACTTCGTTGAGGAACAACGTGCCACCTACAGCGAGCTCCACCGCACCAGGCTTCGCCGAAACAGCTCCCGTAAACGCCCCCTTTTCGTATCCGAACAGCTCTGACTCGAAGAGCAGCTCAGGGACAGCGGGCATATTGATGGAGATAAAAGGCCCCTTGCTCAACGCAGATCGGGCGTGAATGTAAGACGCGAGATAGTCTTTCCCGACTCCCGTTCGTCCCTGGAGCAGCACGCTGAGGTTCGTCGGCGCCACTTGATCTGCTTGTCGTTGAAATTCAAGCATCGTCACACCCCTTCTCCACGTGACCGCGGTGTTACTTGAAAGAAGCAGAAACTACGGCACGCTGCCGCCCTTTCCGGCGGCTTAGACGCCGCCCTCCAGTAATCTCTCGGTGAAAGGCTTAGGTTCATCAATTAACGCCACTTGATACGCATCCGACGACGCATGGAGGTTGCCGCGCGATGTGGTAACGTGAGACCAGGTGCACCTCTACCGGTAAAGATTTTCTAGGCGATGAGACAGCTGAAGAGATTCAGGGGCGGGGCGTGTTGCGCATGTCTCCTCGTGTCGGTAGGCCATCTTTTCCGGTCATTCTACAATTTTTCAAAAGAGCCCAGGACGTCAGTAATGTGATACTTTTCATTCCTTGTGTTCGATCATAACGTATCATGGTGTGTGTCGCAAGCATTATAAGCAGCACTCACAATCTATTAATGTTCCTTTCGCGCTTTGCCGAGTGCGCCTTTTGAACGGCTAACGTGCGACACGAAGCGCCCTCCGCATCGCGCTCAGTGTTTGTTCAATAACAGCGTCCGTATGCGCCGCGCCCACAAACCATGCCTCGAATGGCGAGGGCGCCACATAAATGCCTTGATCGAGCATAGTTGCAAAGAACGATCGAAACGCGTCTCGATCGGCGCGCAAGGCATCCTCGTAGGAACACACAGGGCCGGGGTGGAAAAATACCGAGAGCATGGACCCGACTCTGTTGACGGTGTATGGTATTCCTTTTTCGGACAAAATGGCTTCCATGCCCTCTTGAAGTTGCGCGCTTCGTATTTCGAGCATAGGGTACGGATTATCCCGCTGGAGGATGCGCAGCGTCGTCATGCCTGCAGTGACGGCTAAAGGATTCCCCGAAAGGGTTCCGGCCTGATACACGCCTCCGATGGGGGCCAAGAGTTCCATAATGTCCCTCGAGCCGCCGAAGGCTGCACAGGGCAGTCCGCCGCCGATGATCTTTCCCAAACAGGTGATATCGGGCTTGACACCATATAATGCTTGCGCTCCGCCAAAAGCTACCCGAAAGCCTGTCATCACCTCATCGAAGATGAGCAGGGCGCTGTCGCGCGAGCAGATGTTTCGCAGGCCTTCAAGGAACCCCTGCTTCGGGGGTACGACGCCCATGTTTCCCGCCACAGGCTCCACGATGATCGCCGCCACCGTTTTTGGATTTTCAGAAATAAATGCTTTAACAGCTTCGAGGTCGTTATAGGGCAAGACGACTGTTTGAGCCACCACGGTGGACGGCACTCCCATGGAGTCTGGCACGCCAAATGTCGCTGCGCCGGAGCCTGCTTTGGCCAGGAGACTGTCGCTGTGGCCGTGGTAGCAGCCGGAGAATTTGATGATATGCTGTCGTCCAGTGCAGCCCCGGGCTAAGCGAATGGCGCTCATGGTCGCCTCGGTACCTGAACTGACCAGGCGGACCATTTCCATGGAGGGAATCGTCTGTGTGATTAACTCAGCGAGTTCGACCTCTCGCCGGGTGGGCGCGCCGAAAGACGTCCCGAGGGCCATGGCCTCCCGCAGGGCCTCCAGGACTTCTGGATGGGCATGACCAAGTATAAGCGGCCCCCATGAACCCACGTAGTCGATGAATTCGTTGCCGTCTTCGTCGTAAATCATGCAGCCTTGTCCCCTCACTATGAAGCGGGGTGGCAGACCGACCGACTTAAAGGCGCGCACGGGCGAGTTGACGCCTCCGGGAATGAGCCCCACGGCTTTGGCAAGGAGTTCCTCTGATCGTTCGCTCTTTCTCATCACTCTCTCCGCGTCAATGATTTGTCATTAAGGCATAATCTCATGGCCGCAATCCGCTCTTCCTTACGAATGCACGGGGAGGCTCTCTTGTGAGCGCCTTTCTCAGGGATCACGAACAATCGATTATGATTCAAGTTATCGATCCAATGAACATGCGAGGCCACGCGACTCGAAAAGAACCACATCCTCCGTAGTGGATGACCTCAAGGACAAACACGGCCGACATCTATCAGCTGCAGACCTTTGACATCTGTCAAGGAAGACGTCTTACACGTCCTCATCAAAGTAGGTCATACTGATTTTCTTGAGCTCTCGAGAACTGAACAGCACTTCGTATTCTTCGAGGCCGCCGGCGGCGGCCATCCTCTGCACAATCTCTTTGCACGCCGCTTCCGACTCAGCATGGACCATGGTGAAGAGTGTGGCGCCTAGGCTTCCAAACGCAGGGCGTTCGTAGCAATGAGTGACTTCTGGGAAGCTTGCCAGAAGCTCCCCTATTCGTTCGATTTCCCCGGGCGCCACTTTCCAGACGACCATGCCATTGAATCCTATGCCGGCCTCGATGTGCCGAATCATGGCCCCTATACGCCGTATCACGCCTTCCCTGAGCATGCGGGCTATACGCTGAATGACCTGGGATTCTGAAATCTGGACCGCCGCAGCTATGGCCGCATACGGTTCCGGCGTATTTCCCAAGTCTCCCTGGAGAATCACGAGGATTTTCTTGTCGAGTTCGTCTATGCTGGGGATAGACGGTTGGCATTGTTGTTTCATATACCATCAGTCCGTACGAGCAACGGTCTTTGACGCCTGCCATTGAGGCGATGTTATACACGAGCCGAGGCAAATCATGAAGAGGGAAAATCGCGTGCCGTGTTTCGTGTTCCCGATGGGGATGGAAGCGGCTCCTTTCTTGAGGAGATTGGAATTATTGTCTCGAGAACGAAAAGGGAGATCGACATATCGCCGGGCATTTTTCGAAGGGACTCACGTCATGGTCGTACGATGCGGCATTGGCCCTTTGCGAGCTGCCGCGTCCATACGCAATCTTGACGAAAGGCCAACCTGTATAGTGGCAGTGGGTACGGCAGGCGCGCTTGAAAGCTCCCTCCGAGTAGGGGATATCGTCATTTCCTTTGCCCTTGCCTGTCCGGAAGAACCTTCGCAGTGTTATCGGTCCGACCAACTTATCATCGATACGCTTTGTCAGGCTTGTGAACGAGCCCATGCAACATACCGGGTGGGGACAATCGCTTCGGCGCGCAGGCCCGTCTTTGACAAACGCAGCCGAGACGAGCTGCGCCGCACGATTGGTGCTCTGGC
>CAYRVH010000038.1:31431-34230 GCA_964427855.1 uncultured Syntrophaceae bacterium
ACATGAACGCGCCGCCTCTTCCAGAGTACACAGATTGGCCGTCACTCTTGCGCTCGCCCCTCAACCTGATCCGCCACATCCCCCCTTACCTACGGTGGCGCACCTTTCTGAGAGACTTCAGGGCTGCCATAGAGGCGTTGCCGCCGGTGCTCGTGGAGGCACTGCGGTGTTGGAACAGATGAATCGTTTGAGCGGTTGCGGTGAGCTGCGGCTTGTCAGTAGCAGCATCCGCTTGGACCGCATGGGAGAGGTCCGCAGGGAGGGGGCGGACAGGCGGGCGGAGGAGGGATCCTGAAGTCTGCAGGCTTGGGCGGCAGGAACTTGCACACGATAATGGCACTCGGCGGCGGGCCAACGATCTTGCGCGGATATTGCCGCACTGGAAGACACGGACCGCACATGGGAGGCGGAGGCGGCCCTCCCACCTGCGGGGGAGACGGAGGGCTGTATGTCATGGGCTCCAATTCGCAGGGATGTGGCGGCGGCATGAAGGCCTCGCTGCTGAACGGCTGAAGAACCCAGCACGCCACGGCAACAATGCCTACGATCAAAATTAATCGAATACCCATGTCTTTTACGACCTGATATTCCCCGTTGTGCGACATTGTCGCACAACAGACAAAGATCTCATTACGGCTTTTTTATGGATACTACAGGAAAAGCTTGATATCGTCAAGTTGTTTGTGATGACAGGGAGTCTGCCCATTTTTCGGAGCCCTGGAAATGAATCAGGGATTGTGCACTTGGAGCCGCGAGCTATCCCCACGAGAGTAGTAAGCCATTTTCAGTGCGGAGCATACCACTTTCATGGGAATGACGATCTAACGTGTGGCCATTTCGTCATTTCTCTGCAGAATGGCTACACATACCAAACATCGACTAGTTCCTTCCATCACTTTAAGAATCAGCTACCACTCAGACTTCTAGAGCAAAGTCCTGGCTTGTGAATGTTCCTGCCCGGCATCCTGGGTCGAGGGATTGACGAGTTGTATTTTCTTCCAGGGGATTATTGTGAGGGGCGAGGGAGACGTTTGACTCAACCTACCCATAAGCGGCTTTCTATGGCATCGAGATATGACCTGACGCCCATTGACGCCATCCCAGTGGGAGATGCGGCTGTTGCGGGCGTGGAAGAACTGGCGACGATGGAAAAACGACCAAGCCTCTTTGCGAGGTGGTAGGAATCAAAGTGTTGTCAATATAGTCTGATGCGGAGGCGTCCGAGTGAGCGTGAACTTCTTCGGCTTGTCGTCGGATTCATGTCGTCGAACATCGATGAGAGTGGTACAACGCTGCGAAGGCTTTGACTGAGGAGTCGATGGCTCCGGCAGCGGCGTGACACGGTACATCAACGCCAAAGGTGTCGTTGAGGCACTCAACAATGGCCTGTAATTGTTCATCCCGGTTTGCGCTGAGCAAGTTCCCGTTTGGACGGCAGTGATACCGACTCACTCTGCGTTGAGAGCCTTTCGCCAGCGGCCACGAATTTTTCCAGTGAAGCATGTCAAGCAGGACGTTTCTAGCTTGGCCGGTCTTGAGAACCGATAGGTCGAGGGGGGCCTTTATGACGGATTCGAGGAGCCCGAAGAGGCACGTGACGAACGCTGGGTCCGTCGCGACCAATCCCCACAGATGCCAGTCATCGATGAGATCGGCCAGAGTGATCTGGTGCCTCTTGGGAATCGCGCGCCACGCGTCGCAAAAGAAGGTCTTACACGCGAGGCTTCCATAGTAACACAACCCACGAAGGTCTTTGCCGTCATTGCCTGGGGCTGAGGGATGAAGCAGACAGCCGACTGTCCGGCAAAAAGGGTCCAGGAAGCCGACAAAACGGCACACGTGGATATCCTCGTCCAGCCTTACCGTCCCTTCGCGGATTGTCATATCATGTTCAAACGCCTGAATTGCATCAGGGGAGCGAACCACGCGGCGGAAGAGGGTCGTCCGAACCGCAAGGCGATCATGCAGGACATCTCTTGTCGCTGTCGGCGTGTTGTAGAGTCCGCAGCATGCGGCGCACGATTTTGTTGCGTCCGGATGGCAGAGGTTCAAGACAAGACTCTTCCTGCGGCGGGCACATCAAGCGTATTTGTAGAAGCCCCGTCCCGACTTCCTGCCAAGGAAGCCGGCGTCCACGTACTTCTTTAACAGCGGACATGGCCTATATTTTGGATCGCCGAAGCCTTCGTAGAGCACATTGAGTACCGCAAGACACGTGTCCAATCCCACAAAATCAGCCAAGGTGAGAGGCCCCATAGGATGGTTCATTCCCAGTTTCATCACTTCGTCGATGGCTTCCGGGGTTCCGACTCCCTCATACAGGGCGTATATGGCTTCGTTAATCATGGGCATGAGCACCCTATTCGAGATAAAGCCTGGAAAATCCTGCGCTTCGACGGGGATTTTTCCAAACTTTTTTGCGAGTTCGACGGTAAGCTCCGTTGTTTCCTTGTCAGTGGCCAGGCCGCGGATGATCTCCACCAGTTTCATCACCGGCACGGGATTCATGAAGTGCATGCCGATGAATTTCTCGGGCCTTTTGGTGCACGCGGCCAGCTTGGTAATGGAGATGGAGGATGTGTTGCTGGACAGAACCTTTCCGGGCGCCACGATCTCGTCCAACTTCTTGAACACCTGCGTCTTGAGATCAAAGTTTTCGATGATAGCTTCCACCACGAAGTCAGCCCTGGCAAAGTCATCAAGACTTGTACTGGGCGAGATACGGCCCATAATTTGGGATTTTTCCTCAGCGGTCATCTTTCCCTTGGACACGGATCGGTCCAGATTTTTTTCTATGGT
>CAYRVH010000039.1:0-1941 GCA_964427855.1 uncultured Syntrophaceae bacterium
AGCTGCGCGGACCCCCACTTCACTCCGCTCGTCAATTAATCAGTTTCTCTCGTAAAAACAGTAGATAAATCCTTCGCCCCTCCCACAAACTGCTTAAACGGGGTATTTTGCATCGTCTGAAATTCGGCTTCGCTTAATATCTTACCGGGCTCAGATGTTGCGTAGGCAATGATCCGCTCAACCCCGCTGGGGCCCCCTATCTTGTATTGAAATCGATCTGCCTCTGAAGGAAAACGCCTCACGGTGTTCGCTCTCACGAGATTATTGCCTTCCGAATATTGGTTAGGCCAAAGACGCACGATTCTACCTGACGTCCCCATGTCCATTAAGGTCACATAACAGTCTCGATTAGCTTCAATAGTGAAGGTTATGACGTCTCCTGGTTGCACATGGGTTTTGTTCGCCGCCAAGGAAATCTTTATGTTTGTGTCTGTATTTGGATTTGTGGGGAGGATGTAAATGTCTTTCCAATCCCCTTTCGTACCGCATTCATGGCCAATTGCGCCAGAAATAAAAGCTAAGACGGTGAACACCACAATGACCATCAGACATGGAACACGTTTCCCAAACATCGTATGCCCCCTCGGTTTTCCTCTGCCGGCGCTGTGCTTCGCTGCAGACGCCAGGTGTATCGCCAAATTATAAAAAGCCCTGGTTACCTATCTTCGTGTCTAAACGTGATTTTATAAAAGCAATCTGCCCCTGCTAACCTCACTTCACTTTCCATGGATTCAAATAGTTCTGCCCGGTTGGAAGCTACCTTTTTCTCTTTGGTTTTTGGGGATGTGTGGGAGGCAATGCCCATAAGGTTGATCTCTCTCTCAAGAGCCATGGAAAGCTGTTCCTTCGTTGTTGCTCCTTTCGCGGCGCTGGCGACGCCCGATATTGAGGCGGAAAGTTGCTCTATCTTCTTATTTTTCTCCCTGGATGCCACCACGTAGATAGTTTCTTCGCCCGGCACGTTGTCCAAAACGTACCATCGTTCCCCGCCCATCGACGGCAGCCAGTACGTTCTTCCCCCGCGTACCCCTGCTGAGCCTTCTGTCAACGTAGGATTCGGGTAAAGCTGACCGAATTGCCCGGCAGAGTCCCTCCAAAAGATGTAGAGGTAGCAGTCCGCGTCAGCGCGAAACGCTATTCCAAAATGCTGACCAGATCTCAGCGCCGTTCCTTCTTCCAAAACCCGTACAGCGCCGTCTTGCGCTTCGTATTGAAACTGAACTTTGATGTTGAGGGCCGACCCGTACGATGGGACCACAAAGACCGGTGTGTTATCAGCGTTTGGATCCGACGCATACATTAAAGGGTTTTGCTTGCCCTCTGTCGCTTCTTTGGTTTTTGCCGCTACGTAGTCATACAACTGTTTAACGGTAACGATTGGCGTAGATGTCTCGCGAACGGCCTCACCTCTGAGCCCCTTCATGAGAAAATGGGTGAAAATACTGTTCCCAAAGATTTCCTTCTCAAATGATTGCTCATGCGGGTTGCTTGAGGCTATGCCGACGCGACCCTTCAAGCCCTGAAAAAGGTTCCTGATCGGGTCGATGGACTTAGGAATACTCTTTGCCAGTCCTCTGGTAAAGCCGCCTGCATGGCAGGCATCGGCCAAGAGCAAACAGCGTTCGGATTGAATGCCCTTAAACAGGTTCTGATCATTCATAAGCAGGGCAGTACCGTAAAGGTTATCCACATCCGTGTCATGAGTGATGAAATAAAATTCGTCGTCTTCTTTCCGGTCTCGGGACGAGCGCTCCAAAGGATTGTACATAGCGCCATGACCCGACAGATAAATTATGACTATATCGTCCCTGTTCGCTTTTCCGAGCTTGTTTCTTATTGCACTCGAAATGTTCGCTCTCGTGGCGTCCTTATCGACAAGAAGAGTCAGGTTGGTGGAATAGAAGACCTGCTTTCTGTCTTCCAAGAATTGGTGAAAATCCC
>CAYRVH010000039.1:1961-18612 GCA_964427855.1 uncultured Syntrophaceae bacterium
GTCAGGGACGGCACCCGGGAATCCTTGAACTGGGTCACACCCACCGAAAGCGCAAAAAGCCTCGTACCCTGAGCCAGGGAAAACCAGGGGGTAATGGCTGTGATGCAGAGGATCGCTGCAGTTTGAAGAGCGACGCACAGCTTCCATGAACCCACGCAGGGACGGGATGATTCACTTCCAACTAGAACCCTGATTTGGCTCTCTAAATATGGAAATGGACTATTCCCGTGACCATTGCGCCGCATTAACATGGGTGGCGTGCCTCCTTTATCAATGACAATCGCGATTGCCAGAGAAATGTGACGCGCATCATGAGAAAATCCCGTTACAACGGAAAATCGGAATCTCACAAATTGTCTGAGGGCATGACGCACCCGGTTTATTCCGGCTGCAACGCCTGCAAGTCAAGCTCTCCCAGTTGGCGCCACAGATCCCTTTTCATGTCTAAGTATCTCTCAAGTACGACGCACGAGCGAATAAACAAGCTGAACCTTGTCCGGTTAAAATGTACGAGCATTTTTCCAATCAGCATCCAAAATTGTCGGCGATTTTTGGAGAACAGTCCCCAACGAAGCGCTGTTTTAAAAAGAACCCCGATTTCAAATAAATCTGGGATCTTAAAGGGCACGTTTTCCGGCGGCGGGCCCATCTGAGCGAGGTGAAGATAAGACCTCTTCAAATACGAAGCAGGTTCATATAGTTTTTCATAGATGTTGACATATTCCCGAATGATGTCGGAAACAGGACGACTGGGAACAAAGTTCATCCGTAACTTTTTCCAATCTGTTACTTCGAAGCTGTTACCGTTGAGGAGCCTCCCTTCCTTTTTCAATCTCTGCCATAGCGACGTGCCTGGAAATGCATAGACTAAGGTTGCATCTATTTCAGGTATATTGTTTTTCTCAGCAAATTCGATGACGCGACGATCTCGGCCAGGGTTTTCTGCATCAAACCCGATCATGGTAAGGGCAATGATTTGCAGACCAGCCTGATTAATCTTTTGACACGCTGCGTCGATATCGGCAGCAGCATTCTGATATTTTTTCGCTACTTTGAGAGATTCTTTGTCTGTGGTTTCTATACCAAGGTAAACGCGCGTGAAGTTGGCCTTTACCATCATTTCCATCAGATCTTGAAATCCCGCCAGATTTACCGACGCAAACGTAAAGAATTCGAATGGCGTGTGATGAAGACCGTTCCATTTGATTATTTCCCGCAACAGCGTCTTGGCCTTCGTGGGTGCTCCGACAAAGTTGTCATCGATAAACCATACGTGACGCCGCCACCCCGCCTGATATAAGGCGTCGAGCTCGTTCAAAATTTGCTGGGCCGTCTTTGTCCGAATAGCTCGCCCGAAAATGAGAGTTACATCGCAAAATTCGCAACGAAACGGGCAGCCCCTGGAAAACTGCATAGTCATCTCGACATACGCCGTCATATCCAGCAGATCGTAGCGTGGTATGGGGGTCCGGGTAATATCCGCCGGCTCGTTCGACTCGATAAACACCCCCGTTTCCCCGTTTTCCATGGCATCGATGAGGCGCGGCATCGTTGTTTCAGCTTCCCCCTTGACAACGAAATCAGCCCCGGCTTTGAGCGCCTCCTCGGGGAAGTGAAAGACCCCTGGCCCGCCTACTGCCACTTTCTTGTTGCGACGCTTCGCCTCGCGGATGAGGTCTATGATCTCTGAATATTGCAGTATGGTTCCAGATATGATGACAAGGTCTGCTGCGTCCCACTCCTCAGAACTAATCGTCTGAAAGGTCATGTCAACGAGCTGCATCTCCCAATACTGTGGAAGGAGCGCGGCTACTGTGATGAGGCCTAAGGGAGGGACGTAGGCCTTTTTCCCAACAAAGTGAATACTCCTATCCGAATCCCCGACATTTCGGGGACTATCAGGATGGATCAAAAGGACGCGCAACCCTTACCTCCTCGATGAAGGTAAAGTATAGCACTGAATCGCCTCACTTGGCACATAAAACACGTTTTCCGCCCATATCTTTTACATTTCCCGTTGTCTCAGGCCCAGGCTTCTGCTAGGATTATGACACCTTTCCTTCACTTGACTGCTACCCCACATCGGGCCTAAGAGAGTCTTTATGGCCGAGAATACGGAGCGTTGTTTGAGTTCTGTGGATAGACCGTGGCTGAAACATTACCCTCCCCATTGCGGCGCAGAGGCGCCTTATCCTCACGCCTCGTTGACGGACTGTCTGGATCGAGTCGCCCAAGAAGTCTCAGGCAGCCCCGCGCTTCACTTTTTCGGCGTAACGCTTACATACGGTCAATTGGCCGAGATGTCCAGTCGGTTTGCCCAAGCCCTTATGCACCATGGGATCGCGAAAGGGGACATAGTGGGAATCAATCTCCCCAACACGCCCCAGTACGTGATCGCTCAGCTGGGAGTTATGAAGGCGGGCGCCTGCGCCTCCGGCGTCTCTCCTTTGTTGACCGCCAGGGAAATGGCGCTGCAACTCAAAGACAGCAAGGCGAAGGCGCTAGTGACCTTGGATGCTATCTTCCAACACAGACTCCTCGAAATCTCGGAGTACCTCCCTGATCTCAAACTCATCATCGCCACAGGCATAGTCGATTTTCTGCCCTGGATAAAGAGGGTTGCCGGCAAGTTATTAAAGAAGGTCCCCACTGGTCGCGTCTCCCCTGTTGCGGGAAAAACGGTAATTAGATTCATGGACATTTTAAGACGCTTTCCAAACCAGCGCCCCTCTGTCGAGGTCCGTCCCGAGGACGACTGTCTCGTTATGTACACCGGCGGCACCACAGGCTTACCGAAAGGCACGGTCATCACACACGAAAATATAGTAGCGGAGCTGTCGATCGTCACCACGTGGCTGAACATGAGACGAGGCGAAGAAATTATCCTGTCTGGTTTCCCTTATTTTCACATAGCGGGGTTGGCTCTGGGGTTGGGGACTATGTATATCGGGGCCGCGCAGATACTCATCCCCAACCCGAGAGACACTCGACACATCATCAAAGAGATGAAGACTTACCGGCCTACCATACTCGTCAACGTTCCTTCTCTCTACATGATGTTGATGGCGGAAGAGGACTTTCGTAAGCTCGATTTTTCTCGGGTGGATTTTTGCCTCTGCGCAGCCTCGCCGTTCCCCGTCGAATCGCTGCGGGAGTTCGAAAGCATTATTGGCGAAGGAAAAATGCTCGAGTGCTATGGCATGACCGAGGTGAGCAGTCTTGCCACAGCGAATCCGAGGACAGGCGTGAGGAAAATCGGGAGCGTCGGAGTCCCACTGCCTAACACCCTGGTGAAGCTGGTTGATCTTGATTCTGGCTCGTCCGAGGTCGGCATAGGTGAGGAAGGAGAAATCCTTGTGTCTGGCCCCCAGGTAATGAAGGGCTATCTGAACAGGCCGGACGAGACGTCCCATGCCTTGAGGGTTCATGACGGGACGACCTGGCTGCACACAGGCGACATCGGTCGCATGGACTCAGACGGATTCATCACCCTCGTCGACCGCAGCAAAGACATGCTCAACGTCGGAGGCTTTAAGGTCTTCTCTCGAGAAGTTGAGGAAAAACTCTATGAATTACCCTGGATAGAGTTTTGTGCCATTGTGGGGGTTCCCAACCCAAAACGTCCAGGAACAGATATTGTGAAACTGGTTGTTCAACCCAGGAAAATGGACTCCCACCGCTCTACACAAGAGCTGGAAGCAGAGATCCGGGCATTTTGCCAAGAGAATTTTGCGCCGTATAAGGTTCCTAAGATCGTTGAGTTTGTGACCAACATTCCCCTAACCTCGGTGGGGAAGGTGGACAAGAAGGCTCTGCGTTGAATCCAAAACCACTGTCGATCATTTTGAAATCTCCTCTTTGGTAAATTCGTAAGCTATGGTATTACATAGGTGTTACAGACTTGAATACTGTGGCGAGGGAGTACGTATATGGAACAAGATTACTCCGTGGTAGGAAAGAGGGTTCGAAGGACGGACAGTCTGGCCAAGGTGACGGGACAGGCTCTCTACACCGCGGACTTAAGACTGCCAAGAATGCTTCATGCCAAAGTGCTGAGGAGTCCGCTTCCCCATGCAAAAATTCTTAAAATAGACGTCACAAAGGCCAAGAGATTACCAGGGGTCAAAGCGGTGGTCACCGCAGCAGACGGCCATGGCGTCAAATGGGGCGTGTTCAAATATACCCAGGATCACCCCATGCTTGCCATAGATAAAGTGCGGTACATTGGCGAAGACGTGGCAGGAGTAGCCGCTGTGGATGAAGAAACAGCAGTGGAAGCTCTCGAACTCATAGACGTCGAGTATGAACCGCTGCCTGCTGTGTTCACTCCTGAGGAGGCTATGCAAGAAGGAGCGGCGCTGATTCATGACACCAATCCCCAAAACATTAATGTCCATGTCCATATTGACGTCGGTGACGTAGAAAAGGCGTTTCAGGAATCTTATCTTATTAGAGAGGATGTAATTCATGCGGCCGGCGAGGCCTATTCAACCTTGGAACCCTATGCTGTGGTGGCCTCTTACACTGCGGGCTATCTCGATCTATGGATGCCAAACGCCGGTCCCCATGTGCGGGCCAAGGCCTTAGCAAACCTCTTGGCCTTGCCGCTCAACAGAGTCAGAGTGAGGCGCATCTGTGTAGGCGGCCATTTTGGGTCTCGTTCGGAAGTGTCACCTGCGGATTTTGTGGCGTCCCTCCTGTCTATCAAAACAGGTAGGCCGGTCAAGTTGGTGCTTTCCCGAGAAGAAAACGCATGCTGCACACGACAGACGCATGACATGAAGGCAAAGATCCGCACCGGCGTGAAAAGGGATGGCACGATATTGGCAAAAGAATTTTCGGTGGTCTATGATGGCGGGGCTTACAGCAGCACAGGGCCCATCGCCACTTCGATACCCTACTATGTCCATGAAGAGTCCTATCGCATCCCTAACGTCCGCTACGATGGGTACAGGATTTTCACCAACAAAGGGATTCGCGGGATGTACGGCTGTCATGGGCGGGCGTTCCTCGCAGGCAACGAGATGCAACTGGACATGATAGCCCGCGAACTCAACATGGATCCCATGGAAATCAGACTGAAAAATGGGCTCGAGGTTGGGGATGAAACGGCTACCAAATCTTTGGTTATCAGCGGCGGCCTCGAGAAGCCCGTCAGGGAAGCGGCTTCAGCTATAGGGTGGCAATATGAAAGCCCGGGAACAAGGTTTGGCCGCGGCGCTGGCATGGGGTGCGTCGCAATTATGTGCGGCTTTCCCATGGGATTTCGTTCAGGATCAGTATGTTACGTCAAGATCAATGATGACGGACAGGTTACCATCGTAACAGGAGTCGTGGATACCGGCATGGGAAACGAGTCTATGATGGTGCAGATCGCCTCGGAGGTTCTTGGCGTACCTATGG
This sequence comes from uncultured Syntrophaceae bacterium, assembly GCA_964427855.1. Taxonomy (GTDB): domain Bacteria; phylum Desulfobacterota; class Desulfomonilia; order Desulfomonilales; family Desulfomonilaceae; genus JAUPKT01. The sequence goes on from CAYRVH010000039.1 coordinate 7,365, forward strand.
AAGACGTCAATCTGGTGAATGCAGACACGGAGGTCACTAATCTCGACCCGGGCGCGTATTCCCAGGCTGCAGCTTTTGTAGGCGGCAATGCCGTCAAGCGGGCATGCGAGGATGCTAAGAGGCAAATACTGGAACTCGCCGCTGCTAAACTCAATCATCCCATTGATGACCTCGATCTCAAGAATCGTTCTATCGTCTCCAAGACCGACCCCTCGAAAAAAATGCCGTTGCGATGGATCGTGCGAGAGGCTTTCTTCAAGGCCCGTCCCATCGTGGGAACGGGAGCCTATATGCCCAAGATCGATTTTGAGAGGGAATGGGTCAAAAAGCCATACGGCCAGATGGCAGGGACTTTTTCTTTCGGTTGTTCCATTGCCGAGGTGGAAGTTGACACCGAAACAGGCTGTGTAAAGATTCCTCGCTTTTGCGCCGCTCATGACTGTGGAAATCCCATCAATCCGTCCGCAGTTGAAGGGCAGATCGAGGGATCCATTCAGCAAGCGGGTGTGGCCACAATTATGGAAGAAATGAGATGGAATGGGGGACATCTCCTCAATCCCGATCTCCTCGAGTATAAAGTGCCGCTTGCCTGCGACATGCCGGAGATTCACACGGTTATCGTCAGTTCGGATGACCCGGAAGGACCCTTTGGGGCGAAAGAAGGCGGACTGACCACCAGGATGAACGCCCATAGCGCAGTTGCCTGCGCTGTGCAAAATGCCCTCGGGGTTCCGCTCACAGAGCTCCCTCTTACCCCCGACAGGGTTCTCAAGGCCTTAGACGTTGCAAAGACGAGAGGTGAATCATGATGCTTCCCAAGTTTTCCTATTGCAGCCCTAAGAGCCTCAGGGAAGCTTTCGATGCTTTTCAGGAGGCAAGACAAGACGCAGTGTACCTGAGCGGCGGGACAGACCTCATTCCGCGACTAAAACTGCGATTGGAAAAACCAACGTTACTCATAGATCTGAAGGGTATCAGCCAGTTGAAAACCGTGGAAGAAGCGGACGATGTCTTGAGAATCGGCGCCCTGGCCACGATTTTTGAACTCAAGAATAACCCGTCAATTAAAAATTATTGCCCCTCCCTATACGCTTCTCTCGATGCAACATCGTGTGAAACGCTGCAGTTAAAAGGCACGATCGGCGGCAATTTGTTACAGAATACCCGATGCCTATACTATAACCAATCGGCATTTTGGCGAAAATCAAAGGGACTGTGCCTCAAAATGGGCGGCGAATCCTGCAACGCCGTCCCTGGAGCCAAGAAGTGCTTCTCGAACTATTGCAGCGACAACGCCGCAGCTCTGTGCTCCCTAGATGCCAAAGTGAAACTCGAGGGCATCGCAGGGGAGCGAATAGTACCCCTGCCAAGGATTTTCAGCAACAACGCAGCAAGACCTTTTCGACTTGAACCAGGCGAAATCCTTACTGAAATACTGATCCCTAAACAGAAGACAAGAGGAGGCTACGAAAAACTGCGGCTCAGGGGCGCCATTGATTATCCCTTACTAGGAGTAGCTTTTTCGCTCGCCGATGGAATGGGAAAATTGGTCTTCACTGCCGTCGGACCGTCTCCAAAGGTCGTGGATGTGAAAAACTTTTCCCAGGATGCCCTCGAGCATGTTGCGCAAAAAGCATTACAAGATACGTATCTTGCGGCGAACACAGTCTTAGACCCTGATTACCGAAAGAGAATGTTAGCTATTTTCTCAAAGCGACTCATAAAAAAAGTTGCCGAGGTGGGGTGATGATGAAATTCATGAATGTAGAGATGCGAATCAATGGCGAACCAGCTTCCTTAGAAATCAAACCATACGAAACTTTGTTGGAAACGCTGAGAAACAGAATGGAACTCACCGGCGCTAAGGAAGGGTGCGGCCTCGGCGCCTGCGGAAGCTGCACCGTGCTCGTGGACGGAAAACCCATGCGGTCTTGCATCACCCTCACCGCTGAAGTTGCAGGATCTGACGTGGTAACCATAGAAGGGCTCGCAGAAGGCGATACACTGCATCCGCTTCAGGACAGCTTTATGGAAAAGGGCGCTGTACAATGCGGTTTCTGTACGTCTGGGATGATTATGACCGCGAAGGGTCTTTTAGACAGGAATTTGCAGCCCACTAGAGAACAGATCATCAAGACTATCTCCTCGAACATTTGCCGATGCACCGGCTACAAAAAGATCGTCGAGGCCGTAGAGGCAGTCCCCAAAAAAACTAAATAGACAGGCGGAGTTGTCATCATATTCCCCGGGTAAACTCATATAAGGAAAAATCCTCGTGAGATTAGCAATACAAGACCTTAAAGATTCCACGAATCTTCTCAACCTTGTCCTGGAAAACATTGACTCAGCAGTCTTCCTCACAGACTCGGAGGTCAAGCTGCAGGACTTCAATACCACCCTCGAAAAGCTCTTTTCTCGCTCAGAACAAAACCTTCTCTACAAGAGATGTGGAAACGCCATAGGATGCGTGTTTGCCATCGAAGAGAACGCACTGTGTGGCGAGGCTTCGCACTGCCCAAATTGCGAACTCAGAAATTCCATTCTCAAGGCCTTGGAAATGAACGAGTCCACGGACAGATCCCCGTTGCACCGCACATTTTATGTAGGGGACAAACCAGTGGAAAAGTATTTCCAGTTCTCTGTCCGGCGTCTGCAATGGGGTGAAGAACCGTTGATTATGGTGGTGTTTGAAGATCTCACGGAAATTGAAGGCCAACGACTTATGCTGCTCGAGAAGCAGCGTCGTTTGGAAGACGACCTCCGTGCTGCCGCAGGCATTCAACAGAGTCTTTTGCCGCAGCGATTTCCCGAGACGCGGTCCTGCGTTTTTGGCTCAAAGTTCGTTCCGAGCGCCTTTGTGGGGGGAGATATCTTTAACGTCTTCAGGCTCGATGAACGACGGATCGTGATGTATATGATCGACGTGAGTGGACACGGCGTCTCTTCTTCGCTGGTGACTGTCTCTGTCTCGCAAATGTTGCACCCTGCTCATACCCTTGTGGAAGGACACCTACAGAAGGACGTCCCTTATCAATCATCGATTTTTGTTTCACCTGCGACGCTGCTAAAAATGCTCGACAGCTGCTATCCTTCTGAGAGATTTGACACGTACTTTACCATCACCTACCTTGTATTGGACACGACCACAGGGGAACTGCGATACAGCAATGCCGGTCATCCTTTTCCGGTGGTGATCAGAGCCAATGGCAATCTTGAACTCCTTGAAGACGGCGGGTGTATGATAGGCCTCGGCGGAATGGTGCCGTTCGAAGAAGGGGTAACCCAACTGTCGCCAGATGATCGTCTCGTTATCTATACTGACGGGATTACTGAATATTTTGACGACCATGGCAACATGTTCGGCGAGGATCGATTCTATCAGTACCTCAGGGATTTGAGATCATTGAGACCCCAGTCAATGCTCGACACCTTATACGGTGAATTGATGCTTTTTGGTAATAACACGCCGCCGAATGATGATATCAGCATTCTGGCCCTGGACTATCTAGGCCCTTGTGCAACGTGAGAAAGATCCATTCCCCGCGTTTCAGTCGCAATGAGGCCCCTGATGACAGGAACATTATTAGCCGAGGAACCTCTGCTCTTATTGAGGTTGCGTCAGATGAAAGGATTATTCGGACGGGCTTTTACTTTTTTTTTGCGAACCGAATCAGATCACAGCAATACATTTTTATATCAAAATGACAAAACTGCGCGAGGCAGACACAACGCGCCTTCCCATTCCACTCTTGGCATAAACGACCACCTACAGCCTCTTTTCCTTCCAGCGCTGTCAAAGGGACATGAAAAAATACATGCGAGGCGCGACTTGCGCCAGCACTACCCTAATCCAATCCAAAAAATTTGCCAACCATGAGGGCTATCAGGACAATGCAGATGATCCAGGCCTGAATGAGCGGCCCATTTTTGGCTGGAGGGTCTTCGAGGATATCTCGCGCCCCTTGGGTGATCTTATCAGGAGGGACGAATTTCAAGAGTTTCTTGGCCAGGTCATTGAAAGGAGAAAGGGTATTTGTGATGAGAGTGGGTTTTCCATCTCTAGTTTGAAAAATGAGGAACAATTTGTTTCGTGATCTGACATAATCCAATGTGCTAAGCTCGGTCCAGTCCATATGTACTGATCGAAGGAGCTTACGTATAGTGACGCCTTGAGACGTAATGGACACCTTCCTGGCGAGAACCTCTGCACCGAGGTAGAAAAAGGGCAAGAGTATCAGTATCATGAGTAAGCCGCGTTCTGAGGAGCCCTCGAGGATCACGAGCCACGCTCCCAACGCTAAGGAAACAACCACTGGGGGCGCTATTCTAGGATCAACCCTATATTCATATCGTTCCATCTTTTTACCTCATACTGTTAACTCAGCACTTGTTACCGAAAATAACGTATGATAGCATTTGAAAAAGTGAAGGCTCAGTATTTTTGCGTCAAACTTCAAAAAAAAATCCGGGAGGACATCCCATGTTGATAAGAGGTAATGCCAGGCGCAATCTCGCCTTGTTTGCCATCGGCGTGTTTATCTTCGGCACCGGTTCTGTCATTTGGGCCCAGGGAGCAACGAAATCTCCTGACTATAAAGAGCTCCAGCTATTCCGCCGCGTCATGGGGATCGTCCAGAAAAACTACGTCAAAGACGTCGCAGATAAAGAGCTGATACAAGGCGCGATTAATGGGATGCTACAGTCCCTCGACCCTCATTCGTCATACCTCACTGAAGATCAATTTAAAGAATTACAAGTCGAAACTAAAGGCGAATTCGGCGGTCTTGGTATCGAGATTACCCTCGAAAATGGCGTACTGACTATAGTGTCCCCCATTGAGGACACGCCCGCGTTCCGGGAGGGCTTGAAGCCAGGGGATAAAATTATCAAAATCAACGGCGAATCCACAAAAAATATTACCTTAATGAATGCCGTGAAAAAAATGAGAGGTCCTCAGGGGACAAAAGTTACCATTACCATTATGCGGGACGGCTGGAAAAAGTTTAAAGACTTTACCATCACTCGGGACAAAATAAAAGTCCATTCGGTGAAAAAAGAGTTGGTGGAAGCAGGATACCCTTATTTACGCATCGTCAACTTCCAGGACAGAACCGACGAAGACTTGCAGAAGGCCATAGTGGAGCTGGGAGGCGAAGACAAGGTCAAAGGAGTAATCCTTGATCTGCGCAACAACCCAGGCGGTCTGCTTGACGAGGCCGTCAAGGTCAGCGACCTCTTTGTCGAAAACGGCTTGATCGTGTACACCGACGGCAAGGCCAAGGACCAACAGATGGAGCTACAACAAATTCCAAGAAATACAAGTTTAAGGTCGCAGTCCTTATCAATGAGGGTAGCGCAAGCGCCTCCGAGATTGTCGCCGGCGCGTTGCAGGACCACGACAGAGGTCTTGTGTTTGGAACTAAATCCTTCGGCAAAGCCTCGGTACAGACCATTATCCCTTTGGACAACGGCGGCGGTCTCAGGCTGACTACCGCGTACTACTACACCCCTTACGGGCGCCACATAGATAAAAAAGGCATTGAACCTGACGTTGATCTAAAAGAAGAAGTACAGAAGCAAATCGATGAAGAAACAGCCGAGGAGGCCAAGAACCCTGACAAGACCAAACAGAAAAAAAGCCGCCTTATGAAAGACCTCAAAGCTAATCTGGAAAAGGATGTGGTCGTGCAAAAGGCTTTAGAGTGGCTAAAATCTGACGTCACCGTGAAAGAGTACAAAGAGAAACATCCCCACCAACCAGTTCAGGAAACGGCAAAATATGACGAATAGACAGCTTCTAACAGCGAAGACCTTATGCAGCGTTTGAAGACTGTATATTTGTTATCGCTTCCACTATGGGATCACTTCGTACGCCTAAGGTCGTAATGCCTTTTCAGGCATTACGACGCGCCGATGGGGACGAAGCCATTACAGTCGGTGAACTGATTCCGACATTCACTGCAGGATTGGGCAGAACCTCACGCAAATATACCTCAAAAGCCAGGCTGTTAATCCTCATCTCAGGCCTTTCCCTGCTCTTTGTGATCCGCTTTCAATCCGTAACCAAAAATCATGGCCTTAAAGTTTTCCCCTATAGTTTCCCCTGTGGTGGCCAAATACAGGTGCGCCATGAGGAAGGCCGCAAACAAAGCTCCTAAGAGGTAGTGGATGAGGCTCAACACCCAAAGGCCTCCCAAGGCGTTAATGAGGCCACGGAATGTGTCGGGATACATATACAGGATGCCCGATAGTAAGAGAATAGGCAGGAAAAACACTTGAAATTGCAGGTACGCTATCTTCTGTAATGGATTGAATTTATTGTCTTCCGTGGGAGCATACGGATGCGGTTCATGCTTGAATATACCATACGCATAGAAACGAGCTTGTTTGATCATGCCTGTGGGAATTTCCCCGCGTCTGGGAATGTAATGTTTGATACGCCGGGTTGCGAGATTATACACTAGCCACACGATAAACGCGATTACCGTGGCTATACCGAACCAGTTGTGAACGCTCACCGCCCATTGGAACCAGCCTGGAAATCTTTCAGGCCAATGCAGGATTATTCCAGTTATGATGAGCATAATGACACAGATCGCCTGAACCCAGTGCCATAGTCTTTCTATGAAAGGATGGAGGAGTATCTTCTCCGTAGGTAAATGAATTGGGCCTTTGCGCCTTGTAATAAACCGCAACCCGCCGTGCACCACTGGCAGTCCAAGCGGCGCGAGAACAGCAAGTATGACCAGAGTATCCAATCCTGGTATGCGGTTGGCCCCTATTACATACCCGAACCTCTTCATAACATCTTTGTTGATAAAGCTCGTCGTTGTGATGTATGTGAAAAAATCTGTTGGCTTAATCTTTTGTGTGGCCAGTATTGTGTATTTCTGGTGACAGTCGTCGCATGCCACCACATACGTCTTCACCGGCGGAATGTTATGAACGCCCTTCTCTTTCCCCTGGTGGCACAACATGCAATCCAGAGCTACATGCAACCTGGGCTCATACAACTTTCCGTGCCCCTTCAGAGTGTCCATGTTGTATGCTTGATGGCAGTCGAGACACACCTTTCGAGCGAAATCCCTTTCGTAGGTTTCCTTACCTTGGCCATAGTGCACGTTATGACATCCGATGCATCCTACAGACTGCCTTCCGGATTTGCTCCCATGCGCGCTTTTCTCAAGATTGCCAACAGAATCCTCATGACACTCTTTACAATCTACTGCTTTGAGTCGTTGATTGTGCGGCAGGTCTTTTATGTCCGCATGACAGGAAATGCACGTGGTATCTGCGTGTACACCCTCCTCATATTTCTTCTTATCAATGGCTAGGTTGAGTTCTCCAAAGACAAAGGGCGGACGTTGCCTAGGCGGAGCCGGCTTCCCATCAACCACTACTTGATCCAGAAGGTCCTCCTTTGACATGCCGAGAATATCTTTGTTGTGACATTCCATACACGCTTGGTTGGATAAGGCGTCTGATTCTGCACTTTCTTTCTTTTCCGGCTCTCCCTTCTTTTCCTCAGCGGGCGCAGCCTTTTGCTCGTCTAATGGTTTCTTGGGTTCGACCGGAACAACTGCCGGCGCTTCGGCAGGTTTTGTTGTTGTCGCGCCTCCCTCCTTTGTCTCTGAAGGCGGCTGCTCTTTGGACGGCATGGCTTGGGTCGCCGCAGGAGGCTCTGTCTTGTTCGGTTCACTCTGCTCAGGACCTTTCGGTTTGTCGGGCACCGTGGGCGCCGTCGGAGAGCTCAGCGTGCTAGCAGTTTCCTGCTCCGCTGCGACGGCTGACCCGCTCCAGGCTATGCACATCACAGCTGCAAAACTCACGACACAACACACCGCTGATAACCGTCGGCTCAAACCATCAAATGATTTCCTGTCGATCATTGAAGGCTCCTTCCCCAAGAGTTACGCTCTCTATTACAAGACGTCATTGTTTGGAAGAAAATGATTCGCTAAGGATACTCGAAGAATACCCTGGTTGCACGACCAGGTCAAGCGCAAAATCGTATGCTGCACAAAAAGCGGTGGGAGTCTTTTATTTCATTTAGTAATCCAGATTGGCGACATTTAACGCGTTTCTCTCGATAAATTCTCTCCTTGGTTCCACTTGGTCGCCCATCAGCGTTGAAAATATCTCTGTGGCCTTGACGGCGTCCTCTATCGTAACCTGTAATATCTTTCTTTTTTCCGGATTCATGGTCGTTTCCCAAAGTTGGTCTGCATTCATCTCGCCCAAACCCTTGTATCGCTGAATGCTGAGCTTTTTTCGTCCCATTCCAACAATGTGTTCCACCAGCTCCGAAAAACTCCAGATCTGCTCCAAGCCATTTTCGCCCTCTACATAGAAGGGCGGGTTGCCAAACGAACTAACCTTCTTCGTAATCGACATAATTTCTTGAAACGAAGGAGATTCTATTAAAGACGAGTCGATCAGAGTTCTGCGACTCATGCCATTTTTCCTCGTTTCCACATTGATATAAAACGTCGATTGCTCCTCATCTGCGTGTACTTCGTACGTGATAGAACCTATGTCTGGTTGTCTTTCCTTTATCCGTTGAACAACTCGTTCGGTAACACGCGCCAATGCAGCCCGATCCTCGAATAACGCCCGCTCCGTGACCTCTCGAGCGAATTCCTTCAAAACGATTCGGTCCATACTCCTGCGCTCAAACATGTCTAAGACTTTTTCCATGCGGAGGAGGTTCTTCACGACATTCATCAGCAGTGTGACGTCCAACGTCTCCCCCCGCTCATTTTGCACTTGCATATTCTCGAGTCCCTCCGCAAGTATCACGTCGTCCAACGTATTCTCATCCTTTACATACCATTCTTGTTTACCTTTTTTGACCTTGAACAACGGCGGCTGTGCAAAATAGAGATAGCCTCGGTTGATGACATCTACCATCGTACGGAAGAAGAAGGTTAACAGCAGCGTTCTGATGTGGGAACCATCTATATCCGCATCTGTCATAATGATGATTTTGTGATATCGTATTTTTGAGATGTCGAAATCTTCTTCCCCTATTCCAGTGCCGAGCGCTGTAATAAGGGTTCTTATCTCTTGGTTTTGGATAATTTTATCGAATCTGGCCTTTTCAACATTCAGGATCTTTCCTTTAAGCGGCAGAATGGCTTGAGTCTGCCTATCTCGCCCCTGTTTTGCTGACCCGCCCGCAGATTCCCCTTCGACAATGAAGAGTTCTGATTTGGCTGGGTCCCTCTCCTGACAGTCAGCCAGCTTGCCAGGGAGCGAAGCAGATTCCAGAGCACCCTTACGTCTCGTCAATTCACGAGCCTTGCGAGCCGCCTCTCTCGCCCGCCCCGCATCAATGGCCTTTTGGACCATCCATTTCGCTGTCCCCGGATGCTCCTCTAGATACTCTGACAACTTTTCATTAACGAGCTGTTCCACTATCCCACGAATGTCCATATTACCCAGTTTGGACTTTGTTTGACTGTCAAACTGAGGATTGGCCATCCGCACACTGAGAACTGCCGTGAGACCTTCACGCACGTCCTCACCGCTGATTGTCGTCTGAGTTTTGCCTTCCTTAAGCAACCCTTTATTATTTGCGTAGAGATTCACCGTACGCGTCAGAGCGGCTCTGAAGCCAGACACATGTGTGCCGCCCTCGTAGGTATTGATATTGTTGCAGTAAGAGAACAGCGTCTCAGTGTATCCGTCGTTGTATTGTATAGCGCACTCAATGAAACTGCCGTCTTTTTCACCACATATATATATGGGGGGTCCTTCCATAGTCTTCTTGGCGCGGTTGAGATGCTCCACAAATGAAACGATGCCCCCATCGTATTGAAACACAACCTGTTCTCTTTCAGAGCGTTCGTCCTCGAATGTAATCCGCAGGCCTCGATTTAGATAGGCAAGTTCGCGCAGCCTCGCGGCAACAATGTCATAATTTACCTCTAAGTCGCCGAAGACCTCCCTATCAGCACGAAAGGTCACCTTTGTACCGGTTCTCTTCGTGCTTCCCACGACTTCCAGGTCCGTCAGCTTCTTTCCCCTCGCGTACGTCTGGCGAAACACCATCCCGTTGCGTCTTATTTCTAATTTAAGCTGTTCTGAAAGCGCATTTACCACAGAGACGCCCACGCCATGCAGGCCTCCAGAAACCTTGTAACTATTACTGTCGAATTTGCCGCCGGCGTGCAGCACTGTCATAACAACTTCAGCCGCCGGCTTTTTTTCCGTGGGATGGATGTCGGTGGGAATTCCTCGACCATCATCTTCAATGGTCACCGAAGAATCAAGGTGAATCAACACACTGATATTCTTACAATATCCCGCCAGTGCTTCGTCCACTGCATTGTCAACGACTTCCCATACGAGCTGATGAAGTCCTTCTTGGCCAGTGTTTCCTATGTACATGCCTGGCGTGTTGCGAACCGCTTCCAGCCCTTCGAGAACCTTTATCTGCTCAGCTCCATACTGCGTGTCGTCCACTTTGTTTACCTAACCTGCGTCTTCCTTTGTCCTATGAAATCGCTAACGTTTCATGGGCATAACAAGATTGAAGTAATTAGCCTCCGGCTGAGGCCTCAAGATCAGAGGCCCTGCTTCCCGGTAATACTCGATGGTGACCCCTTCCGATTCAATCGCATGCAAAGCCTCCATAAGATAGTACACATTTACAATCACATCGAAAGGTTCGCCTTCGTACTCAGCCTCTATTCTCTCTTCAAAGCGACCGAACTCCACATGCTCCGTCTTGAGACACATGCCTTCTTCAGAAACCACGACAGTGATGCCCCGGCTCCTTTCAGTCGTAAAAATGGCGGCTCTTCTCAAACCTTGCACCAGTTTCTTCACATTAATAGACAGTTTGCCCCGCGGCTGAGAGGGAATAACTCTTCTGTAATCAGGATAATCGCCGTCGATGAGACGGATGGTCATGGCAAAGTCATCGTTTTTTATGTACACATTCTTTTCGTCAAATCCGAGCTGAACCTCCCCCTTTGTACTCTCCAAAATTCTCGTCAACTCCGTCAGGCCTTTTTTCGGAACCACCAGCGAACGTGGGATGGCGACGCCGAGTTCATTTTCTGCATAAGCCAAACGATGGCCGTCGGTACCCACAAGGCACATTAAATGCTCTTTCTGTTCAAACAAAACGCCGTTTAGGTTGAAACGAATATCGTCAGTTGACGCCGCGTACAACGTCTTTTCAATCATCCAGTTAAAGCCTCCTGCGTCTATGCCGCTAAATTCTACGCTGCTGTGATCC
>CAYRVH010000039.1:18644-20030 GCA_964427855.1 uncultured Syntrophaceae bacterium
ATAATCTCCGGGATCCATACCCGATAGTTGAAACACACTGGCGCCTGCTTGAATCTTCATGCGGTACGAGTCAATGGATTCAATTTCTATCGCTCCAGATGGAAGCTCTTTGACAATCTCAAAAAGCTTTCTGGAAGGAAGAGCAACTCGCCAGGTCTCTTCTGAAACAATAGGGATAAATATTTTTAGTCCGATCTCAAGGTCCGTCGCTATGAGGATAATCCGGTCCGGCTGAATATCAAACAAAATATGCGACAAAATAGGCAGCGTCGTTCTTTTATCCGCTATGGGAACCACTCGTCCAAGCGCTTCCAAGAGTCTGTCTTTCTCGATCTGTATGAGCATGGTCACTTCCTCTATGAGAAACTATACATTGTGTAATATAATCGTATCCGTAGTAAATGCGGTGAAGCCGTTGATATGAGCAGATAGGTCTGTCTGTCATTACTTTTTGATTGTGGAATACTCTCCAAATTTGTTGTTGATATGTTCTTTGCACGTAGGACGATATCGGTTCTTCATATCTTGTTCACAATATTTGCACAGGTAATTGGCCAAATAATCAGCTCCGGATAGACTCCTTTACCCCATCCACGAGCATCTTGAAGGAATGGTCAGCCGTTATTTTCTGCTCTATCTTTTTTGCGGCGTAGATCACCGTCGAATGATCCTTCCCTCCAAACGCCGTTCCAATCTCCGGATAAGAAAATTGCGTGAGTTCTCTTGCCAAGTACATGGCCACTTGCCTCGGCAGAACATACAACTTGTGTTTTTTACGGGACTTGATATCAGCCGGTTTTACGTTGAAGGCCTTGGCCACCTTGTTGATGACGTCTTCTATGGTGATATTTTTCGACTGGCGATGGAGAATTTCCTTCAATGCGCTTTGGGCCAGTTCTTTGGAAAGTGGTCGCGCCTGCAAGGTGCTCATAGCAATGACACGCACCAAATACCCTACGAGCTCCCGAATATTGGATTCTACGGTCTCCGCAAGAAAATAAGCCACCTCATCAGGTAAATCTACGGCGTCCTCGGCTGCTTTTCTCTTCAGAATAGCCACTTTAGTTTCGAAGTCGGGGATGCCGATGTCTGCCACGAGACCCCAGCTAAAACGCGACCTCAACCGTTGTTCCATATCAGAAATCGCGTTGGGAAAGCGATCCGAGGTGATTACAATTTGTTTTCTTGCCTCGTAAATACTGTTAAATGTATGGAAAAATTCCTCCTGAGTCCTCTCCTTCCCAGCGATAAACTGGATGTCATCGATCATGAGCAAATCGAGATTACGGTATTTATTACGGAAATCTACCATGCGATCAAAGCGGATGGCGCTGATCATTTCGTTTGTGAATTCTTCAGAACTGATAAACGACACTTTTTTCTTGG
>CAYRVH010000039.1:20040-33143 GCA_964427855.1 uncultured Syntrophaceae bacterium
CCTCGTATCCAACAGCGCTCATCAGATGAGTTTTACCGAGACCAACTCCACCGTAGATAAATAAAGGATTATAGCTGCCTCCGAGATTTTCTGCCACAGAAAGAGCGGCTGCCCTGGCAAATTGATTGCATGAACCTACGACAAAGCTCTGGAACGTGTACCGTGGATTGAGGTTGTTTTTCAACGCAAATTCGTCTGAAATGCCTGCGTGTTGCTTGGACGAAGTTTCCGTTGCGGGAATCGCCTCAGACTGCTTCGACTCGTCCACAAACTCGTCCCTCGACCGGAATTGAATCTCATATTTGCGACCTGTCAATTGCATGACAGACTCAGCAATAAGGTCATTATAATTATCCTTGATCCACATAATGAAAAAGTTGTTGGGTACGGACAGAAGCATTTTCGTGGAAGAAACGTCTTCGCACACTATGGGTTGAAGCCAGGTGGACACGGCGTGTTTGTTGACCTTGGTTCTCAGAATATCAAAACATCGCTGCCAAAGATCTTGCATAAAGAGAAATAAACCTCAATGATGTTAATAAGTTACCTTACCTAGCCTAGCATGCTGCCGCAATATTATCAAGAGAAATCTGCCGAGTACCCCATGACGTCCAGAAGACGCGCAAGTTCTACTTCGCTGTGGAAGAATATTTCCAGCTTTCCCGAGCTGTCAGGCTGTTGTTTGACGACAACTTTCGTGGCCAAATAACGAGAGAGACCGAGTTCGAGGTCAGAGACGGAGGAGGGCGCAGTGCGCGCGGGGCTCGGTGAGAGAGGCTGGCGGTTCTTGTAGTTGGTGACAATTCGTTCGAGTTCGCGCACAGATATTTTTCGTTTGGCGACCTTGAGGGATATGCTGAGTTGTGCGTTGACGTCCTCAAGGGATAGGAGCGCTTTGGCATGTCCGAAGGTGATCTTCTCTTCCCTCAGAAGGGTCTTGACGGGATCAGGTAAACGTAGGAGGCGGACATAATTTGCTATGCTGGATCTTTCCTTTCCAATTTTTTTGGCAAGGGTTTCTTGGGTATAGGAGAATCTATTCAGCAGCGTGTCGTATGCCTCCGCAAGGTCGAGGACGTTGAGATCCTCCCGTTGTATGTTTTCAATCAAGGCGATTTCCAACGATTCTCGGTCGGACAGGTCTTTGATTATGGCGGGGATTGTAGAGTACCCGGCCAACTTCGCAGCGCGCCAACGGCGTTCTCCAGCCACAATTTGATAAGCGCCGCTCGCATTAGGGCGGGCGACAATGGGCTGAATAACCCCCATTTCCTTAATAGATGCAGCGAGTTCGTCCAACGCTGAGGGGGAGAAGGATCGACGTGGTTGATATGCGTTGGGTTCAAGTGAATCGATGGGGAGAGAAACCACAGAATTCCCGTCATCATCAAATTGAGAGTGAGAAAGCGGAATAAGCGCACTAAGCCCCTGCCCTAATGCCGATCGTTTTCGTTGCGTCTGTGGTGTGTTCTGCATCGATGATCTCCTTTGCCAGCGCAAAATAGCTTATAGCTCCACGAGAGGTGATATCGTAAAGGACCACCGGTTTTCCAAAACTAGGGGATTCAGATAACTTCACATTCCTGGGAATGATAGTCTTAAAAACCTGCCCTCCCAGATTTTCATGAACGTCCTGGACAACCTGCTGGCTCAGATTTGTCCGGGGATCAAACATGGTCAAAAGAAAGCCCTCTATTTTAAGCCGGCGGTTGAAGGCGGAAGTAACCCTGCGAATAGTATTTAAGAGGCTTCCCACCCCTTCCAGCGCGTAATATTCACACTGAATTGGAATAAGAACAGAATCCGCAGCGACAAGCGCATTTAATGTCAGAAGACCAAGAGACGGGGGGCAATCAATAAAAATGTAGTCGTAGTTGTCAATGAGGGGTGAAATAGCCTTGGCCAATAGGCTTTCTCTTGCGTGTACGTCGATAAATTCTACTTCAGCGCCAATAAGGTCTTGAGTGGCGGGAATGACTTGCAGGTGATCGACTGCGGTAGGGACCACCATTTCCGCCGTTTCATGAAGTCCTAAAAGGAGATGATAAACCGACGGCTTAGAAGTAGGAACGCGGATTCCTAAACCACTGCTTGCATTGCCTTGAGGATCGAGGTCAATGAGAAGGGTGCGCCGTTCAGCAAGGGCTATACACGCTGACAAATTAACGGCAGTCGTGGTCTTTCCCACTCCGCCTTTCTGATTCGATATGCATATTACGCGTCCCATCGTGAATGACCCACAATATATGGTTGATGATTCGAGACGGCAACCTATTATCACAAAATGTGAGGATGGACAAAAAAAATATAGTGGCGGAACGGTTGTTGAAAAAATGCCATGTTTTTTGACATTTTCGAGAAGATAGTCTGCTTGACTTGACAGAATTACTGAGGGCTTTTGGTTGTTTCGGTCAGCGAAACCAGCGTCACATGTCAAGTTCACATAGACCGAGTAGCGGGGCTGACGTCGAATTCCTCATCTTGTTCGACAAGCGCTGAATACCCTAAGACTCGTCGGTACACAGGGAACATAGGCAGGTATCCAGCCCAATAACTCGTGAGCTCGAAATAACGGCGGTCGAGCCCCGCGCGGAAGGAACCTGGGCCACGCATGGAAATGAACAGTCCTCGGGACGAAATCAGGCTGTGAATCTTTCGCGTCTGCTCATCACGCAGGCACAGCGCCCGTGAGACCACCGCATCGAAAGATCTCGAAAAGAGCTCAGGCCTAAGCTGTTCGATTGGCGCAGATATAAAATGCAGACCAGTGAGTTGCAGATAGGACGAAAGGTGCTTCAAAAAGACAATCTTCTTCGGGTTGGGATCCAGCAAAAAAACATTCAAATGGGGCTCGGCAATTTTCAGCACCATTCCTGGAAAGCCTGCGCCGCTACCCACATCGAGCAGAGAGCGAGCGCTCGGGGGAAGGGCCTTGAGGACAGTCAGAGAATCCAAAAAATGCAGGACGGCCACATCTTTCTTGGAATGCAGCGACGTGAGATTGATTCGGCGATCCCAGTGCGCCAGGAACTCCGCATACTCCTCGAAAAGCGATAAAGATTCACCAGATAATGGGACATCAAGAATTCGAATCCCAGCGCTGATAAGAGAGCGGAAGCTACTTGGGTCGTAAGCTGTCATCAATCCACTTGAGATAAGGCGATAAGCCTCTTTCTATACGTACAGCAATAATTTCCGGTAGTTCGTAGGGATGCATCTCCTTGACGCGATCCTCAAGAGCGGGGTAACAGTCCCCAGAGGTCTTTATCAAAAGCAAGCATTCCGAGTCATCGCAAAGCTCGCCTTTCCAGGAATAAATGGACCTGAGACCGGGGACGATGTTCACGCACGCAGCCAGTCTCTCGGAGACGAGGACATTGGCTATTTCGACCGCCTTTTCAAGATCGTCAATAGTAACAAAACACAGGACGTATGATGCCATATTTACTCCATATTGTGCTTTTTTGTTGACAAACCACAATCCCTAGTATATCCTCATTTTCCAACGACGGAACGGTGGTGAGGGGCTCGCAGACCCTGCCTCAGCGCATATTAACGGTATCCCGCAACAAAACACAACCCTGTAGCGAGACTGGAAACGAATCAGCCCTGTTCAAAAGGACGGCATGTGGAAAAATCCTGTGAACGAATAGAGACATATCATAGGTTGCCGGTCGAGGAGCTTTTTTAGATATGGAGAAGGGAGCTGGGAATATGTTCAAGGTCGGAGATGTGGTCGTGTATCCGATCCATGGCGTTGCAAGAATAACGGAAATTCGATCGGAAAAAATAGGAGACTCTTACCAGCTATGCTACATACTAGAAACAGAAATCAAGACGGCCAACGAAAAACCCGTGATAAAGCTTCCTGTTGATAAAGTGGAATCGAACCGAGTAAGGAAGATAGTTGATGAGTCAGAGGTGCCCAAGGTATTGGCTATACTGAAGAAACGTGGAATGAAGACTGACACGCAGACCTGGAACCGTAGGCACCGTGAATACCAAGAGAAAATGAGAAGTGGGAGCATATTTCAAGCAGCGGAAGTCTTTAGAGACCTTACTCTTCTAAAGGAAAACAAAGACCTCTCACACGGGGAGCGTCGTTTATTCGACCAGGCAAAGAACCTCCTGATAAAGGAGATTTCCATCGCGCGAAAGACAAGCGAGAGCGAGATTGAACGAGCCATAAGCAATATTTTTGCAAAAAAAGATGGTCCTAATTCACAGGGAGAATTGTAAAACAAAGTCTCTACATACAGGCTGAAAGGAAATTATTATAATGCCTTCTTTGAAAGCAACGGTCAGCCTGTGCGTGGGCAGTGCAGTTTTTTTTTCGCTTGTAGGGTACCATCTATACGGAGAATGGTTTACCGCGGGGGCGTTCTGCGTCATGGGGCTGTGCGCAGGGATTCTAAACTCTCTGTTGTTTGGAACACTGCTGTGGAAAGAACCGTTGCGTCTTGTTGCGGCGTGCGCCACCGGATCGCTGGGAGCCCTCTTGGGGGTTTTGCTGCTGGCCATTGTCTTATTGACGGTAGGCGACTCCAACATGAGCCGCATTTTTCTTGGTTATGCGGCGATCGTATTAACGTTCTACTGCGTCTATTGGGGTTGGGTGTCATTCCCCAACGTGGTACACCTGCAGAGCGACGCTGCCGAGACGAGACTCATGCCCGAGAGTAGCCTTTTGGACACATCTGTGATTATAGATGGCAGGATCGCAGACATCTGCGAAACTGGTTTCATCAACAGGCAGCTTATCATTCCTCAATTTGTGCTGAAAGAGCTGCAAATGATAGCTGATTCGGCAGAGGCGACTAAGCGCACGAGGGGACGTAGGGGCCTCGATATACTGAATAAAATGCAAAAACAATGCTCAGTAAAAATTGAAATCGACGACACTGATTACCCCGGCATCAGAGAAGTTGACCAAAAGCTCATCACCCTTGCCAAAGAAAAAGGGTATTCCATTCTTACCAATGATTTTAATCTTAATAAGGTCTCTGAAGTACACTCTGTGCCTGTACTTAATATCAATCAGTTGGCCAACGCCTTGAAACCCATAGTGCTCCCCGGCGAAACTATGAAGGTGCAAATTATTAAAGAAGGTAAGGAACCGACGCAGGGAGTGGCGTACCTTGACGATGGAACCATGGTAGTGGTCGAACAAGGACGCAGGTACATGGGCAAGAGCATAGAGGCCATTGTCACGAGCGTCCTGCAGACCACAGCAGGTCGCATGATCTTTGCTACAGCCAAAGCGTCGTCGTGAAACAGGCCTCGAGAACCTTTCTCAAAAGAAAATGCGCTGTCACCATGAGTCAGATTGGGGTTTCCTCAAAAAAGGGAATCTTGGAAAATCGCAGTAGATACCCCTTTTCGTGAGGATGACATCGTGGCGAGACACACGCTCACTCCGGCTGTAATGCTCCGAAGCGCTATAACAAGCGACTCAAAGGGAATGCCGGCAACCCCGCAACTGCAGAGACCGTCTGGACAAGTTTTCACAATTTATCATGAGATTGCGTCGCTTCACTTCCAAGACGCAGTAAGAATTCTTGTCATTGCGAGGAAACCAACGGGAACCAAGTCATGTGTACTCACATCAATCGAGGAGCGAGGCCTCTGTCGATTTCGATATTGAGCTCAAGGTCTGATCCGCAATAGAAACAGAAATTCCCTCCTTCGGTGAGGAGGGTATAATAGAGACGAATGCCTCCTATAGGAGGCAGGTCATTTCTCAGCAGGATAGCGAGATGCGAGAAAGTCTTTCCACAGTTTGAAACCCGGCTCTGGAGGTGAGCCTGCATCCAGCCACCACTGCACAAAATCGCGATATACGGCGAGGAATTGATCCCATGTCCCTGACTGAGAGACATTCGCCTTCCAATCAGGATAGAGGTCGTCGTTTGCCAGTTGAAACTCCTCGTGGCCGAATTGAGGAAACAACTTCTGGAACTTTTGAAATTTTTCCTCTTTGGATAGCTCTGTGGCTTCTTTGACTGGAGGTTGAGACGCGGTTTGCTCGGGAGCAGAGGGCGGCGGACTCGGAGCCGCGGGCTGCTCGTGAAATCCCTTGTCGGTGCGTTGCGTTCCCGCGGGCACTTCAGCAGGGGTCACAGGAGCGGGCATGTTCATGGGAACAGCTCGGGACCCAACGGGCGCTCCAGGCGGCTCCATCATGGACAGAGCCGGCGAAGGGGGAGGAGCAGCGAGCTGAGCGGTAATCCACCCCACAGAAGGATCGAACTCTTGAATCCCTCCAAAGAGCTTATCGATTCTATACGCCTTGCCCAGACCCAACGGGCTCAAGTAATGATAACGATTCTGCATGGCTATCACGCCGACGCCTAACGCCACGACAATGACGAATATCCACGAATGCACTTGAGTCCAACCCGCGGTCTGTCGCCGCGTGTACGACGTTTTTTCACGTTGGGTTCCGTCAATGCTCATCATAGAATAAATCCTCCAACTGGAAAGGTGGATGAAAGGTTGTTTGTCGAATATAATGTAACACAAGAGCAAAGACATGTAAACCTTTTCTTACAATTTGTTTTTAACAAACGTGAATAAGCCGGAAAAACCAGTTTCCTGGTATTCCGATGGCTCATCCACAGGCGCGAGAAGGATAAATATGAATTTTTGAGAATAGCCTCATTATATCGCGTCACATCTCAGGGAATCACCTACCAGTGGGGTGTCTTTTGGTGTGTGAAGCTAAAAAATGGGGCGGGAAAGCCAGCTCACATCCTTCGCACGCATATAACAGTGTCCGGGCGGCGGTTTTCTTCCAGTAACGCTATAAAAGCTCCAGACCTATTGAAGCTGAATATCGCCAGAGAGAAAAAAAACACTTGCACTGAAATCTAAACGTGATAAGAGACAATCACTTCTCAACATACCCTTTCGCTCTCAGAAAAGCCCAGAAAGGGGCGGTCGAAAGGCCGTTTTCGGGCTTTTCGTTTTTCTGGATTTGGGATAAAAAATGAATGGCGCCGGAGGAGGGAGCTTTAGACGCGCGTCCCTGATAGAGAACATTCAGTCAAGGATGAGGTGCAAAGCCCCGTTTATTGGACATTCAGTTTTCCGGCGCCATTCTGCCGAAGAAAATCCCCTTAGAATACGAGACCGAATTCTACAAACCAGCCGGTAAGGTACGTATCTATTCTGTAGTCTATTCGATCTTCCTTAAAATCGATCAAACGATAGCCCCCCTTTGCGTAACCCCAGCGTCCACAATTCAGTGGAATGCTGTAGCGAAGACCCGTTTGCACGTCTAAACCAAACATGCCGTCGAGATAAGCAATGCCCACCCTATTGTCACAGGACAAAGAGCCCCCATTGCACTTCGTAGTTATGCATCGTTCAATTTCGATCCCAGACATCACCATATTGCGGGTTCGGTCTATCTTCATGATGCTATAGGCCTGGCAGTGGCTTCCGCTATGCATCGTAAGCTTCTGCTCGTTAAAGACCCACGCGTTGTAAATCGAGATGGCGCCGCTGCACGTGCGAATGGGTTCAAACAAGAGCCCCACCCTCTGATACACATTCTCCCACTTGCTCTTGAAAGCCATGCCTGGGTAAAGGGGATGGACATAGTTTGCCTCCATCTCGATGGGCATAATAGAGTAGATGATCGCCCACCTGGGTCTAAATTGATAGCGGGCTGAGTATTCAAAGAAGGTTTTACGACTGTCCAGTGCCAAGTCATCATTAAAATCCAGCGTCGGATGGTTGGGCCAGCTCACTTTACCCTTTACCTTAGCAAAATAGGCCTGCACGGAAAGTTCCCACTGACCGCATTCCCTCTTAGGCAGGATGCACGGCTTGGGGGGCGCCGTGGCGCAGACGCTGGTTACAGGACACGCCGCAGCCTTGACCTTGCTTATGGCTCGCGGCATACCTGCGCTCGCCAGCGCCTCATTCCCAAAGGAAGGGGCAGAAGCCTTGACAAAGCCAGAAGGCATGCCGGCGTTATCGGTGGCTGCGTCGGCGAGCGAAGACGTGGGGAGAAGGCTTTGAAAGGACTGACTGCCGTTGACGATGACGTGAATTGCGTTATGGTGAGCGGCGTGGCTGCAGGTAATAAAAGCGATAAACAGTAGAGAAAATAGTACTATACGGTGTTTTATTCTCATAACACCCATCCTCCCAGCTCAACAAGCTGGAAACTCTAAACTATAACATGAGGTATTTTGTCAAGGCAAAAATAAATATAATTCCAAATAGCTCGTCATTTTTACGAGAAACAATATGATACTTGAATGTATAATATGTACTTTTAATATAATAGAGTTATTAATTCATATAATATATTATATAAATGACATATCATACTTGAATAAGGATGTATTACCGATGTAGTCTAGACGCACAGAGTATAGGCCTGCTCCACGGACCGCATTGTCCTCCTCCACCGCGCGACCGCAAGCCCCCCCCCTCCGACACTCAAATAGTGCTCGCATTCCCACATATTGTACGCCATTCCTCACTTACTTTCAGAAAATCAGAGAGCTGGGAGCGACGTTCAGAAAATAGAGCGAGGCGGCAAGTCGTTGTCTGAGCACATAGGACTACGCAGTGGAAATTTGAGGCGGACAGAGCCTCCAGGTAGGTAACTTCTCAACATACCCTCCTTCACGTCCGACAATATAGTATCTTCCGTATCAGGAAAAATAATTTTGTCAAGGAAAAAGTATGCTAAGAATGAAAACATAATATAACTTCTATGTATAATTGAAACATATTATTTGTAACGAACATAGTATCCGTTAATAACAAATAAAATGGGCTAACTTGTGTTCTCGAACACCCGTTGATAATATCGCCTCACCTCTCATACCAGATGAAACCATGAAAAAGTACCTCAGAGTCAAAGCAGGCCCTAAGGCCTTTCGCCTCGTCAAAGAAGAAGGACTCCAATCTGAACGCATCGGGTGTTTTGCCGGGCCAGCCGGCGGGCCTAAGTGGTTCGTCTCTGTGGGATTTGACAGAGCGCTGATTCGCGCCGAGTTTCTGCAAAAATCCGGGCGCCGAGTGCTCCTGGCAGGATCATCGGCAGGCGCGTGGCGCTGCCTGGCCATGGCATGCAAGGATCCTTTGCTGGCCTACGAACGTCTGAGGATTGCCTATTCCCGCAACATCTTTACCGAGCACGACACGCAGCGGACGGTCTCCTGTGCGCTCAAAAGGAATGTCGATGCCTACCTCACGGATGATGACGTGGAATTTATCCTGCGGCATCCGTATTTTGATGTTGCGCTTCATACTGTACGGGCGCGAGGTGTGGCAGCGGTGGAAAATAGGTTTGTCCAAGGTGCAGCTTTAATAATGGCAGGTCTATGCAATATTGCGTCGCCGCGAGGAACAGGGGTATTCTTCGAAAGAGTGGTGTTTTTTTCTGGTAAACATGAGCCGCGGTTCCTCACGGCTGGATTCCAGGGCAGATCGGCTCGCCTGACCCGAGCGAATCTGCGGCAAGTCGCTTTAGCAACCGGTTCGCTGCCGTTCATCGTGGAGGGTGTCCGATGTGTAGGGGGCGCTCCCGCAGGAGTGTACAGAGATGGGGGACTGCGGGATTACCACTTAAATGAGCGCTACCTGCCAGATGAGGACAAGATTACGTTGTTCTTTCATTACCAGGAGCGGATCATTCCCGGATGGTTCGACAAAAAACTGTGGCGGCGAGCTCCACACCCCGTGGCGCTGGAGAACGTAGTGCAGATTTTCCCTGCTGAGGATTTCGTGCGGCTCTTGCCCGATGGTCGGATACCTGACCGCGACGATTTCATAAGATTTATGGACACCCCTCTGGAACGAATCAAGAGGTGGGACCGGGTGAGCGAGTTGAGCGATATATTGGGGCAAGAATTCATGGAGTTGGTGGAATCCGGCAGGGTCAAATCAGTGGTCGAGCCCCTTACGAGAAATAATCCCTAATTATTAATAGGTTGAACAAAAAATAGCCCCGTGGATAAAGGAGAAACATGAACAGACCTACCTGGCACGAGTATTTTCTCCTGCTGGCCAAGCTGGTGAGCGCCCGATCGACGTGCAATTCCAGAAAAATAGGAGCTGTGATTGTGCGCAAAAACAGGATACTCGCAACTGGCTACAATGGAGCGGTTCATGGAGCGCCGCACTGCACGGATCGCGGGCCTGATTTCTGCCTGCGTAGGAGCATAGGCGCCAGCGATGCAGATAAATACAATTACTGTATTTCAAGCCACGCCGAGGTAAACGCGATCGACCAGGCTGCACGTTTCGGCATTTCGTTGGAAGGGGCATCCCTGTATTGCACGTTGGAGCCCTGCAACTGGTGCTTCAAGCAACTGATTCAAGCCGGCATCCAAGAAGTGTACTACGAAGAGCCATATGAATCGTTGAACAAAGATTTTGACCAGTACTGGCGGAGGATCATGGAGTCTGAAAGCGCGTTTCGGGTATTTAAGCGGATGCAGGTATCTGAGGAATCGCTTCAGTTTGTACTTGAGATTCTTCAACAAAGGTCTTGGCGGAAGTTAATGCCCACGCCTGCAGATGAGCAGACCACTTTAAGGACGGAAGCGCTGGCCCAGATTCTTAGTTCGTCCTCGAAGGAGACACAGGAGTGAGACATGATTATTAAGCAGCTACAGCATTTTTCACAAAATGAGCTTATCGAAAAGCTGCGCAGTGTGACCTTGCTGAAACAACCGGATGTTCGGATCTACGAAAAGGCATTTATTTCTCTCGAAACAGTGAAGCCAAACGTGCTGTCCCCTCCGCAGAATTATATTCTGAAATCCGAACTAAAAAAAGTAAGGGAGCTGAAATGGGCGTTAAGCGACCATGGATGCAATATCTACAAGTTAGACGGATTCGTACGTCTATGGATAGACACAGTGGGGTCGCCAATAGACCTATTGCCCCCCGTAGTGGAGGAATCAGTTGAGCAAGACGGCTCCATCCATTTCATCATCAATGATGGCATGCACAGAATATATATGGCGTTGAGGGAGTGGACGCTGTCGCAGGTGATCCTCATCCGAGGAATTGCCAAGAGGTACCCGTATTACGCATACCCTGTACCAGGGGGTTGGTCATCCATCGAAGAAAGAGAGGATTTACCGGAGGGGTATCTCAAGAAATGGCATCGCATACAAGATTATCACGCGCTATATAGGAATTTTAATTCAGCGTTCCTTAACGTCGGAGCCCCGCGAGCCTTTTTTCAGAAGGACCGCGTTGAGACATAAGCGCGCGTAAAACTGACCTGTTTCGTTTTCCGGCTAGGAGCTTCTGACGTCGTAATGTGAATACTGCATGGAAAAAACGCCCCGTCCCTGGGACAAAGACCGGAGAGACGTGGAGTAGCCGAACATCGTGGCCAGGGGACACACGGCTTTGAGTACAGAGAATCCGGCGCCTGGGATCACTTCGTCCAGTCTTCCTTTTCGACTGTTCAAGTCGGCAATCACTTCTCCCACAAACTCGTCAGGAACAGTAATCTCCAGTTTCATGAAGGGTTCAAGGAGTACTGGAGACGCTTTTTCACACGCCTCTTTGCACGCCTGGCTGGCCGCGACTTTGAGGCCGAGGCCCGTCATGGACGTCGCGTCCTGTCCGAGTTCGAGTACACGGACGCGTACATCGACCACTTCATTCCCGGAAACTACCCCAGCCAGCATGGCCTCTGTTGCGCCTTGTTGGATAGCTGCAACAAGGTCTTGCGGGGCAGCCTCCGGGGGCAATGCAGATTCAAAGATCAAGCCCGCTCCTCGTTCGGTAGGTTCCACTAAAATGGTAAGTTCTCCCAGGTGCCGCGCCTCGTGGATTTCTCGGTCAAACTTGACGTGAGCTGACGCCGAGGAGAGGATGGTCTCTTTATAAAGCACTTGCGGTTTGCCGGTCCGAACATGTACATCATGCTCCCTCTGTAATCGATCGAGGATAATCTCTAAATGAAGCTCCCCCATGCCTGAGATAATTAACTGGCCAGTGTCTTGATTTTCCGTGTAATAAAACGTGGGGTCTTCCAGGGAGATCTTGTCCAAGGCGCTGTGGAGTCTTTCCTGGTCTCCTCGCGTTTCCGGTTCAATGGCGAGGGAGATGACTGGCTTGTAAAGATCCAGGGATTCCAGCACGAGAGGCGCATGAGGGTCAGTTATAGTATCGCCGGTAATGGTGTCCTTCAACCCGACAACCAGCGCGATGCTGCCTGCAGGTGCCGCATCGATGCGCTCCCTCTTATTCGCGTGGAGTTGAAAAAGGCGTGCGACCCGCTCTTTTTTCCCCCGAGTCGCATTGTACACCTCGGTGTCCGCTCGAAGTTCACCGGAATACACGCGCAGAAAAGTCGCCTTTCTCCCCTGGTCCATGAGTACCTTGAACGCAAGGGCGCAAAGCGGCTCCTTTATTTTGGGAAGACGCGTCTCTTGAGCGCCGGTAAAGGGATTCAGCCCTGAAACCGGCGGTACATCCAAAGGCGACGGAAGGAAATCGATGATGGCATCTATAACAGGCTGAACTCCGATATTCTTCAGAGCTGATCCGCAGAGCACGGGAACGAGTCGATTAGAAATCACGCCATGGCGTAAGCCCGAAATTATCTGTTTTTCATCCAAATCGTCATTTTCCAGGTAGAATTCGAGAAGATCCTCCTGCATTTCTGCCGCAGATTCCAACATGAATTGTCGCGCCCGTCTCGCATGCTCAAGCAAATGAGGTGGGATGTCTTGGACAGATATTTCAGCTCCGAGAGAGGCCGCATCCCACGTCAGGGCCTTCATTCGTAGGAGGTCAATGACGCCGAGGCATTCACCGTCTCCCATGAGAGGGAGCTGAATAGGCACGGGATTCGCGCCAAGTTTCTCACGCAGCATTTGGACAGCCCTGGGGAAATTCGCGCCTATCCGATCGAGTTTGTTGACAAAAACTACTCTTGGTACGCGGTATCGATCCGCTTGACGCCACACAGTTTCTGTCTGTGGTTCGACGCCACCCACCGCGCATAAGACCGCTACCACGCCGTCGAGCACCCGTAGACATCGCTCCACTTCTATGGTGAAATCCACGTGGCCCGGGGTATCGATGAGGTGGACCTCGTGATTTTTCCA
>CAYRVH010000040.1:0-29162 GCA_964427855.1 uncultured Syntrophaceae bacterium
GCCTTTGGAAAGGAGATGAACGCAACGTGTGGCGTAGGCTCAGTCTCAGAACCCGCATCCTGGTGTTGTTAGGGCTGCTCGTCTCTGTCACCGTAGGCGGCGGCCTCATGTCCATGATCAATTCGTATGTGGTAGATCGCACTTTCTCGTCCGTCATCGAGTCTGACCTGGAAGCCATGCAAGCCGCCCAGGAGCTGGAGAATGCGTTGGTGATGCAGAAGGGCTATGTCACCTATTATTTTCAAGACGGGGACGAAGCCTGGCTCAAGGAGTTGGAGAAATACCATCTTGCATTCGAGAGCTGGCTGCGCAAGGCGCGTCAATGGACGACTAACGATGAGGAACGACGGCTGCTCCACGACGTACATGCCCAGTACGCAATGTACTGTGATACGCGGGATGAGGTGATCCGTCTTTACAGAGAAGGAAGAAAAGAAGAGGGATTCCGGCTCCATCAGGACTTGCGAACACAATTCAACGGCATCGTGGCATCCTGTAGGCTGTTCAAAGAAGCCTTTGGCCAGAGTATTGCCGCCACAAGGCATCGGCTTGGGGATCGCGTCGGTCTGAGCAACGCCGCGACGCTTTTTGGGTTGTGCTTGGCCATCACCTTTGCGAGCATCTTGGCGTACATACTGCTGAAAGAAGTGCTCGGCCCCATACGTGAACTGGCCACGGCAGCATTCAGCAAGAGAGTGGATATCGAAGAAGACAACGAAGTCAAGGTCCTTAGCATGCGTTTCCAAAACCTCATAGAAGACGTCGATCAGACAAAGACGAAACTGGAGCGCAGCCGGGAACACCTGGCTCAGGCAGAGAAATGGGCGCTTGTGGGAAAACTGGCTGCCGGCGTGGCCCACAGCGTAAGGAACCCGTTGACCTCTGTGAAGATGAGATTGTTTTCAATGGAACGGGATCTTGCTCTGACCACCAGTCAGAAAGAGGATTTTGAAGTCATTGCGGAAGAGATCCGCCATATAGATACCATCGTAGGGAATTTCCTTGAATTCTCTCGCCCTCCACGCCTCAAATTCCAGGTGATACGCCCATCGGACCTTGTGGACGCGGCCTTAAGACTGATGAAGCACAGGCTGGAATCATACGATGTGAAGGTGGACGTGCATCGGCAGGAAAGGCTCCCAGAGACTCGAGGAGACCCAGATCAATTGAAGGAAGTCATCGTCAATTTAATCGCCAATGCCTGCGAGGCCCTCGTTGACGGCGGCGTCATTACGGTAACAGAAAAGGTTTATGCGCGAGAGGACGTCGGGGCCTGCATCCGCATCGAGGTGGCAGACGACGGACCAGGCGTCCCGCTGGAGGTCCGAGACAGAGTATTTCAGCCTTTCTTTAGCACAAAGGAGGAAGGGACAGGTCTAGGACTGAGCATAGCAGCGCGTATCGTAGAAGAGCACGGCGGTAGTCTCCATCTGGATTCTCAGACAGGACAAGGGGCTCGATTTGTGATAACCTTGCCGATCAGAGGGACTGATCAGTGGGAAAAATCCTCATAGTTGATGATGACGCGCAGCTAAGAAACAGCTTCGCGAAACTGCTGTCTGCGGAAGGACATACGGTACAGACCGCTGCGACCGGAGAGGGCGGCCTTAAGGTGGTGGCCGCTGAGCAGCCGGATTTAGTGATCATGGACGTCCGACTGCCCGGTTTGGATGGTCTCCAGACCTTTAAGGCTATCCACGAAAAGCAACCAAAACTTCCCGTGATCATCATGACTGCATACGGCACAACGGAGACGGCAATCCAGGCCACGAAGCTCGGCGCCTTTGAGTATGTTCTGAAGCCTTTTGATATACCGGAGATGCTGGGTGCTGTGTCCAAGGCCCTGGAGGCTGGACGCGTGATGCGATCTCGCGTGGAGATCGACGCCGTCCAAGACGCTGAGTCTGCCGACGCCCTCGTGGGCAAAAGCAGAGCCATGCAAGAAGTGTACAAGGCCATTGGAAGAGTAGCTTCAACGGACGCCACAGTCCTCATCCGAGGGGAGTCAGGCACCGGAAAAGAACTCGTCGCGCGGGCCATCTACCATCACAGCGCCAGAAAAGATAAGCCTTTTCTCGTGATCAACTGTGTGGCAATACCCGAGACCTTGCTTGAAAGTGAACTATTCGGATACGAAAAAGGCGCGTTTACCGGCGCCTCGCACCGAAAATTCGGCAAAATAGAGCAGGCAGACGGCGGTACGGTATTTCTTGACGAAATAGGGGACATGCCGTTCACCATCCAAGCCAAAATTCTTCGGCTCCTTCAGGAAAAGAGCATCGAGAGGCTAGGGGGACACTCACACATTCCTGTGGACGTGCGGATGATTGCCGCCACCAATCGTGACCTCGAAGAGGCCCTGGAGACCGGCCGTTTTCGCGCTGACCTCTATTACCGTCTGAAAGTCGTCACGATATGGCTGCCGCCCCTTCGCGAACGGAAGGGCGACATCCCCATGCTGGCAGAGTATTTTCTCAAAAGATGCACAAGGGAGATGCACATCGACAATCCAGGCCTCACCCACGATGCAAAAAGAACATTGGAGCAATACTCCTGGCCCGGCAACGTAAGGGAACTTGCAAACACGGTGCAAAAGGCAATCATCTTCAGCAGGGGCTCTCCCATTACCGGCGAAGAAATCGCCCTCGCTATCAGGGGTGAAAAGTCGCCGCGTATAAGAAATTCTCGCAGCCACGAAGAACCACTACGCACATGCGTGAGGGAAGAGCTCTCGTCTGCAGCTGGGTCGCGAAATTTTCACGAAATCATTGATCGATTTGCCGCAATATTGATCACAGAAGCCCTGAACATAACAAACGGCAACAGATCGCAGGCTGCCAAACTGCTTGGCCTGTCGAGGCCGACTTTGCTCGCGAAAATAGAAAAGTACGGCATCAAAATACAGACTGCCGCAAAAACCGATTAAGCAGATGCCTCAGCCTTCGGATCAGCTGTCATGGAAAGAATGCTCCTCAAACGATCCCTTCGAGGGGTTGTCTCCTGAGCTTCGGAATGCGCTCTGGAACGCTGGGCATGTGATGGAATTCGCCGAGGGTGCACAAATATGGCCGGCTGAAGACGCCAAGGACAAGATCTCATTCCTTGTGGAAGGCTCCGCGCGGGTCTTGCTCGTCGAACCGGATGGTCCGGCCATTCAAGTGGAAGAGCTCCTTCCAGGCGACGTGATCGGCGAGATAGGCCTTTTTACGGATCAGCCTGCGCCCTTTCACTTTCGTGTTGAAGCTGCGAAGAAATCCCGACTCCTGGAGATACCTATCAGCGAGTTGGAATCCCTCCTCAAGCAGAGCCCAGAGTGTGCGCTGAGCATCATGAAAAGCCTCGCACGCAAGGTCATACGGCTCGACCGAACGGTGTACAACAACGTCCGCAAAAAAAGGGCGTTGCAGGCCCTTATTAGCAAGCAAGAGCACCTGTTTCCAGATTATTTTGTCGGCGAAACCGTCCGCCGTCGCACAAGCCGAAAACTGGAGGAACTCGCCGCTTATCCAGGACCTATCCTCATAACTGGCGAAACGGGCGTAGGCAAAGAATTCATGGCCCATGCCATCTTCGGGATGAGTCCCTATTACAAGAGAGTGTTCCTCTGTCTGGACATGCTTCGACCGCTTCCGCAGGCCCCCATCGCAGGGGACTACTGCGAATTGCCTCGAGTCGATGAAGACCCTACCGACGAACAAATGAAGCTTTTTTTCGGCTCTGAAATCGTGCAGGATGACAATACGAGAATTGAAACGCCTGGCTACCTCGAATTGACCGAAGACGGTACGCTGCTTGTAAGGGGCATCGAACAGCTTACAGCCCCGATGCAAAAGAAGCTGATAGAAACGCTTACCACGGGTACATTTTATAAACTGGGCTCCCAATCGCCTCAGACGTGCAATTTCAGACTTATCGGTACCACCAATCTGGACATCTCCGAGGTCAATGAAGAGAAACACCCTCTCCTGGCCTGGCTTGCTGAACATTCGTTAAATGTCCCCCCTCTCAGGAAAAGGCGCAAGGAAATCCCCTCCCTTATCCAGCATTACGTCAATCAATACAGCCAAGAATTGCACAAGGAGATCCATAGAATTCCAAAGGAGACGATCAAGACGCTCCTGAATTACTCATGGCCGGGGAACGATCGGGAGCTGGCCACCACCCTTAAAAGAGCAGTGCTCTTGGCCGAAGACGGAATAATCAAACCCCAAGATATTTATTTCGATCTTCGGCGCATTGAGGCAGATGGCAAGGTGAACCTCATGAGGCTCCCTACTCTGCGAGCAGCCCTGAAAAGTCCCCTATTTCCTGCCATTTTCCAAAGCATGGCAGCCCCTTTTTTCTTCATTCTCCTCGTACTCCTGTTTCTTGGGCCTGCAGATCCCAAAAAAAATTTAGGAGGGCTGTTCAGCTGGGCAATTGGATGGCCCACAATGATTTTTGGGGCGTTCTTCTGGGCGCGCTTCTGGTGCACTCTATGTCCTATGGGCACGCTGAGCCATCTTTTCAAAAAAATTATCTCGTACAATATCCCATTTCCCCAGTGGTTGAAACACCGAAGCGATTGGATTATCAGCGCGTCCGCGCTGTTCATCATTTGGCTGGAAACTGCTACCGACATGCGGTCGTCGCCTTTTAACACCGGTCTGCTGCTCTTAACAATCGTAGTCCTTGCGATAATTGTATCGGTGATCTTCGAGCGGCAGTCCTGGTGCCGGTACCTGTGCCCTCTGGGAGGTATGATGGGCGTGTTCGCCAAAGTGTCGCCCATTGAGCTGCGAGCTGACAGAAACGTATGCGCCTCTCAATGCACCACCAATGACTGCTACGTCGGTACTAAAGATCGAGAGGGATGTCCTTTTGGACAAATGGCGCCGACCCTGCGGTCAAATCGATTCTGCAAACTATGTGCAAATTGCGTAAAAAACTGCCCACACGATGCCATCAACTTGAATTTGAGAATCCCCGGCAGAGAAATATGGGAAATGAAACAAGTCGGCTACGTTACGGCGTTCCTTGTGATAAGCCTCTTCGCCGGCCTCATGAGCGAGCTCGCCCGACCAACGGTCGCCTTTGAAAGGTGGAGCGAGCTATTTTCAGGATCGCCTCGTATAGTGGTCTTTACCCTGTTTTTTTTGCTGTCCATCGCATCGGCCAATACCCTTGTTGTCATGGCAGCCCAGATTTCCCGGCGCGCAGCACACGAAACTACCGGAGAAAATTTTGCCCGCTACGGCCTTGCATTGCTGCCGTTGGTTCTGACCAGTTATATGGCCTTCCATCTGTACTATCTCGTGAATCTCGGCGTCTATCTCCCCATCCTTTTATGGCAGACATTTCAATTTGACGTACTCCGACAGTTGGTCATCACGATACCCCCCATGTGGATTCTTGCCGCCCAACGGTCTCTCATATTGGCCGGCATGATCGGCAGCATCGTGATCATGTATCGGTTTGGGAGGGCTCGACACGCGACAGCCATCAACTCCCTTCAAGAGTTCTTTCCACACTGTCTGATCACTGCGCTATTCTCCTTTCTTGTTCTCAGAACCACCTATGAATTCTTTTCGTGATATGTTGACCTCCAACCGCCCGCGTACAACGACAGACTCGAAGCCATCGAATACGCTCCAAGCGCACACAACGCCGAGACTCAAATGAAAAGACTCAACCGAGAAACTGTCGATAAGTTTCGATCAACAATACGAGATTACTACTCACATCATGGGAGACAACTACCCTGGAGAGCCACAAATGATCCTTACGAGATCATGGTGTCTGAATTCATGCTGCAGCAGACGCAAGTCCAACGGGTCGAAGCGAAATACCACGCTTTTTTGCGGCGTTTCCCCCAATTGGCATCGTTGGCCTCCGCCCCTTTGGCGGATATTCTGGCCTCTTGGTCAGGTCTTGGGTATAACAGGCGCGCCCTGGCTCTTGCTCGAACGGCAAAACTCCTCCACACAAAGTTCGCCGGCGTTATCCCCGCATCCACCAAAGAGCTGGCTCGTTTGCCGGGCATAGGCCCCGCCACCGCAGGCGCGATTTGCGCGTTTGCCTTCAATTTGCCGGTCGTGTTTGTGGAAACGAACATTAGGACAGTATTCATCCAATTCTTCTTTCCGGATGCAGAGGCAGTTCACGACAAAGAAATCGCTGTTCTTGTCGAACAGACCCTCGACCGCGCGGATCCGCGTCATTGGTACTATGGTCTTATGGACTATGGGGTCATGCTCAAAGGGCAAGGTTCCAAGGTGCACTCGAAGAGCGTACATTATCGGCGCCAAGGGAAATTCGACGATTCGGATCGCCAAATACGCGGCCGACTCATTCGTGCAGTTGTCTTGGAACACACCGCCGACGTCAACCAATTGGTTCGGAGCGCCTCCAAAGACCCCCGCCGCGCACTCGAGATACTCGAAGCGCTTATCGATGAGGGGTTTTTGCAACGATCAGGAGACCGAATCTCAGTGGCTGAAGCCGCGTCACATGATATGATCAGGTGACCCAGATCAGGAAAAGCCTATGGCGTTGAAGACGACCGCTGACCAGTGGTTGCCAATGGACGAGGCGAGATATACAATCCTCACCTTCAGGCGCCAAGGAAAGCGCGTATGAAATCGAAAACCCCTCCTTCAGACGAGGAGATGCCGCGCGGCCAAGCATCCGAAGGGTGCTGCGATCATCCAGTCACGCTGCCCATTGACGGTATCCTCGATCTCCACACCTTCCCGCCCCAGGAAATTGAAAATCTGCTTGCAGATTATATAGAGGCCTGCCTGGACGCCGGGATACTCGACGTGAGAATCATCCATGGCAAAGGCACCGGCATCATGCGCAATAGAGTCTATGCATTTCTTTCCCGGCATCCAGAGGTAGAGAGCTTTCAACAGGCGCCCTTGGAGGCAGGAGGATGGGGAGCTGCCGTGGTCCGTTTGAGGAACCCCCAATCCAGTGGGTAGGAGGGCGAAATGAGGGATGAGAAAGGCGTGCAGCACATCCCCTCGAGCAATTGCAAATACCCCTTTGGGAGTAACATACCACATGAAAACCACGGCCGAATTCGTTATCACATGAGCAGTCTCGAAATTTTCGCCGCAATGAGGTACGCTATGGTATGACCTCATGATTATATACCAAGCACCTGAAATTAGAGATGCATTATGGCTGCGCCAATGCCAGGTACATCGGGTTCGCCACTCATGGTAACGCGTGGCTGAGCGCCAGCGTATTCTAGAACACGCGAAATAACCAGCGCCTCATAAAGGGGCTCTCGCCATTATAGCGTTCTCGAAATTGCCTTCGAAATGAGCTCCCCATCATCGAGTGAGAGAGTGCCGTTGGACGACGCTTACGAGCCTGGAGAGCCGAAGCCTGCCATTTTGAAGAACCAACCTCGAACAAACCGAGTTGCCGCGACATTCATGCCCTTTCGAAGGAGCCTTGCGACTGAGGAATGTTCTTTGTTGAGTGAAGATTTGTCGCTTCCCTCGAAATGACAAGGCGGAAAGAGCTCGAAATGCGACTGCCACCTCATCGAATTCGTGAGTACTTTCGAGAACCGTTATAATCAGGAATTTGGCGAGTGTCGCCGCTTTGTCATGGCAGCGAAAGAAAGGCTCCATGTTGACATTCCTGAATTTCCGTCTTCATGCGATCGAGAAAGTGTCTTGTGGCTATTTCGCGGTTGCATGAGGGTTTATAATGAATAAGTTGGGCTTGATGCCCCTTCCCTTATCGCTTATAGTGGGGTTGATTACATACAAACTGGTAGTATTTACCCAAACAGCCGCATACTAAGGCTCGAATAAGAAAGGAGAAAATGAACATGTGCAAAACGACATCGGTCATCATCCGATTGTTGGCCTGCTGCGCAATTGTGTTGGCTATAGCTTTGCCAGGCGTCGCAGGAGAGCAAGGACAACGAAGCTTGCCAATTATAGGTGAAAAGGCCCCTCATTTTATTGCAGACACCACCCAAGGTAGGATCAATTTTCCTGACGACTACAAGGGCAAATGGGTCATCCTTTTTAGTCATCCGGCGGATTTCACTCCTGTGTGCACCACGGAATTCATGACGTTTGCTGCGATGATGCCTGAATTTGAGGCCCTGAATTGCAAACTGGTGGGGCTTTCCATCGACAGCCTTTACAGCCACATCGCGTGGCTTCGAACCATCAAAGAGAAGATCGAATACAACGGGATGAAGAACGTCGAGGTCACTTTTCCTCTGATCGAGGACATCAAGATGGAAGTGGCCAAAAAATATGGGATGCTTCAGCCCTCCGCCAGTGACACCAAGGCCGTTCGCGCCGTGTTTTTTATAGACCCGGAAGGGGTGATCAGAGCTATCATATATTATCCTTTGGCCAACGGCAGAAATTTTCAGGAAATTAAACGACTCCTCATCGCTATGCAAACGTCCGATGCGCACAAGATAGCCACGCCAGCAGACTGGCAGCCAGGCCAGCCTGTGATTGTTCCGCCCCCCGGCTCCTGCGGAAGCGCCAAGGAGCGAGTGGAAGCCAAAGACAAGGACGTCCATTGCTACGACTGGTTCTTCTGTACGAAGAAGCTCCCCAGCGCAGAAGCCGCCAAGGGATCTAAAAAGTGATTGTTGTCTTCAGCCTTTGAGGCCCCACTTTCATTGAAAAATGCGCCGACCGCCTATGTCCTCCCTCACAGTTATGAAAGTGACCGGGAGCGAGGGATTGTGAGTTCAGGCCCTGGGCTGATGACGACATCACTGAGCAATGCAGCCGCGCCTGAACTTGTATAGGGACTCCACACGCAGACCCCCAGCTTTTCGGGGGGAATGATGAGCAAATGCAAAAGGGCGGTTCAGATGAACCGCCCCTCGCGTCCTATGCATTAGATTGATACAGAAACTGTGCAGCGACCTACTGGATTACTTGAACCGTGTAGCCAAACTTGTCGCCGTTTTCTTGTCGGTACTCGACCCGCACTTTTTCTCCCACTGCAGGCCTCCTGAATGGGA
Source organism: uncultured Syntrophaceae bacterium (assembly GCA_964427855.1). Taxonomy (GTDB): domain Bacteria; phylum Desulfobacterota; class Desulfomonilia; order Desulfomonilales; family Desulfomonilaceae; genus JAUPKT01. The sequence continues at coordinate 8,999 of CAYRVH010000040.1, forward strand.
TGAATTTTGTTTTCAATCCCACCTTGATGTTCACGACTTCCGCTGCTTCGCCCTCTTCCAGGACGCGAAGAGACAGGCTTTTCGGAGAAGACGCGACGACCTCACCGGTGAGCACCTTCCCCTTTTTGTCATCGGGAGGAGCCTGTGGTTTTACTTCTTCGCGGGGCGTCTCAGGAGCGGGCGCAGGCGGAGGCGTCTTGACCGCTTCCCTTTTTTCCGGCGTGGGCTTCTTCACAGGGGCGGCGGGAGGCTTCGCCGCAGGCGCCGGGGAAGCAGATGGGCTCCAGGCAGGATTGGCGACATGCGCCGGAGGTCTTGAAGAAACGATTGCCCTTGGGGGCGGACAGCCGCCGGTCGTTGTGCTCGGCTCCTCCCCTACTGTGCGACAACTGGAAGTGGCCGGAGGCGCAGGAGGATAACATTGCTGGGTAGGGGGCAGAGGAGAGAGACTCACCACCTTGGTGGCCTTCATATACCCGTCTTCGAGTATGAAATCGACTGCCACGGTCTCGCCGATGCAGGGTCGGTGATTCGGAATGTATTTCGTCCGCCAGCCCACATTGACCTCCGCACACTGCCCATTCGTCCTCACCGTCATACTTCGCCACCCATGATCAACGACGGTGCCTCTGAACGTACAGACACGATAGGAATAGGCCGGATCGGATACAAAACAAACTATCACGAGGGAAGCAAGCACTGTCGCAACAATCGCTGCGACACAATATTTCCCAGGCATTTGGGACCTCCTCACTCGGGGGCGTAAGGATTCGCGTGACCTCGGGGCGTTTCGAATTCTCCGAGAATCCTGTAGCTTAAAGTGTTTTATACATAGTAAGTTATCTCAAAAAAGTCAAGTAAATTATAGTAATCGAACGCCTCTTCTCATATTTATTGATTATCTGTGACAGATATAAACCGCCTCGGCCGCCGTTGCCTTGGCCGGTCCAACATGGTATCTACAACACATGAGGTATGCGCCATGGGCATGTTTCGCGATGTAGAGACCGAAGAACCCTCTCTTGTCAAAGAAATGGCGGAGTCACTGGGCAGCGCCGGGGCAAAGCTGGAAGATCTCCTAGAAAAGATACAGCAGGCGCTTGACCAAGTGAACCGATGGGAGTCCTGTTTGGCGGGGGTAAGCCCTGAGGAAAAAGAGGTATTGATCCCAGCCTTTCACCAGACCATCAAGGACTACAACTCCTTAGTGGAACAGGCCGAAAATGCCTTGGCCTGGCTCCTCATCCAGAGAGAGGCGTGCGGCTTTAGAACCCACAGGAATGTCCATCTCTTTTATCCAATCCCATCGAAGATGAAATTGTATAGCCCATGACCGGCTGGTACGCTCCCTCTCTCAAATCACTTGGGGCGAGAAGACGTGTGATGGTCGTAAAGATTATGTGCGCTTCCCTCGTATGCATGACGGCCTTTTCCAGGGCCGACGTCGCACCAACGGTTCAGTTGGAGTTCTTCTGGGCAAAAGACTGTCCACACTGTGAAGCCGTCAAAGACCTCATTAACATATTTCACCAACGTTATCACATCAAGGTGAGGGAAGTGAATGTCGATACACAAAAAGGATACAGCGAATTGGTTCGCGTTGGCCGGCGATTCCGAAAGGACCCTCCTGCCGTGCCGCTGATTGTTATCAGCGGCCAAGTCCTCATGGGTGAAGCGGAGATTAAGGCCACCCTCGAACAAAAAATTGACTCTTTGATACATCGCGGGCACGCTTCTTCTCGGGCCGCGAAGCGGCAAAAAATGAGAGACGCTGCCGGCCCTCAAAAGTCGACGCACAATAACACTGTGTCATCCTCTGAGAATCCTCAGACTCACACTGGCAAAATGAAAGTAACCAGCGATGAATAATAGAGCTTCGTGGCTGAGATTCCAGGGATCAGACCGAGGCCGTGGTCTTGCAATCCCCTTGCAGTAACAGCCGAGCCAGTTTCGAGGAACCACTGATCGGACGTTTCTCGCCGGGGACGTTCGTTGCAGCCGGGAGAGCTCAAGCGCCTTCAAGAGGAGATGGCGCTGATGGGGCGCCCCAGACCTTCACTCACCATTGCTGTGAGGTGAGTGATTGATGGAATGACAGAGGAAGCGTGTCCCGCGTGGGAATCGATGGCCCGTGTCAAAAGAGACCACGAGGCCTCGATACGTCAGATTGTCATTTCCATGACAGTGGGAATCCACGATGCTCAGTATGGATCCCCACTTTCGTGAGGATGACAGAGCGGCGAGTGAAGGCACATTCGTTTTTGATTTCGAGAGCCTCCATCAATGGGAATCTTTATGTCGGCCTTCGTGTTGACTATATAATAATATAGCTATATATTATTAACTGAAAACAACATGCTCTGCAAAAAGAAAGGGATGCACACATGTTCAACATCGATGAAGAATCTCGAAACTATTTCAAGGGAAAACTCGCAGACGGCCAAGCCCTCAGAGTATTCTTCGGCGGCTATGGTTGAGGCGGCCCCAGCATGGGCTTGGCTCTGGACGAGCCAAGAGCTGGGGATGAAACTTACACCCTCCAAGACCTTCGAGTGGTCGTTGACCCATTTGCCCTCCGGATCATCAAAGACGCAGGCGGCATCGCAATAAAATCAGGAATCTTCGGTCCTATGGCTGAACTCGTAAACACTGCGCCCGGCTCGTGCGGCTGTTCATGAGGAGGCCCGCCATGCCGATCTACGAATTCAAGTGTTCCAACTGCGGCAAAGAATTTGAGCGATTGATGTTTGCGTCGGACCATAACAAGCCGGAGTGCCCGGTCTGCGGTTCCTCAGACACGGCAAAATTATTGTCAGTATTTTCCTGCACAGGACCAGATGCTCAGGCTCAGTCCTCTTGCGCAAAGACTGCGGGCGGTTTTTCCTGAGGCTGACCGGGGTCGTCGGGGACGGCTCTGGCAAAAATTTTACGCAGCCCTCCAAGAAAACTGCAAATGCGGCGGCGGCATCTCTGTTCCAGTGGCGTGAGCCAACACGGTGGCGTCGCCTTTGGCTCCTTGCGATGACAGAAAGGGACCTGGGCGCCTCATTGCGAACGTGGGGCAACAATCTCGTGATCATTTGCGGCAACGAACTCTGCGTCGGTCGCGCAGACGATGTTATGAAGGCCTGTTGACAAAGTCCTAGCAAATAATCCCTTGGCGGGATAATTCATCGAGGTCATCGACTCCCAGCCCAAGCTCGCCCAAGACTTCGCGGGAGTGCTCGCCGAGGGCCGGCGCAGGCGCATCCTCGAGCGGCGGCGACTTTGAGAGGCGCAGGGGCGAACCGAGGACGCGTCCGTCAGCGCCGCGATTGACCATTTCTGCCGCTGCGACGAGGTCGCTTTCCGCAGCTTCCTCGAGTGTGAGTACTGGCTCGCAGCACGCGTCGACATGTTTCAAAAATCCGATCCATTGTCCCCGAGATCGCGACGCGAAGATTTCCTCCAGCGCAGCAATGGTCTCGAATCCGCCAAATTGTTCGGAAAGAAGGTCCTCACGTCCTATCGCACGGCAGAAGTTCTCCCAAAACTTGTATTCCAGCGCGCCGAGGGACATATACGCGCCGTCGGAGGTGCGATACAGTCCGTAGCATGGAAAGCGCCCGTTTAAGAGCATTTTTCCTGGCAAGGGTTGCTCGAGTCCCTGATCGACCCCAGCAAAGACCATAGTGGCCAATGAGAAAGACCCATGAAACATGGAAGTATCCACAAATTGGCCTTCACCGGTTCGTTCTCGTTGAAACAGCGCGGCGAGCAGCCCGACCAGCGCCATGAGGCTGCCGCCAGCCAAGTCCGCCACTTGGATACCCGGCAGCGCGAGGCTGCCGTCCCGGCAACCCGTCATGCCGAGAATGCCGGCCAAGGCGAGATAATTGATGTCGTGACCGGCGCGAAGTCGATAAGACCCCTCCTGGCCGTATCCGCTTATGGATACATAAATGACTCTCGGGTTGACTTTGCACACGTCATGGTAACCTAGGCCAAATCGCTCCATGGTCCCCGGCCGAAATCCCTCCACAACCACGTCATAATGATCCAAGAGTTTCAAAAAGATGTCCCGCCCCCGTGGATGTTTGAGATTCAAGGCGAGGCTCTTCTTGTTCCGATTTACCGCGTTGAAGTAGGGCGAATTCTTGCGTCCGGCGAGGAATCGGGCATAATCCCCACCCTCAGGATTCTCCACTTTTACCACTTCTGCTCCCAACAGCGCCATGAGCCATGTCATGTACGGACCCGGCAGATTCATGCTCAAATCGAGCGCTCTTACTCCTGTTAACGCACGCTCCATTTCCTTAATACCTACCTCTCTTGCATGCCACACGTATGTCAAAAATCATCTACAGTGGGCGTTTCCGTCCGCGCCGAACAGACAACGCTCGACCGTCTGATGCCACAATGACAGCCCCATCTCTTCCCGTCCAATATACGTGAATCCCGAAAGAAGCAAGTCGATGAAGAATATCATCGTGCGGCAGTCCACCCTGTTTGGGATAGTCAGCCGATATGATCGCGATTTTGGGGCTTACCGCGTTCAAAAAATCCACGGATGTGCTGTTCTTACTTCCATGATGGCCTATTTTCAGGACGTCCGCTCTCAAAGGCGCGCCTTGCCGTAGGAGCTCTTCTTCTCCCTCATGTTCCAAGTCTCCGGTTAGGAGAAAGGAGGTCTCTCCGTACTCGAGACGTATGACGACAGAGGCGTTGTTTATTTTCCATTTTGCGTCTTCTCGTTGAGCCAGCGTTGCCGGGGGATTGAGAAATTGAAGCCGCGCATCTCCGTACCTGATCACCGGAGAGTCTCTGTTGACTGCGGTGATCGGCAATTTCTTCTCACGAGCCGCCGCAAAGATTTTCTCGAGATGCCCGGAAGCTGTTTCGACTGGATTCCACAAAATTCTCTCCGCGCCGACACACTCGACAACGCAGGCGAGCCCTCCGATATGATCTGAATCAGGGTGCGTCATCACCATGCCATCGAGTGTGGTCACGCCGGCCCAAAAAAGAAACGGCGCGACAATGCGCGTTCCCGCGTCGAAAAACTCCGTCGCCACGCCGCCATCCACAATAATTCCTTTTGAACCGGGAGGACGCAGAAAAATGGAATCCCCTTTCCCGACGTTCAAGAAATAGACTTCCAGAGCTGGCTTGGAGTGTATCGCGAAATCTTCTACGACGACGAAAACGGCCGCTACGCACAGTCCCAGCAAGATAAATCTGGACTTCTGCTTATATATTCGGCCGAGGACCAGGAGGGCTGCCAGCGCACAGATGCTTATGAAAACGAGTTGAATCGGATCAGGTTGAGCTCTTCTATATACGCTGTACGGAAGGCCTGCGAAGAATTCAGCCGTCTTCACTACAAGCAAAGCGCATACATCGGCAGGGACGAGGCACATTCCGCCAAGAGAAGAGCTGACGAGGCTGAGGAGGGAGGCCAGCAGTCCAAACCCGAGGGCCATGGTCATAAAAAAGCCTGCCAAAAGATTTGCGAACAACGTGTAAATGGGCAGCGAGCGAAAAAAGTACCATGTGATAGGCAAAGTAGCGATCACGGCTCCAAGCGAGGCAAAGATGACCAGACGCACCTTGCGGCACAAAACGTCTGCCACTCTTATCGCCCAAAGTTTCGCCGTCCCGGTGTTCGAGTTGAACCGAGACGCGGCGGCCCCGAAGGTATCCTGTTGAGCGTCTTTGTGGAATCTCTGCGATACAATCATGATGCCGGTTACTGCAGAGAATGAGAGGAGAAAGCTCGGAGTGAACAGGGACAGTGGATATATAAAGAGTGCCGCGACGGCTGCGAACGCAAGCGCATTGGCAGACTGCCACTTCCTCTCGAGGAGAATTGCGCCGGCGATTATCACACCCATGATGGTGGCCCTCATAGCGGGTACTCGTCCACCCACTATGACGCAGTACGCAATCATTGCAGGGACAGATGCCGCTGCGGCCAGCTTCTTCAATGGGATCCGAAGGAGTATTCTAGGCCAGAGCCGCGAGGCCCCTGCGGCAAGAAATGTGGCAAGCAAGGCGACCATCCCCACGTGAACGCCAGAGGCCGATAATGCATGGGCAAGCCCCGAATCCGAAAAGCTTTTATACAGTCTGGGGCTGACTTCTCCCAGGTCTCCAATCACCATGGCCTTGAGAATAGCCCTCACGCTTTCTTGGTCGTGTGAAGGGATCAAACGGCTCGGAGTCGAATCGAGAAACGCATTCATACTGTCTCTCACCGAGAAGAGGATCGCCTTAGGGTCATACCAAGGGCCGTGACTCACTATGGTCGCCTGAGTCTTTGGGCGGACCGACGCCAACCAATAGATGCCGTTGTTTATGCAATCCAGCTCCCAGTCGAATTCTCCCGGGTTGCCCCGATTACGCGGCTCTCGGATGCGGCCGGTGAAGGCTACGCGGTCTCCAGCCTTAGACGCGAAATTTTCCTGTCTGATAATCACGCGACCATAACCAGGTAGGGGGGTTCCCGGCGAGCCGTGTCGTCCCTGCTCCAAAAGAACCGTGCGGTAACCAGGGCCGGACGCCAGCGTGCCCCTGAGTGTGGCCTCGACAATGGTATAGTCCTGCGGAAACTCAACATTGGCGCCTTGTCGCAATGCGTTCACTGATTGGTACATACCGATTGAAAAAAAGAGGGGCGCGATGCCGCAAAAGGTCCAGACGATACGCTTTCCGGCCAGTCCCCAAATGCCAGCCACAAATCCAGCAACACCAATAATGAACCAATACATCGGATCAACTGAAGGCATCGTGTGAGCGCCTGCAAGGGTCCCCCCTCCAAGGCAAGCGGCAGCCGCGACGGATGGATTCCGCTGGAAAAAGACGATGGCAAGGTCTCGGACAGAGCTTGGGCTGCGGCTCGAAATAATATCTTGATCATCGCATCTCGGAGTGCTAATCGACATGATGAACAACAAAAAAGGTTTAGAAGGGCTGATAAAAAAATCGGGTCGAAGTCCAAAAATTATTTTGTATATAGATGTTCTCTGCACAATGTTCAATGTGTAGGAACCGACGACTTAGAACAACGCGGTGGCAAAAGGTTCGGGACGGCGCATGGATTCTTTCGGAGCATATCTTAAAAGCGCGAGAGAAGAAAAAGGAAGAACCCTGGAGGAGATATCCGAAAGCACCAAGGTGGCGGTCGCAAACCTGGAGTTTCTTGAAAACGACCGGTTCGATCTTTTGCCTCCGAGGGTATTTGTCAAGGGCTTTATAAGGGCTTATGCACAAGAAGTAGGCTTGGATCCTGCGGACGTTGTGGCGAGATTCGATGCCTTTGCGCGGCAAGGTGAACACTTTGATTACAACGAAGACGAGCACGTCGGACGAGGCGAGGCTTCGCCTGCGGCGTCATTCATACACAACCGCTGGTTTACAATAGCTTTGACAAGCGCGGGCTTCATCTCGCTCATCATCCTCGCGGCGACGGGCGTCGCCCGCCTGTTCTTCCCCGACGAGATCGAACAATACCAGCACCTCGCAGGGAACGCGACACAGGTTGCCTCATCTGCCACGGCGGTCCAAACGGCCGCTGAGTCTGATCAGACGGCGCGTAAAAGCGCCTTTGCAGAACCGCCTCGACGACAACAAGGCAAGAAGGTCCTTGAGATCAAAGCAATTGCGAATGCCTGGATAAGGGTCGAACCAGATACAGGCGCCCCCGAAGAGTTGGTCATGGCGCCAGGCGACATCCAAGTTTTTACTGCCCAGGAAAGCTTCCATATCCTGACAGGAAACGCCGGCGGCATTCGCATCCGATACGATGGGAAGGAATACCCGGTGTTGGGAAAGATGAACCAAACCCTTGCGCTTACGCTGCCATGAATCCTCGATTGGACTGATGGCTAACAAGAAAACGGCCTAACCTTGGATTAAGGATGCGGAATGAAACAGTCACCAAAAAAGCTACTGCTGGTTCTCCCTCTTCGACAAGAAGCCGATCTGATCGCGGTGGCAGAGGCCGAAGGATGGCAAGATATCCATGAGTTCTTCAAACAAACGCATACCGCGTTTGAAACACACTGGCAGAGCAACTACGTGGTGGATCAGGATGAAATCCCCTGGAAGGCCACCAAAGAAGAAATAAGCTCTCTGGAAAGACTGAAAGGTCGCGTCATCGTGTTGAACGGACCGCGATACATGATTTCTGACATCCTGACGCTTTATGCTGACAAGGATGGATCGGTGTATGTGGTGGAGGAGGATCTCGAAGGATTCTTCAACTGATGATCCATCCAACCGTCGGCGATTCTCAAAAACCGAGAGCAATGCGGCTGTCGCCCGTGAAAAAGGAGTGGCCGTGAGAAACCAAACAGCGAGAACCAGGCTCTGGGCAAGATTAGTGCGACTGAAGCGTCGAAAAAGAATGGCCTACTGCAAAGGAGTCCTTTCACAATCGCCGTGGGTTCATGCCTCGGCTGACGCAACGAGAAAGGGCGACCTGCCCTGAGGTATGGTCCGCGAGTGGCGTGTGTGTCCAACTCCATGGAACGCGGTGGACGCTCCCCAGAGAACGACATTTCCTCGTTTTTCCTTGTATCTCTTCTTTCCAAGAAGATGAATCTAGACGACCGCGTCAAGAGGGCTGTGGTGCGCCACGCGCCACGCTTCAATATTCACGACGCTCATGAGGTCAGAACCGCGTTGCTCGAAACGCTTGCCAGAATATCGCGTCAAGACCTGGCCCCGATGGTCAATAACGAACGCGAGTGGCGACGAGCTTCAGAAATCGCTGAGAAATGGGTGTCACGCGGGATATTACTCGTGTCTGACGAGTTCCCTCTGCCGCCAACGATGAAAGGAAAACTTGCTGACAACCTGATTTTTGGCGCGGGGAATCGTCGCGTCCTCGCAGAAAAAATAGCCGCACTGCTCTGTTCGCGGCAGCCGCGAAGAATTGCTCCAAACGCTTCCGTCCTGACAGCCATAGACGCCGCCGCAAAGTTCATTATTACAAAGGGCTATACGCTTGTGTCGAGTTATGGAACAGTCGGCTACAATGCGGTCAATTGTTTCACTTATGGGCGTCCGCTCATCATTGTCTGTCCTGAGGTTCTCCCCCACATGAAAGAATCTGCGGCGCTGAGCAAGTTTTTGGATGCCTACGACGGCCTCATCGACCCGGAGAACACCCTGTTCGTGTCTTCAGTCTTACCCAGCAGTTCTGCTCCCCGGGACGCTGTCCTGCTGAAACGGGATGAACTTGTGGCAGCCATGGCGACGTTGATATGCGTTGCGGCGATGAGGGAAGGCGGAAACGTCCACCGTATCGTTTGCGACGCCCGTAAAAAGGGCATCCCCCTAAAGATCTTTTCCGCGTCACATAGCTTGAAGCCGCGTTCGACGACCACACGTCCAGGGATTGCAAGGCCGAGGCCTTCCAAGCAGCCTGCTTACGGGGCTTCGATGTACGATGCGCCGAGCCTGGGAACCCTCACTCCCGCCTCTGCGATCGAGTCAATGGGGCCATACGACAATATGCCAGCTGCTAACCATTCGGAATCAATCGAGTCGAACTACCTCTATCACTACACGCGCTCATGCCCCGGCCCTTGGCCCGGGCAAACTCAAGCGCAATATTGGCGCTCGCTCATACATGATGAACCGCATGCCGCTCATTCGGGGTTTGACACCCTCTGCCGCATCCTGGAGGAAAAACTTATCAGAGGGGCGAGTCGTTTCATTAGGGGAAAAGAAAGCGTAGTGTGTCTTACCGAACTGCCGCCGACTCGATTGTCGTCTCTGGCGCGCTGGCGCCGCGGTCTCACCAGATGGGCTGTGGAACCGTATGGCATAGGTATAGATCGCGCTGCGCTCATTGATTACGGCGCGAGACCCGTTCAATACGGGACTGAAGGGGATTTTTCAAAACTGCCTCCCGAACAAAAGTATCTGTTTCAAGTCCAGAGAAGTCGATGCCTTTTATGGGACGTGGAGCGAGAATGGCGGGTCAAAGGCAATATCGACCTGTCTGTTGTTCCACATGACAGAATCGTCATCCTCGTGGCTGAGCATGCTGAGATGGAAATGATCCAATGTCGGTTCGACTTGCGGACGGTCGTCGTCGGAGACTTGAATGGTTCAACGTCGCTTGAAGATTCCCCTTTGACTTCGCGAGTCCATAAGGACGTGGCATCGCCTGGTCCGAGTGCGAAGGCATTGTGACGTAAACGAAAAGCGAGTTCGGCAAGAACGCGTCAAGGATTTCGTATGCACTACACTGTGGATATCGTTGAAGCGCTGCTATGTTTTGCTCTAGGCGCAGTCGTCGGCAGTTTTCTCAACGTCGTCATCGTCCGGCTGCCGGAGGGACGATCGCTCACGTACCCCCCGTCGAGATGCCCCGACTGTCAATCAAACGTGCGATTCTTCGACAATGTGCCGATTATAAGCTTTTTTGTGTTAAAAGGACGCTGCAGGTCGTGTGGGGGCCGCATTTCTCTAAGATATCCAGTAGTGGAGTTCATAATGGCGTTTCTGTCTATGGCCCTCTACTTGCGCTTTGGACTCACCCCCGGGTATGCGATGTTTTTCTTTTTTTGTGCTGCGCTCTGCGCAGTGTTTTGGATCGATCTGGAGCACATGATCATTCCAGACGCTATTTCGTTGAATGGGGCAGTGATTGGTGTGGCGGCCTCGATAGCAGGGCTCATTCCGTCCATGGATTGGAAGTCGTCGCTAAGCGGCGTTGCGCTGGGCATCGCTGTGCTGTATCTGCCGGCTCTCATTTACCAGAAAATGAGGGGATCCGAAGGGCTTGGAGGCGGCGACATCAAGCTCCTCGCAATGATAGGGGCTTTTTGCGGTCCTGAAGGCGTGCTTTTTGTCATTTTCTTTTCGTCCCTATCGGGATCGATAACCGGACTTTTTGGTATGATCTTTCGAGGAGCTGCTTCCACCACCCCGATTCCTTTCGGCCCTTTTCTGAGTTCCTCTGCGGTGTTTTACGTTTTTGTGGGGAGAAATATAGTGAACTACTTCTACGCGATGGCCAATTACTTGTAATGTTCTCACAAGAGCGGCAGACCGGATCGCTCAATCCGTCCCCACCGAGGCGTTTGGCCCATCTCACAGATTTTTATTAAGGCCCTAACATTTCCCTAACAGTTGCGCCGCACCCTTGAGTGGAATCCCGAATGCGATGTGAAATTCGCAAAAAAGTATTATCAGGAGGAAGATATGAGGAAGAGTTTGTTTCTCACGACTCTGGTCATCATGACGGCGATTGCCCTGCCCATCTCGGTTTCCGCCGTCGAACTGGATCCAGCGCTGCCGAGCTATAAAGCGGTCAGCGGCGTTTCAGGAAATCTAAAATCAGTCGGTTCAGACACCCTCAACAATCTCATGACGTATTGGTCAGAGGGATTTAGAGCCAAGTATCCGGGTGTGAAAATCGCCATCGAGGGCAAGGGGTCTTCCACCGCGCCGCCGGCCATCATCGAAGGAACTGCGCAGTTCGGGCCCATGTCCAGGGAAATGAAGGCCAAGGAGATAGAGGCCTTTGAGAAGAAATTCGGGTACAAACCCTCGGTGGTGAGGGTAGCGGTGGACTCGCTGGCCGTGTTCGTGAACAAAGACAACCCCATACAAGGTTTGAGCCTCCAACAAGTCGATGGGATTTTTTCCAAGACGTTCAAAGGCGGTGGGAAAGACATCACGACGTGGGGACAACTTGGTCTCACAGGTGAATGGGAGGCGAAGCCTATATCACTCTACGGAAGAAACTCTGCCTCAGGTACATACGGATATTTCAAAGAGGTCGCTCTATTTGGAGGCGACTATAAAGACACAGTAAAGGAACAGCCCGGCTCGTCCGCGGTCGTCCAGGGCGTGTCATCGGACAAGTATGCCATCGGTTACTCGGGCGTGGGCTACAGAACGGCAGATGTCAGGATTGTGCCCCTGTCAGCCAAAGACGGCGGAAAATGTTACGGAGCGGAAGCGGAAAATGCGTATGCCGGGAATTATCCTCTTGCTCGATTCCTTTACATATATTTCAATAAAAAACCGAATGCCCCGTTGGATCCCTTAATGACCGAGTTTTTGAAATTCGTGTTATCCAAGGACGGACAGCAGATTGTTATCAAAGACGGATTCTATCCGGTCTCCAAGGCATTGGCTGACGAAGACTTGCAGAAACTCGGCATCAAATAACGGCTTCACGAGGCGTTTGCAGGGGGACCTCTTTGTGAAGACGTGCGTCGCGGTCTCCCGACGCCGTCAACGAGCGTAAATCCGACCTGCGAGGCAGAGGAGCGGATGCACAATCGGGTCGAGCGAAAAAATGTATCTCCTGCGGTGAAACGTCGGTGATGCGGCGCTGTTGACACTCAGCGCCCGAGAGAGGAGCTGAGTACGCTGCCCCCATCGATCAAGAGAGTCTTGCGGAATAGACTTTCGCGAGACTCTTTTGTCAATACCGACCAAGTTGATATAGTTGGGCCATGTAATGCCAACGTTTACATGTCAAGAAGGTAGGAATCCATGGCGGAATCTATAGGATCGAAAAAGACGAGGCGTTGGGTGCTCGTTGCCGACGCCATAGCCAACAAGGCTATCACCATCGGGGGTATGTGCGTCATAGCAGCCGTATTAGCCATCATGGTGTTCCTTGTCTATGAAGTCATCCCACTTTTCCAAGGCGCACGGGTCGAGGGTCGCCACACCTACACGCTCGGAAAAGATGCCGCCCAAGTCAAATCCCTTTTCACGGATGACTACAACACCTTGGCAGTGGCCGTCGCATCTGACGGCTCTGTATCCGCCTGGCACCTCAGTTCTGGAAAAGAGATCTCTGCCTCGGGATTCGATTTCAAAGGAAAGGATGTGACCGCGTTTGCCGCAGCAATGGACGGGATACACATTGCCGCAGGTTTCTCCGATGGCACCATTAGATTCGGCAAGGTCTCCTTTGCCGTCCAAATACTCTCGGAGGACCAAATTCCACCTGGCTGCGCCGTCCTCGATGATCGTGACAGTACGGACGGCAAAGCCATTTATTCTCGAATACCAGGAAAACAAATCCGCAAGATTGAGCCCCGGGTAGAACTCGAGGCCGAGATAACGGTGTCCGAGGACCGCCGACCGATCAGAACCATGGATTACCGGTTCGCAGAGGTCGGAGAGAGACCGGTACGGACCCTTGTGACTTGCGAAGACGGCGGCGCCGTCTTTTTGGTTATCGTGACCACCAAGCTTAATCTGTTCACCCGAAAGACCACCAGCGATATGAGCAAGATCGCCTTGCCGTCGTTGCCACCAGACGCCTCTATTGCATATACGCTCGTGGACGACGGAGCGAAAAATGTCATCTTGGCAGAAAAAAGCGGGCGCGTGTTTCGGCTGGCAGGCAAGGATCCATCGCATTTCGTAATGGCAGAAGTTGCACAGCTCACGGAAAATGGCGCGCAACTCACTGCACTAGCGTACCTGCTCGGCGACAGGTCCCTCGTGGTAGGCGCGTCAGACGGGTCAGTAAAAGTATTCTATCTGCTCTCTCGGGAAGGAGTGGATCCCCCAACTGCAGACGGAAAGACCTTGACCGCGACGAAAGTCTTTCAGCCGCATCAGGCGCCGGTCACGGTTATTGCGCCAAGTAGGATGACTCGGGCGTTTGTGACCGCAGATTCCAGTGGCGTGATTATGCTCCGACACGGCACGAGTGAAAAGACTCTTCTTGTCCTTCAGGTGGACAAGAGTCAATCAGAGTCTCTTTCAGTGGCCCTTTCCACGCGCTTGGATGGCCTTTTGGCAGTGGCCTCTCACGGCCTCGCGGATTTTTGGCAACTCGATGTGCCTCATCCAGAGGTCTCTCTTAAAACGCTGTTCGGCAAGGTCTGGTACGAAGGCTACCCAGCGCCGTCCTATACGTGGCAGTCCACAGGCGGCTCTGACACCTTTGAACCGAAACTCTGCCTTGTCCCACTGATATTCGGCACCCTCAAGGCCACCTTTTATTCGCTGATCTTTGCGATTCCCCTCGCCTTGTTCGCGGCTGTATATACCTCAGAATTCTTGCCGCCAGGAACCAGGGCTGCATTGAAGCCGGTCATGGAGGTCATGGCGTCGCTGCCGTCTGTGGTGCTTGGTTTTGTAGCTGCCCTCGTGCTTGCGCCCATTGTCGAAAACTGGATTGCCGCGGTCATCTTGGCCTTCGTCGTTATTCCATTCTCTGTTCTAGTGGGCGCCTATCTTTGGCAACTGCTGCCTATGCAGGTAGCGTTGGCCCTCGATGGCCGCCCTAAATTTTGCTTCATGGGCCTGGTGGTGTGTCTCGGAATTTATTTGTCCTATGTGCTCGGCCCCCTCGTCGAAATGGCGCTTTTCTCAGGAAATTTCAAAGCGTGGCTGAACAAAGATGTTGGCAGCGCCACGCCATTGCTTTTTGTGCTGAGCATTCCGCTTGTGGCAGGGGTTTTGACATACTGGTTCAGCCGGTCATTGAGCTACAGGTATAACCATTACATAAAGAGCATGACTATGCCCTACGCTGCTCTGGTGGATCTGGGGCGATGGGTGGTCCTCGTTGTCATCGTCTGTCTTATCGCCTACGCCCTTGCGCTTGTTATGAATTTACTTGGTCTGGACCCGCGAGAGAGTTTCTTGGGAGCATACGTCCAACGGAACACCTTGATCGTGGGATTTGCCATGGGATTTGCCGTAGTGCCGATCATATACACGTTGGCCGAAGATGCGTTGAACGCCGTCCCACAACACCTCAGAGGAGCGAGCCTTGGATGCGGCGCAACGCCGTGGCAAACCGCCATGTGGATTGTGATACCCACCGCCCTCAGCGGCATATTTTCTGCCACTATGACAGGAATGGGGAGGGCGGTCGGTGAAACGATGATCGTCGTCATGGCAACCGGCAACACGCCCATTCTCGACCTCAACATCTTCAACGGACTGCGGGCTTTGTCGGCCAATATCGCAGTGGAGCTTCCCGAGGCTCCCAAAGACGGGACGCTCTACCGAGTATTGTTCCTGACCGGATTGGTCCTCTTTGCGATGACATTCGTCATCAACACCATAGCAGAACTTGTCAGACTACGCTTTCGGAAAAAGGCAATGGAACTATGATGGAACAGAAGATGCGACGATGGCGTACAGGGCGGGACTGGATGTGCACGGCGTCGAGCGCGTGGAGTGAGCGGCCATGAGCGTGAAAATGACGAATCGGCGAGCTACCGCAGTTAGCAGCGATGAAGTGGCACCGGGTGTGGTGGAAAACGGGCTCGAAAAAAAACTACACGACGAAAATCCGGTGGAGGCGAACTCAGCTGAGTCAAAATACTCCGTGGGTGCAGGCTTCGAATCTCCTTCTTCGGCCGGCAGAGTCAGCCAAAGGTCGTGGGACCTCAAGGCCAGAGGCGAACCCTTCCTCTGGAGCGTTGGGGGCGCCCTTGCCGTGGGGCTGCTTATGATCGTTGGCTTCACTATTCTCATACTTTACAATGGAATAGTGACCTTCTGGCCTCAGCCCATCTATAAAGTCACTCTCCGGGACGGCGTAGTATTTGCCGGCGAGCTGCTGAGGACGGAGC
Organism: uncultured Syntrophaceae bacterium; assembly: GCA_964427855.1. GTDB lineage: Bacteria > Desulfobacterota > Desulfomonilia > Desulfomonilales > Desulfomonilaceae > JAUPKT01. The sequence continues at coordinate 24,562 of CAYRVH010000040.1, forward strand.
GGTATAAGCCTGACCCCGCGTACCTTGCGACCCTCGATGAGGCCACGCGGAGGCAAATCGCTGCCCGCGATGGTTTCGCTTCACGGGAACTCTACCGCATCGGCAACTATGACTTGTACAATGAAGACTTTCGCTGGGTGAACAAACATGATCTACAAGCCATTGAAACGCCGACCGACATGTTCTTCTTTGAACGTCTGGAATGGGGGCCTTTCATAGGTACCATTAAACGCTTGGAACTCAATGATCGCGTGATCACTGGCGACGCATTGACATTGGAGGTCCTGCGCAGCGCCCACGAGAGGGCGACGGCGCGGCGGCAGAGGATTCACGCCATAGAGCGCTATGACATAGGCGATATTAACAACCGCTTGGAAGACGAAAGGCTCAAGGTCCGAAAAGCCGAGATCACCTACGGGAAAGACAGTAGGCAGTATAGCGCAGCCCTTGCCACGTATGAGCAAAAAACGAAAAGTCTTCAAGCAGCCTACGAGGAGCTCTCCAAAGAAGCAACAGCTATTAAGGACCGAGATGCAAAGTACACGATCACGCTTGCCGATGCCAACGGAAAGGAAAAAAACCTAAAGATTTCAGAAATCATTAGGTTTTACCCTGCCAATGACCTTACCCTGTCCGGAAAAATAGCCATCTATTTGTCTCGATGGTGGGAGTTCTTGTCCAGCGAGCCGCGAGAGGCGAACACAGAAGGCGGCGTCTTTCCCGCCATCTTTGGAACCTTTTGTATGACGGTTCTCATGTCCCTGTCGGTTGCTCCCTTTGGCGTCATAGCCGCGCTGTATCTTCGCGAATACGCCAAACAGGGGAAGTTCGTTTCACTTACGCGTATATGCGTCAGCAATCTGGCCGGAGTCCCTTCCATCGTTTATGGGGTATTTGGCTTGGGTTTTTTCGCTTATGTGTTAGGCGGGAGTATCGACGCGATCTTTTATCCCGAGAGACTGCCGACTCCCACGTTTGGCACCGGCGGTCTCTTGTGGGCCTCCCTCACGCTGGCCCTGCTCACGGTTCCAGTGGTGATAGTGGCTACCGAAGAGGCGCTGTCCGCGGTGCCTAAATCCATGCGAGAGGGATCACTCGCCTGCGGAGCATCCAAGTGGCAAACCATACGCTACGTGGTGCTGCCTCGAGCCTTGCCCGGCATCATGACTGGCCTGATCTTGGCAATGGCTCGCGGGGCCGGCGAAGTGGCGCCCTTGATGCTGGTGGGCGTCGTCAAAATGGCGCCCTCACTACCCTTTGACCATGTGTTCCCATACATCCATCTGGACCGAAGCTTCATGCACCTCGGGTTTCAGATCTACGATCTGGGATTCCAGTCCAGAAATTCAGAAGCGGCAAAACCAATGGTGTATGTCACCACCTTGCTGCTCGTGAGCCTCGTCTTCATCATGAACGCCTTTTCCATCAAGATTCGCGATAGGCTCAAGAAAAAATTCTATGAAGGACATTTTTAGGAGCGCCAGGAATGACACCGTCCGAAATCCAAGGCAGCGAAACTGTCTATCATATAAAGAAGGGAAGCCAGGGCGCGCTGCTGAACATAGAGAATTTCAATCTCTGGTATGGCAAGGCCCAGGCCCTATTCAACATAAACATGGCCGTGGAACGAGGACTCGTCACCGCCCTCATAGGACCCTCCGGCTGCGGGAAGTCCACGCTCCTACGATGCATCAATCGCATGAACGACCTCATCGACTCGGTCAAAATCTCCGGCGCCGTCCATTACGATGGAAAAGACATTTTTAGTCCCAAGGTTGACGTGATTGCGCTGAGAAAAACCATGGGGATGGTCTTTCAAAAACCAAATCCGTTTCCCATGTCCATTTTCGATAACGTGGTGTACCCCCTGCGCGTGGATGGCGTGCGAAACAAAAAAACGCTGCAAGACACCGCGCGCAGGGCGTTGGAGGCCGCGGCGCTGTGGGACGAAGTGCAGGATCGTTTGAACGACAACGCCCTCGGGCTCTCCGGAGGTCAGCAGCAACGACTCTGTATTGCACGCGCCATTGCAGCGGAGCCTGATGTCTTGCTCATGGATGAACCGTGCTCCGCTCTGGATCCTGTGGCTACCGCCAAGATCGAAGACCTCATCGACGAACTCAAAGGGCGGTTTACCATCATCATTGTGACGCACAACATGCAGCAGGCCGCGCGCGTTTCTGACAATACAGCATTTATGTACTTGGGGAGGCTTATCGAGTACGGGGAGACCTCTCGAATCTTCACCAACCCCTTAGTGGAAAGAACAAAGGATTATGTCACAGGCCGGTTTGGATAAAAAAACAGCTCTGCTGTTCACAAAGCTGTCGTGCGTTCTCAAAAGTGTTATACGAATTCACTTTTCCGGTGCCGATGAATAGCGCCACTAATCATGTAAATGACGTCTTCTGCAATATTAGTGGTGTGGTCTGCTATCCTCTCCAGATGGCGCGACACCAGAAAGAGCTCAATGAGCGCCTCCGTCTGCTCGGGCTTTTTGCACACTTCTTTGGCAAATAGCGTCTGCATCGCCTCCTTCATGGTATCCACATCATCGTCCTGCGCGCATACCCGATAGGCAACGCTCAAATCCTTGTTCACCAATGCATCGAGGCTCTTCTCGAGCATATCTTGAGCCTCCTGGGCCATCGTAAAATAATCGAAAGGAATCTGAATATCTCGATACTTAGCCACGGTCTCAACCGTTTGGGCGATGTTGACCGCCAAGTCTCCTATCCTTTCAAGATCGTTGTTCATCTTGAGCACCGCCACAATGTATCGGAGATGATCTGCCACGGGCTGATGCAGCGCCAGTATCTTCAGGCACTCCTCTTCTATGTCCACTTCCTGCTGATCTACTTCTATGTCGCCCTCGATGACCTGTTTGGCCAGCGCCACGTCCCTGCACTCGACAGCCTTTATCGCCAGCCGAAATCTTTTCTCGACCAACCCGGCCAAGGCCACAAGCCTCGCGTTCAATTTGTCTATTGCCTTTTGAAGTCTAATTCTCATATTTTCCCTTTCGTGCCTTTCACGAGCGTCTTACCACGAACCTCGACGAAGCGCTCAAGCCCATACGAAACTCGCTCACAACTGAGATAAGCCGTCTCAAAAGAAATCGCGAAATTGCCAGATGTCGCCTTGTCATTCCCATGAAAATGTGAATCCAGCCAACTCAGTATTGATCCACACTTTCGTGGGGATGACGTAATCAGGGGACACGCGCCCAATTCGTGATTAATTTCGAGAATTCCTCTATGCAAACGGTTCATCATTCGCCGGCATCCTCGCGGAATCTATATCCTACCCCCCGAACCGTCTCGATATAAGTCCCCACAGGACCCAATTTCTTGCGCAGACCAACGATTTGGACGTCAACTGACCGATCAGTCACGGGATAGTCATCCCCGCGCACGGCGGATATGATGTGCTCCCTAGAATATACCCAACCAGGCCTTCGAGCCATAAAGTGGAGGATCTTGAACTCAGACGCCGTCAACTGAGTTGGCCTGCCTTTTATCACTACCTCGTGACGAGAAGGGTCGATGACGAGGTCCTTGAATGCAAGCACCCGCGTCTGACCAGGGGGTTCCTCTCGAGTCCTACGCAGGACGGCGCGAACTCTTGCTAATAACACGCTCGGGCTGAAAGGCTTCACCACGTAGTCATCGGACCCAAGCTCCAATCCCGCTACCTGATCTGATTCGCCTGTCTTTGCGGTCAGCATCACGATGGGTATGGACGCGGTGCGAGGATTGCTTTTCAATTCCTTGCATACATCAAACCCATCCATACCGGGGAGCATGAGATCAAGAAGTATCAGGTCCGGCGGATCTTCTCTTATCTTGCGCAGCGCCTCCTCGCCGGTACTCGCAGTCTTTATCCGGTAGCCTTCCCGCGTCAGATTATACTCGACCAAATCGAGTAAATCATCTTCGTCATCCACCACGAGGATCTTCTCTTTTGGCATGCAGTCACCCCAGCTCTTTACGTCTCACGACAAGCGAGACGCCCTCGCAATCCCAGCTCAATGATCATCCCGCCCCTCGGCCACACACTGTATCCCATATTTACCAAAAAATGCCCACCTTGCCTCATGAAATGTGCAAATATTCGAGGGGACGGGAAAAAATAGGGCAGCCGGCGGAGCGATTGCGCTAGTAACAGGATCGGGAGGGGCTCCTGATGACATCTCTGGCAGCGCGATAGTAACGGCCTTCGCCCTCGCCGGCGTACCCTCATGGGGGATCAGAAGTTGATGAGTAGTTTCGTCTCCACCGAGAACAGGCCGTCGATCTCGCGACCAAGGTTCCATGTGGCATTCGTTTCGCCAGCCGCTGTATTGTTGGGGTTGGCGTTTGCGCCGCCCGCAGGATTGAGCCGATAGAGGTACGCGGTGTTCGGATACGCGTAGCTCCACCAGTTGCCCGGCTTCCAGTAGGCGAACGTGGTGGACCAGGTCAGTCCCTCCAGGAGCTTCCAATCCACGCCGATGTCTGTCTCCCAGCCAATGTCACGGGCGTGGTCAGGTACGGGCTGGCCTCGGAATGTCCCTTGTTGGGACAGTCGGATATCCTCGTTGGTCCACACCTGGGCCCGTA
>CAYRVH010000041.1:0-14163 GCA_964427855.1 uncultured Syntrophaceae bacterium
GCGTACCACTTATAAATCTCGTTCGGTTGTACAAAGAAGCCGGACCAGCTAGGAGATGGCAGTAGATGTCACGCGCATGAAAGAATTGCAGATGAAGTTGGAAAAACAACAGGAGGAATACAAATACCTATTCGAAAATGTCCCCTGCTATCTGACAGTTGTCGACAACAGCTTCAACATTATACAAACAAATAGACAATTCGAACGAGATTTTCGCAATAACGAAAAAGATAAATGTTATAAAATTTATAAGGGCGTTGATGAAAAGTGCAACAACTGTCCCGTGGAAAAAACGTTCGACGACGGGCAATCCCACACCTCAGAGGAGGTGTGGCGTCGAAATGGAGAGAATACATACATAATCGTGTCCACAGCTCCAATCTACGATGATCATGGGAACATAAAGGCTGTAATGGAAATGAGTACGAACATTACAGAAATCAAGAGACTTCAGGACGAGCTAAGTATTCTTGGGGAAACCATCGCAGGGATGTCTCACACCATAAAAAATATCCTCACCGGCTTGCAAGGAGGCGTCTATGTCGTCGATTCCGGATTACGACGCGGTGACGAGGAGAGGATTCTTGTTGGATGGAACATGGTTAAGAATAACGTGGGCAAGGTCTCCGATTTGGTGAAGAGCATCCTTTACGCCTCAAAAGAGAGAAAACCGGAATACACTCCATGCGATCCCGGCGCTATCTTGCAAGAAGTCTGCGATTTGTATGAGGCCAGAGCGGCTTCAGATGCCATCCACATAGAGCGTCGATTCGAGCCTCATATGCGGCTATGCCTGCTTGATCCGGCAGGCATACACAGTGCGCTGTCAAACTTGATCTCTAATGCTCTGGCTGCGTGCACGCATGTTAATCCACGAGAGCGGGACAGAAGGATAACGGTGGCAGGAGACATAGTGAATGAGTCCCTTATGATGTCGGTGTGCGATACAGGGGAAGGAATGCCTGAAGAGGTAAAGAACAAACTTTTCAACAAGTTTTACAGCACCAAAGGCGCTCGAGGCACTGGATTGGGACTCGTGATTACACGCAAAGTGATCCACGAACACCAAGGCAAAATATACGTTGAATCACACCCCAATGAGGGCACAACCTTTACTATAGAAATTCCTGTGAGGTATGCAGATGAGCAACACGAAAAGTTTAAGGCAGCAGTATGACTCCCCATTGTCCGTAGTGAAAAAAGAGGACAATACCATCAAAGGGATTGGACTATGTGCAATTTTCTCCAAACAGGGCGATTGGGCTTTTGATTATGCGCTCTCTCTCGCTCGGAGTCATAACACGAAGCTGAATATATTCCATTTTTTGGAATCTCCCTACGCCTTGCGCAGAGATGTGGTGTTTGTGGACGCCGAAAAGAAACGGACGGCAGTTGTGACCCCTGAGTTGATCCAACAGAAAGAAAGAGAAATGAGAGAGCTGTTTGATGATCGACTCGGGGACTATGTTGATGTGGGCTTCCGGCTGTGCGAAGGAAACGACGAATGGGAGTTAAGAAAGTGCTTCAAAAAAGGGGATTACGATGTCCTGGTAATCGGCTATAGAGAAAAGGGCGCAGCTTTTGGAGGAACCACCACCATAGAAGAATTTGCTGCCAAATTCAAAGGTCCCGTGGTGTTGGTGGGGCCAGATTCTGCTGATTCTTTTTTTCTTAATGAAGTTGCAGAAAAAAGGCTCAGCCAACTTCTCATCCCTGAAGGAAAGTGGCATCGCCTCTCTTTTTAGGACCACGAGTTCACGGAAGGGTGATAGGAGCACGTCAAGCTTTGATTTCAGAACATAGGAGGAGAAGGCAAAACGTTTTCGCGAAAGCAAGCATGAATTAATTCGTCAGGGGTTTTCCTGCTCGATTGATGTCCGCGGACACTGCTAAGTCGCCTCCCTTTTCGGGATACTGAAGAGCGAATCAGCGTACTATCAAGTGCGAAGCGAAGAAATGTTGCGATCTTTGTTGAGAACGGTTATAAAGTTTAGAAAGGGCAGAACAGTGTTAATACTCCTTGTCATTTCGTATGAGGGAGACGGAGGCATGGAGGAACGGCCTCAAAGGATAGGGATGTGGGATAAGCCCATGATAAGGAATGCAACTGCTCGCGTTGAACAATCGCGAGTCGAAGGACGTACGTCTTGAAATTTTCCAGCAACGATGAATTTCAGCTTCATGTCCACAAGTGCTTTGACCGAATTTTCGAACTATTGATGAAGGTTGATCAGGAAGTGAAACGTGGGGCAGAGAAAGAAGAAGCAGACGGGTCATACGGCGTCATGTGTGATTTACGGGATTGGGTTGAGGAAACCATCCTGTATTGCCATCTGGCCTGGCAATATCACAGGCTCTCCAGAGGCCCCAAGAGTGTTGACACCTGGGAGGCACTGCAAAAGGCGCAAGACCCTGAGACTGGCAACGAATGATAAAACAATTGATGAACAAATTTCGGCCACGCCTTAAAGGCTCGCGTTAAATGTTGTCATTTTCAAAAGGTTGAAACCTTATTGCTTGGCTATAACCGAGGACTCATAAATGTCCTACCATTTGTCTCACCACTGTACCCTAGGCGTGAGAGGGGTCACGTATCTTATAAATAGCCTTGACGCCACAGTTAGTGCATATTAGTATAGCCCTTGACTGGGGGATCGTCTAGCGGCAGGACGGCGGGTTCTGGCCCCGTTAACCGAGGTTCGAATCCTCGTCCCCCAGCCAACAGCAAGAGGGACGTGTCGTATCACTCACCTGCAGTGGATATCCTGTTTTTGTCAAGGGCTCAGAATAGGTGAACGGGGCGAGACGTAAAGCGTCTATGCGGCTGGGTGCGTGCTGTATTTTTCTCAAAATTCACCACGAGACCACTCCCCTTCACTCGAAATAATTCATCAATGCCCCTATTGTCATTGCAAGGAATCCACCGCAACGAAGCACAATTTCATCTCACAGCAATTGAGCAAAGAGGTCGTTTCCAAATTCCCTGTTTTTTCTGGCGCTGGTGCATTATCTTAGATATGGACGGCGAGGAGTCTTCATCGCCATATTGGCGTCTTCCTCGCGCGTCGGTCAATGCGGCAAACGCCTGGATAGAATAAGGAGGCTTGGATTATGGACCTGCAAGAATATTTTGATCACAAAAAAGGCTGCGGAATTCTCGCTACCGCTGACGCCGCGGGGAAGGTGAATGCCGCGGTGTATGCGCGACCCCATTTCTTTGATGACGGCTCACTGGCATTTATCATGCGAGAGCGCCTAAGTCATGCCAACCTGCGGACGAATCCCTATGCGACTTACCTTTTCTTGGAAGAGGGGCCTGGCTACTCAGGAAAACGCCTGTATCTCAAAAAGCTCCGGGAAGAGGTCAATGAAGAGTTGGTAGCAAGCATCTGCCGCCGGTGCGATTATTCTATGTTCACGGACAAGCTCACCAGACACGTTGTCTTTTTCTCTGTCGAAAAGGTGCTGCCTCTCATCGGCGGCGGCAAATAGAAAATACCTTCACAGCTCTTAGTAGCTTCGCCGGGCTCTTTTTGAGGGCGTATCAGTCGGGAAAGAACCGTCACCATGAGCGATAAATATGATTTCGATATAATTGTTATCGGCGCGGGAATCGCAGGTATGGTGGCTGCCGTAACCGCCAAAGGCTTAGGCCAGCGTGTGGCGGTTGTCGAAAAAAGACGCATAGGCGGCAACTGCACCAATTACACGTGTATTCCCAGCAAGGCTCTCATACGATTGGGTCATGTGTTCAAGGATATATCATGGCTGGCGGATCAAGGAATCGTTGCCAAGTCTTTCGGCGCCTTTGATACCGCTCAGGTGATGGCTCGAATTCGTTCGGTCGTGAGCTCAGCGTACGAGAAAGACCGGCCTGAGACCTTTGAAGAGATAGGGATTCGTGTAATGTACGGCGATGGCGCCTTCATAGATCGGCACCATCTGAAGGTGAGTGGTCACACTGTCTCATCAAAAAAATTTATCATAGCGGCGGGTACGCGGCCTTTTGTGCCGCCAATAAAGGGCATGGAAGATGCGCCGTACCTGACCAACGAGACCTTGTATGACTTACAGGAACTCCCCAAATCTCTTGCTATTCTTGGCGGCGGGGTAGATGGCCTTGAATACGCCTCGGCATTTGGGAGACTCGGCGTCGAGACGACGGTGATAGAGTTGAGCGACGTGATTCTTCCCATGGCTGATCGGGAGCTGGCTCTCCACCTCTACCGCGCCCTGGTAAAGGATGGGATTACGTTAAAGCTGGGCGCACGCGCAATGGAGACGGCACTTCATGACGGTCGCATCGTGTTGACGTACGAAGACAAGAGCGGTCAGCGTCACAAGATAGCGGTTGAGCGCTTGCTCGTAGCCTTGGGCAGAAGACCGGACCTGGCTGGGCTCTCCCTCGAGAATGCCGGCGTGAACGTGACGGCCCGGGGGATTGTGACGAACGCTGCGTTGCAAACGTCGGCTCCGCACATCTATGCATGCGGAGATGTCGTTGGACCGGATCAATTGGCATCCATGGCGGAATATCAAGGCATCATTGCAGCCACAAACGCAGCGCTCCCGGTAAAACAGAAGGTTCGTTATGACAACAACGTGTACGTGATTTTCACCATTCCCTACTTGGCGTTTCTGGGCCTCACCGAGGCTCAGGCCCACGCAAAATACGGTCACAAAATGAAAGTGTACCGCTTTGAGTATTCCAGCATGCGGAGAGCGCTCATCGATGGAGAGACCACAGGTTTGGGCAAGTTTATCTGCGACGGCCGCGGCCGGTTGGTGGGGGCGCACATCCTAGGAGAATCAGCGCCCGAAGTAATTCACGAGGCCCAAATTGTCAAAGCCATGGGAAAGCCCCTGCGGAGGACGTATGGGGTGACGCACGCATATCCCACGTATGCTCAGGCTCTGGTGGGGCGAGCGAGCCAGCTCGCGTTCCTTGACTACATGAAAGCAAACCCATTTGTAAGGGCAGCTTTGAAGATTGCTCCCGGAATCTCCAACGGGCTTGAAATGGCGAGGGATAGGCTTGCCGAGACTCAGCCGCGCCATTCATCTGAAAAAGCCGTAGAAATTAAGGTGTCCATGCGAGCCGGAAGCGATCCTCCGGAGATTGCTGCGATCAAGGCAGTCTATAGAGGAAGCGACGCCTGCGTGATCACCCTTCCATCCGAAATTATGGGCATCGATCATCGCTTCCTAGAAGCCGCCTCTGCATGGCAAGGCCATCAAAGACCTCGGTATGTGGCTCTCAACTGCAGCGAGGTCTCACGCATAAATGGCTTAGGAGCAGCGATGTTCGTCAAATTCTCCGCCCTTTGTCAGCAGCGTAGGCAGGAGGTTCTCGCTTTTGGTCTCCATGGCGATCTTCGAACCGTATTCGCGGTCTCAGAAATCGACCAAGTCATACGCGTGTACAACGATGAAGACGAAGCGTGCGCCGCGACGTACTCTTCGTCTTGCGCAAAGGAATTCAAGGAGGCTCGTCAGGAACCGCGACCTCTGTCCAACGCGGCTTGCTGGGCAAAGCCGGTCGACGCCCTGTGCGTACCCTTGATGCCCGCGGAAGCGAGAAACTTGAACGTCAACGGTCTTAGGGCAGTAGGACCTGTAAACGGTTTTGGGCCGCTGTGGCAAAAAACTTTTCAGCTTTTCATTCCCGGCTCCTCTGTTGCTCCTGAAGAGGCCATTGCTCGTTTGAAAAAGAATTTTCCACGCTATCAGCCGAGCTTTAATCACTTTTACCCCTCGGAAAAAGGCATCGAGGCAGGGGAAGTCGTCCTCATCGATTCCATTACACCGGGCGGCCCTGTATCGACAGGAGTGATGGTGATGTACGCTGACGAGCGCTCTTTTACATTTAACACACCCCAAGGACACCCTGAGTGCGGTTTCGTCAGTTTCAGCGCACGTGAGATGGATGACGGCGTCATCGTAGTCATAATCGGCCTTGCTCGGGCCAGCGATCCCCTGTATGAAGCGGCGTTTCGTCTTGCCGGCTCCAAGATTCAGACGAGAATATGGAAGCATGTCCTGACTTCTCTGGCTCTAGACCTCGGCTTCCCTCCCGAAATAACCATGACTCAAGAATGCATTGATACGCGTCTGCGATGGGGCGAGTTCCGTAACGTCTATTATAATGCCCAAATCCGCACGCTCATGAGAGAGCCAAAGAGATGGTTTCACTCCCTTGGAAAGACCTAGCACGCAATTCGTATGTATCGGAAATTCAAATATGATGCTGTAGTGGTGGGAGCGGGTCCCAATGGACTCGCAGCAGCGATCACGATGGCCCGTGCAGGCAAGAAAGTACTCCTCCGAGAGGCCCGAGATACCCTGGGCGGCGGCTGCAGAACCACTGACTTGACGCTACCGGGCTTTCGTCACGATGTTTGTTCCGCCGTGCACCCGCTTGCTTTGGCGTCTCCCTTTTTTTGGGCGCTGGATCTTGAGAGGTTTGGGGTCGAGTGGATTTATCCACCAGCCTGTCTTGCCCACCCGTTGGATGATGAACCTGCCGTCATTCTTTGTCGTTCGCTTGAAACAACGGCGGAGGGATTATCAATTGATAGTCTTGCCTACCAAAGATTCGTGGGGGGCTTCTTGCCTTATTGGAAATCGATCATGCGAGACCTACTCAAACCTCTAGGCCTCGCCAAATCACCCTATCATCTTCTCCGCTTCGCAGCCGTCGCGATTCGACCCGCCGCTGCGGTGGGTCAGTCAAGGTTCCGGAGCACGAGGGCTCAGGCGTTATTTGCCGGCTGTGCGGCGCATGCTATCTTTCCACTGGAGTTTTGGTCAAGCGCTGCATTTGGCATTGTGATGCTGATGCTTGGGCACGCTGTCGGCTGGCCCATTGCCAAGGGCGGCTCTCAAGCGATTGTGAACGGCCTGGCGCAATGCTTTCAGTCATTCGGTGGAGAGATCGAACTTGGGGCTCCGGTCGCCGCGATGGATGATCTTCCTGGCGCTCGCGCCTACCTGTTGGATGTGACGCCTCGACAACTTGCTGAGATCGCAAAAGATGTCTTACCTGCAGCCTATCTGAAACGACTAAGAAGGCACACGCATGGCCCGGGAGTGTTCAAGATGGATTGGGCTTTGAAAAGGCCCATACCATGGCGTGATCCGGCATGCCTGGAAGCCGGCACCCTTCACCTGGGCGGAACTTTGGAAGAAATACGCTCAGCAGAAAGGCAAGTATGGGAGGGAGTTGTTCCGGACAAGCCTTTTGTGTTGATTTCCCAACCAAGCCTCTTCGATGAGACTCGGGCCCCCGACGGTTTTCACACTGCGTGGGGTTATTGCCACACACCCCACGGCAGCGACGCAGACGTGAGTGAACGCATAGAGGGCCAAATAGAGCGTTTCGCTCCTGGTTTTCGAGATTGCGTCCTGGCCCGTCATACGATGTCACCGGCTGATCTGGAGGCCTATAATCCTAATTATATCGGCGGAGATATCGCCGGCGGCGTGCAGACGTTCAGCCGGCTTTTCCTACGGCCCATGGGAAGATGGACGGCCTATGCCACCCCCACACCCGGCCTTTACATGTGTTCATCATCCATGCCGCCCGGTGGAGGAGTCCACGGCATGTGCGGGCACTTGGCCGCGCTCGCAGCCCTTGAAGATTTATCGAAAGGCAGAACCTTTTCTCTTTCCAAATCCTTGTCCTAGGCCACGCGCAGAAGCTGCGCCCATCCAAGTCATCCGACCGCTGCTACAGTCACATTCTGAAAATTATCAACAATCTGAAAATACTCGACCTTGAGGCAGAGCAACGCAGTGGACGCCGCGTGTACAAAATCTTTCATGGAGGGGTGTTTTTCGAGATAATATCCGCGCAATGTTGACATGTCTGGTTCCCCCGCTTCCTCGACTTTCCCATAGGCCGTGACCGCAATCCCTGCCATAAAGTCAGTTTCCGCAACCCTTCTGTTGTCGAACAAGATAGCAGCCCTCGAATTCTTCATAAGGTTGTCGTATTTTCTCGTGTTTCGGTTCGTGGCGACTATAATCGTTTTTAGATCAGGGGTATGAGAGAAGGCCACCAGACTCAAATAAGGCTGTTCAGGTTCGTAGGTCGCCATCACCCCCAGCTTTTGTTCGTTCAGGATATGTACGACTTTCTGTATGATCTCGTTATCTGCATCCATGTTGCTCTCCATAGCACCAAGCCCGGTTCGGACAAGACCGCACATGGTGGTTCGCGTTTGGATTGACGCCGCTCCTCGCAAAAGCGCGGGTGGAATCATGCGGGTTTAGATCGTGTGGGGAATTCTTTCACCGTTGGTAATCCTCTTTAAAATCAAGGTGTAAACTCTTCTGTCTCGCTCAACCAAGGCGGGGTCCCTTCTCTCAAGATTCTTCATGGGCAATGAGAGTCTTGGGTTTTTACGCAACTTGTGTTTGTGGCGGGCGAGGAAAGCCCAATAAAGTGAAGTCAGAGGGCATGTCTGATTGGGATCGAATTGGCACACCTGACAAAAGTCGCTCATTTTGTGAATGTAGTGTGCTCCCGCCACGTATGGCTTGGAGGTCATGAGTGGGCCAACTGCGTACGTTCCCATTCCAAGCACATTTGGTTCTACAACCCAGTCGTACGCATCCGTGTAGGCAATCCAGAACCAATCGGTGAGTTCTCTGGGGTTCACGTCCAGAAGAGCAGCAAAGTTCGCCAAAACCATGAGCCGCGTAATGTGATGACTATAACCGTAATTCCAAACATCACGAATGACATGATCCAGACATGCGAGACCCGATTCAACCCCCCAGTAAAGTGGAGGGAGAGGGTTTGCAGACTCTAAAAATGAAGGACAGGCTCCGCCAAACGAGGCCGCCGATGAAGGCGATCTCCAGCCGCTTCCACTCAATCGAGAATAACCCGCATCACCTGGAAACTTCGACACCGCTGGCGACTCTTTCGGCATGTTTCTGAAGCCATCTGTTGTCTCATGAACGAGATAGACAAATTCACGCCACCCAAGTATCTGCCTGACGAAAGCCTCTTTACTTTGGATGGGGAGGTTCATTGCAGCCGCCTCGTCAAGAAGTCGGGCGGGCAGAAGTCGATGTATGTTGAGCAAGCAGGAGACGCGGGTATGGAACAAACCCACGGATCGATAAGACATGGCATCCTCATATGGCCCAAAAAAATTCATGCAGCGCTCTTTTGCCCAGTTCCAGAGAGTTTGTGCATCTTGTTTTGTCGCGGCGAGCTCTTCCAAACGCAATGTGCCCGGGTGATGGGGGAATAATCTCGCAACAAGGTCGCCAACCTCCTGCTTAATCGAATCAATGGGGAACGTGCAAGGATCCGGAGCCCTTGGAGTTCCACGCCAAGGCCGTCTGTTCTCCGAATCGTAGCTGAATTTACCGCCCTCTGGTCGGCCCTTATCCATGAGTAATCCGGTTTTTTTACGCATGAATCTATAGAAAGCATCCATTCGCCACTGAGCGCTGCGGCCAAATAACGCGGCGAACGCTTTGGTAGAGCACAATCTTCCCTCATGTGGAACAATCTTCAGGGCTTTCTCCGTCGCTAAGGATTCCAGATCAGCTCTTAGCTCTCGTTCGGCGGGCTTCATCACTTCGAGGCGCCCCAGTTCGCGTGACAATCTTCCGAGCGTCTCACGATAGGGGCCGTTTGCCACAACGTAGCGAACGGCAACACCTCTGCGCGCATGCTCCAAGGCAAAATGTCTCATGTTAGCGAGTATCAGAGCCAATTTTTGACGATGATACGGCCTCAGAGACGCTTTCCAGGGGTTTTCCACCATGACAATGCCCGTTTCTGTGGGTCGATACCTTGCCAGGGGGCCTATTTGGTCGGACAGTTGGTCGTAAGGAATGAAAATCCACTTACGGTTTTCACAGCTCCCCGAAAATCGACGAAGTTCTTGCATGAAATGACTCATGGTCGATATTTCTGCATGAAATTGGCAACTCTTATCTTCTGCCTCGTACTCTGAGAAGACATGTATCGCACCTTGCCAAAGATGGGGCGCTCAGGGCCCCATGGCCTATCATATCGCCCAAGACACCAGAAAATGCCTGTGTACGAATTCGGATTCCTACCATCAAGGGCGTACTTATTGTTGAGGTGGATCATAACCTGAAGGGCTTCCCTTGGAGAAGGCGTCCAGGCCAGGATGTTTTTCCCCCATAACATTCTAAGATAATTGTGGATCTTTCCTTCTCTTCGCAACTGATTTTGTGCAGCGTTCCAAATTTGATCGTGAGTCTCTGAATTTTCCAGTTGCGGCAGCGAATATAGATAGGGACGCGTATCGAATTCGTGTCTCTCAAGGGTTTCCTTCGCCCATTCGGGCAGAGACTCGAAGGCGTCGTAGTCTCGGCGGCAGCGACACATGTTGTACCCGAGTTCTCGCCAGGTAATCAGCTCGTCCAAGAAAGCCTCCGCGCCGACACTCATGCCCCACCAACCAGCTCGCTTGCCCGCAGTTCGGGGAGAAACTCGATCCGGAGCCCAACCTTCGTGATCTGCAATCTCTTGGAATATCTGATGTACAGAAATGTGGCCAAAATGCAGATAAGGGGAGAGACCGCTTGTGGCATTATCATCGGGGTGATTTCGCAGGACGTCGTATTCGGATAATGAATGTTTTATGAATGCTCTTAGCCTTGCGGTCGCCTGCTCGAGCCCCCCAACAGTTTCAGTCGGAGGAACCGAATGATCGATCGGGAGCCGACTTAGGTCGAGGGATGCGACGTCATCGAGGAAACGGTACGCCGGTTCCCACTTTTCTTGCACAGAAGAGAGGATACCGGGGGAGGCGCTCTGGGCAAGAGATGAGAGAGGATCAGTCCGAGGCAGGATGAACAAATGAGGTATCACGTGTTTCTGAAGGAACCGCCTAAAATCGAAGGCCCGCAGGAACGCCTGATCTGCTTCCTGCATAGGTAACAGACCATTTGCATCGACCTTTTCCAGCAGCACAGGAACCTGACGCGCAGCCGCGGATATCATTCGAGGGAGAAAGAAGCAGGGGAAGTCATCGGTGACAACGACACATGCGCGGTGAGCGAGTTCAGCCAGCAATCCTTTTCCCGCGTTGACCTGCATCTCAATGTACGGATAGTAAAGCGCATTGGAGCCTTTGAGACGCCGCCAATTGTCCCGCATGCCCTCTATGACGAATCGATGTAGCCTGTCAGAGGCCCATTTGTAGTCAGCTCTGAGCGCTTCGAGAATAACGAGAGGCTTCTTCAAGGCATCCGCCCACTCAACGGCCCGCTGAAGGCTGAAATTCCATCTCGTACGTCGGTGGGCCACCATCCAATAGACTACATACTGCCCTGCTGGATTGATGTTTTTGTTGTTGCAAGGAGCGATTCTGTTTTTGGGAACGTGATCCATGTATGAGAACCTACCGGCATGGGTATGAGCGAGCTCCCCTAAAGAGCCCCTGAAGTCTCTTATGACGTGGTAAATCGCCAGCTACAATATTCGTCCGCGGCCAAGGAGTCGGGCGGGCAGTACACGCATTCAGTTGTAATTCGGCTGTCAACGAACGCCGCAAAATTTGAATATTCTATCATGCCTGCCGATTTGCAAGGATAGTCTTCCATTTTTTTTCGTCTTCGTGAGTCCTGGACGCGACACTCTCGGAATGTCAAGAGAAGCGACCCATTTTCGAGAAATTCAGAGGTATGCTCGTTGATCACGGAATAAGTCCTGAATTCCAGAGCCCTTTGCAAACCCGACAGTCCGCACCCTTGTTTCAGGCCTAAAAAAGCCAGAATTTTCGTTGCTTCAAGGGCTGCGAAGTTGGCCCAGCAGCGGTCGTTAATCTCCTTGGCTATATTCATGCCGGCGCGTCTTTCTACAGCTTGGAACCATACCCCGTCGCTTGCCACCCACGTCTTGGCAAGGTCCCGTATCAGGGCAATGAGTTCGGCGTCGTCTTTTGTGGAAAACGAGAGCGCAAAATCTTTATCTCTCTGGGTGTGTAGATGCGGGGTTAGCTTCTGAAAGGCTAAAGGCGCGTACGCGTGGAATGCGTTGCTCTCTAGTTCTAGAGTTTGTGGGAGGCCTAACTTATACACGCTTTCCGTGAACCACATACCGTAGTGTACAAGTACATTGCCTGCAAAGATCCTCAGAAGTTCGAGGAGTTCGTTTTTATTTAAATCGCCAAGGTTTTTGATCGGTGCGGTGGTCAATGTCTCGTATCTGGGGTGCATAAATCATACGTCTGCCGTTCATTATGATGTAGCGGCGAATGAGGACTGCCCATTTTGCAGTTTTTTTGTCATGAGAGCAGCGACGCTCATTCATTCCACGGCGATGTCTTGGGGACTTGCCGTTGCTCTATAGACCAGAAGGGCGGCCTACCACGTCTGCTCTGCTGCTCGGAATGTCCCGGACCTTCCGCCTGTTTTCTCGATCAATCGAATCTGAGAGATTACCATTCCCTTGTCGACTGCTTTACACATGTCATAAATGGTGAGCGCAGCACCGGCGACGCCGGTCAACGCCTCCATCTCGACGCCAGTCCTGCCAATGACTCGCACTCGAGTCTCTATTCCGATAACGGATTTTTCCTCATCCGGGAAGAAATCCACCGTGACAGAGCTTATGGGCAGTGGGTGGGTCAAAGGTATAAGATCGGGCGTTCGTTTGGCTGCCATTATCCCGGCGATGCGGGCGACGCCAAGCACATCTCCTTTTTGGGCTTGCCCCGCAAGGATAAGGTTCAGGGTCTCCGGTTTCATGATCACCTCGCCCCGGGCGACGGCTTCACGCACCGTCACGTCCTTGTCTGAGACATCCACCATTATTGCTCGACCGGCCTCGTCGAAATGCGTGAGCTCAGGCACTTCATGCCCTCCTGTTGAAATACTGCGCCGCTTCGGCTAATAAAGAGCGCAATGAAAGGACTAAATCGATGAGTAGCGCAGACGGCGAAAGCAGGCTGTTTTCTTTTCCAACCGACATCCTGGTAAATCTCGAGAGAATAGCTCAAGAGCTGAACGAGTCCCCGGAAGACGTCGCGATAGCAGCTCTGGAGCATTTTACAAAAATTCCACCAGAGCAGAGAAAGGCCTGCATGAGGGCGACGTCGATACGAAGGCGCGGGGCTTGAGGTCGTGTCACCCGCCACGTACAAGACAGCGCATGTCTCTTGCTCAGTCCTTTTTCAGCGCTTTACCCACTGAGAAAGCCTTGCCCAGGAAAGTTCCGAAACCATAATATCCGCTGCCGTCCGGCGCCCAGAGGAAAGGCTGTAATTTCTCCACTGAAGGGCGACCTCTCTCTCCTAGGGCTGATTCTTCACACTTGATATCCAGGATCTCGCCGATGAATTGTGTGTGGAGACCGATCTTGTGTGTATGCCTCACCTCGCATTCCAGAACCATAGGAAATTCAGCCACGTATGGAGCATTCACGCGATCGCTCTTGACTGGCGTCAAGCCGGTCGCGACAAATTTGTCTTCCGTCTTTCCAGAAGCGATTCCGATAAAGTCGGCCTCCTTGACATAAGAAACGCTCGGAATGCTGATGGTGAAAGCTTTCTGCTGCATGAGATTTCCGTAGGTGTGTGTCGCTTCTCGAACCGAGATAGACACACACGGCGGACTGGAACAGCATATACCACCCCATGCCACTGTCATCACATTGGGGCGACCCTGTGTGTCGTAGGTACCGACGATGAACACCGGCGTCGGATACACAATGGTCGTGGCGCCAATTGATTTCTTCACAATAGATACCTCCTCGTAAGTATGCAGCTTTGTTTGGCAGGCCCTAGACCATCCCTGACCGGCATTGCGTCTGCAGGGAAGGAAAACTATTGTCCCTTTTTATCCGCAGCGGCCTGCACTTCCGTTGCCCGTTTGTGCAGTTCCTTGGCTTTGGCGCTGTTGCCTAGTTGTTCATTGAGTTCTGCCAATTCAAAAAGGACTTCGGATAGAGCCGGATGATCCGGGCCTAAATGTTTTTCCAACAGCGGGGGGACAGCAGCGAGCGCCCGCTCCGCCTCATTTTTTTTCCCCGCGAGAAGCAAGAAACCAGCCATGTTTTGGTTGAACAAGGCATTGGTGAGGTTGTCTTGCCCCACGGCATCCTTCAGAACCCTCAGCGCTTTTTCTTGAAGAATGATGGCCTCGTCGTACCTCTCCTGCTGTGCG
>CAYRVH010000041.1:14173-28686 GCA_964427855.1 uncultured Syntrophaceae bacterium
CCGTATTCGGTGGCGTAAATGGAAGCAAGGTTGTTGAGGCTGGTGGCATACTCCTCTGAGTTGGCGCTTGCGGTACGTTCCCTTTCAGTGAGTACCTGCTCCAGGAGCTGTGAAGATTCCACGAGATCCCCTTCGCCTGCTCGAAGGAGCGCCAATGATTCCTTGGTTTCAATAACGGGCACGCGATTGTTTGACGGTTTCTTGGCGTCGATAGCAAGGGCGCGGCGGAAGGCAGATTCTGCTTCGGGGAGCTTGTTTTGAACCTGCATAAGCATGCCTAATGCGGTCAGCGGTTCTACAAGCGAGGGATCGTCTGGACCAAAGGCCTTTTCATTCGCAGCCAGACAGCTTTTGATCAAGGACGCGGCTTCGTCGAATTTCCCAGCCTCTCGATACACGTTCGCGAGAAGGATCTTTGCGTGCAGCGTCTGCTGGTTATCTTCGCCGTATTTTTCTCGCGCCTGTTGCAAAAATTTCTGGGCCTGAGTCTCCGCCTCAGGTATGCGTCCGGCTTTCAAATGTTCTTCAATGGTTGCGGCAAGGTCATCATTTTTCTGGTCAGACCGCCCCACACCGACAACTAAGGATAACAACGAGCTGATTATCGCAGCGAACAAAAAACACCTAAAAATAGCATTCATAAGCTACACCGCTTTACTTTCGTATCGAGCAGACCTCTCGCACAAAGAAGGCTGCGCTGTTGAATTTTTGAGCCGAATGGGATACACAAAAACACTGCCTTGGGAACACCGTGTGTATGCAATCAACGGCCTTTTTTGGCTCAGCATACGCAAGGGTTCTATGAGAGGTCAAGCCCGAGTGAAAAATTAGCGCGAGGTATGACGGTATGGATGTCTCCAGCAGCGGAGATGGGGCCTCAGGGACACGAGGTTCCCTTTGGGATTTTTTTGACAGAACATTCACGTCGATCAGACTCGCCATTTTCTTGCTCTTTGCTCTTGCGATCGCGTCCATTTTAGGGACAGTCATCCCTCAAGAGATCACCTTTCAGCAGCTTCGTCAAGCCCAAGAAACCCTTTCCGGCAGACTGGCGTTGATCCTAGACCTTCATCAAGTTTATCGAAGTTGGTGGTTTTCGCTCCTACTTGTGCTTCTTTGCCTGAATTTGGGCGGCTGTCTTCGGAAGCGCATACCTGCAATTTTGGCTGACTGGAGTGAAAAAAGCCTCAAAGAGACATTTGTCTTGACTTGGGAGGAGACGCGTCCTGTAGAGGCGACAAAGAGGTTGCTCACTGATCTCCTCAGCGATGTGATGCGCAGGCCACCCAGGATGAGAGGTACAGCGGACGAATGGCACTTAGACTGGACGAGACATCGCATACATCTCATCGGTTTTCCCTTGATCCATTTGGCCATTATCATTGTGTTGTTGGGCGCATTGATAGGGTTGCTTTTCGGATTCAAGGGCGCCATTCAGATTAGAGAAGGAACCGCGGGATCGCGATACGCTCGCATCCCGTCCGGGCAGACCGCTTTGCTACCCTTCGAGATAGCCCTCGATAAATTTGAACTTGCGCACTACCCATCCGGCGAGCCCAAAGAATACCGGAGTGACATAAGGCTGATTCAGAATGGTCAGGAGGTGTACAGAGGGGCTGTCAGGGTAAACCATCCCGTTACGTACTGTGGAATCTCGCTTTTTCAGTCCGACTATAAACTCGTAGGCGTCAAGGGCGTCTGGTTGTCTCTGGAAAGCCCAGATGGCTCCAAGGACGAATTGGTCTTGGAGCCGGGCGCAGAAACTGCTCTGCCGAAAGGGGACATTGAGATTCGACTCTCAGCTCTTGACCCAGGTTCGAGCCTCAGGGGCGCGTGGATTGATGTGACGCTTGAACACGGGAAGGAAGCTGCACCGCAGACTCTGAGGATCTTTCAAAAGGATGCAAAACCTGTGCGGATTGGAGATTATGAGGTGCGATTCAAGTCCTATCAACCTCTGTACGCAAGTGGACTGCAAATTGGTTATGATCCTGGGGCGCATATTGTGTGGTTGGGCTGCATTATGTTGATGGCGGGTTTTGTCGTAACCTTGTTCACCAATTATAGACGTGTTCGCGTACAAATCGTGCGTGTCGGGCCGCACGAGACAAGGGTCCGGGTCTCAGGATCCAGCCGTCGAATGAGGCAAGAATTTAGAGAAACGATAGAAAAGGTAACCAAAGAGGCCATCACATCGGCGTAACGCCCCCGCCTCAACAGGGGGCGTTGTCCGGCGTGACTGCGAACATGGGAAACGCTTTATGACCAGTACAGACTTGAACACTTTTGTGACATTCGCGTACATGGCATCCGCGATCATTTATTTGATTGCATTTGTGGTTGCCAAGCCTAAGTCTCAGTTCATGCAGTGGGCGTTCCGCCTGGTGGTGGCTATTTGCGTGGTGCATGGGGCGTCTATACTCTACAGGTGGTATGAGTCGTATGAGTTAGGGGTCGGACATGCTCCTCTCTCAAACCTTTACGAATCCCTGGTTTTTTTTGCCTGGACGATAGTAGTTGCGCTCGTCGTGGTGCGCACGGCCTTTCATGCCGACATCGTATTCGTGGCAGGCTTGCCCATAGCTTTCATCATCATGGCTTCTACGTTTTTGATCGATAGTTCCATCCGACCATTGATTCCTGCGCTTCAGTCGAATTGGCTAGTCGCCCACGTTGTCACCTGTTTCCTTGGGTATGCAGGATTCACGGCCTCTTTCATTGCTGCGGTGATGTTCCTTTTGGCTTTGACCTCGCCTCACGTGGCTCAGCATCTTCCGCCAAGCAAGCTGCTGGACGAAATCGTGTATCGCTCTGTGGTGATCGGGTTCTCTTTACTCAGCGTGGGAATCATTACCGGCGCCGCATGGGCGGACCACGCATGGGGGTCTTATTGGTCCTGGGACCCAAAAGAGACTTGGTCGTTGATCACCTGGATGGTTTACGCCGCGTTCCTGCACGCGCGACTTGCTCGCGGCTGGTCTGGTCACCGAACGGCTATGCTTTCGGTAGTGGGTTTCATGTGCGTCCTGTTTACCTACTTTGGGGTGAACTATTTGCCGGGGCTTCATAGTTATTTTTAACGTGCACCCAAGTCCACCGACGTACCTTCGAGCGCGATGTTTAGTGTAGAGCATATGAATAGGGATGACTTTGGAGAACTCTTTGTCGTTGGGTTTGAAGGAACCTCGCTTTCTGATAGTCTAAAAAGATTCTTGCTCGAGCTGAAACCCGCTGGTGTGATCCTGTTTGCCCGCAACATCGAGGGGCCTGTCCAAGTGTCGGCTCTGAACCGAGACCTGCAACTGCTTGCCATGGACAATTGGACCAGCGTCTTGCTCATTGGGGTGGACCAGGAGGGTGGCCGGGTACGCCGTCTGCGCGCGCCTTTCGTCTCCTGTCCATCAGCGAGGACATTGGGCGGCGATCCTCGAGCGCACGAGCTGGTGAGGTCGTATATGACCATTGCGGCCCATGAACTAAAGCTTGTGGGCTTTAACACGAACTTCGTACCTGTATTGGACGTGTTAAGCGGCCATTCGGGGTCTGCAACATCTGTCATCGGCGACCGATCTTTCGGAGACAACCCAAGAGCAGTAGCTCGATTGGGGCGGATCGTCATCCAGTCGCTTCGATCAGCGGGAGTCATCGCGTGTGGGAAACACTATCCCGGGCACGGGGGGACGGTAGTGGACTCGCATGTTGAATTGCCGCTGGATGCGCGTGACAAAAAATCTCTCCGAGAAAAAGATCTCATTCCTTTTAAGGCGGCGATCGACAGCGGAGTGGACATGATGATGACCGCCCATGTCATGTATCCTGCTCTTGATCCATCTCTTCCGGCGACCCTTTCCCCCGAAATTGTGAATGACATGCTTCGATCGGAGTTGGGATACAATGGCGTCGTCATCACCGACGATTTGGATATGGGGGCCATTACCAACCACTACAACGCCGCGCAATCCGCAGAACTCGCATTGAATGCAGGGGCGGACCTTCTTCTCTTCAGCAAGTCCAAAGATGAGGTATTGCTGGCGCGAAAGGCCATTATGGATAGCATAGATATGGAGAGTCTTCCTTTGGACAGGATCGCACAGGCGTTGCGAAGAACGCGGCGCCTCAAAGAGCGATACGCGCCGTACCTGACGCCCCCGGATCCCGACGCGGTGAAGAGCCACTTCGATGTGTGAGTGATTTTCACGACGCAACCACTTGCAAGGACGCGGCCAAGAGCGGTGTAACGAGCTTTCGTAGTGGCGGAGAGAGAGGGATTCGAACCCTCGGTAAGGCTCTACACCCTACACTCGCTTAGCAGGCGAGCACCTTCGGCCTCTCGGTCATCTCTCCGCTACGCGATGTTCTTAACTTATGCGGAAGTGCTTGTAGTGTCAAGGCTCTCTCCCTTTATTTCGGGGAACGCCATTCCAGACAGGAGTCTGAGACCTCGGCAATGAATCTCGAGATTGTAGTGGGAACAGACCCAAACCTCCGATCGAGCATCGACCGAGGGGCCATGAGAAAGAGCCTTTCCTTGGCGCGAGTGGTCGCCACATAGAGCAGCCGACGCTCTTCTTCGAGATCCTCTTCAAATGCCTCAGCCTGCGGCGCGGGAATGCGTCCCTCGACAACCCATATCAAGAAGACTGTGTGCCATTCGAGGCCCTTCGCTGAATGGATGGTGGACAGAACAAGTCTTTCCTTATGGTGGGAGGATTCCGACACATCCGCATCCTCTGGAGGATCCAGCGCCATGTCATTGAGAAACTCGCCGAGGCTTTTATAAGGGGAAATGAGATTGGCTAATTGTTCCAGCTCACGGGAGCGTTTTGGATAGTTGTCAAAGCGTTCTTGCAAGAAGGGGTAATAATATCTGTTGATTGCTTCAACTTTCCCTCCCAGATCCCCCTTGATGTTTTTTACAGACAAAAGGGTATGGAGCAAAAGGTCAAAGTCTGACTTGAATTTTTTTGAGGAAGATACGAGATCAGCGCAATTTGCCAAATCCACTTCCTGGGAAATGGCAGCGGCTAACTTGGCTGCGGTCCTGGCGCCCACCCCTGGGAGCAATGTGAGTATTCTGATCCAGCTCAAGCGGTCCCTGTGATTGCTGATGACGCGCAAATAAGCGAGAACATCTTTGATGTGTTGGCTTTCGGAAAATTTCGCACCCCCATACTTGATGAAGGGTACCTTGTTTCTTGCCAGTTCTCCTTCAAGATCAAAGGAATGGAAGCCGGCTCGGAACAGAACCGCTATATCCGAAAGCCTTACACGATTTCGGACAGACTCTTGTATCAGCCTCACGATGAGCTGACTTTGTTCTCGTTCATTCGAGGGCTGAAATATGCAAGGTCGCTGGCCCGTCTTTTTTTGGGAAAACAGTACCTTAGCGTACCCAGTGGCCGCTTGCGCTATCAGAGCGTTTGTGAGGCGAAGGATTGGCTGGGTGCTCCGGTAATTCTCCTCAAGCCTTATGAGACGCGTTCCTGGGAAAATATTCGGGAACTCCATAATATTTCTGAAATCCGCGCCTCTGAAAGAATAAATGCTTTGGGAATCATCGCCGACTGCCATCACATTTTCATGCGTGAAAGCGAGGAGTCTTACTATCCGACACTGTAATGGGTTCGTGTCCTGATACTCGTCCACAAGTATGTGCCGCCAGCGCAACGACAATTGCTCTCGAACTGGTACGGAGGTTTCCAGCAATGTCTTGAAATAAAGCAGTAGATCGTCGTAATCCAGCAGGTTGTTCAATCTCTTGTGCGCAATGTATGACTCATACACCTGCTCGATGAGAGGGGCGAATTCGATGAAGTGAGGGTACCGGTGTCTTAATACGTCCTCTATTCTGCTTTCACCGCCAGATGAGCGAGAGATGATGTCTGCAATCGTGCGCGACTTGGGGAATCCCTTGGGCAGCTTCCCGGCGACGCCTCGATCTTTTTTTATGTGTTCTAAGGCTGCTATGGCATCGCTTTGATCCATTATTGCGTATGATGAATCCAAATCGAGGTATTTGGCATGTCTCCGCAAGGCGAGGTTCGCGGTTGAATGAAAGGTCCCGCCCGCGACATCCCACAGCTCCGTCTGAATCAAGTCTGAGGCTCTCGAGAGCATTTCCTGAGCGGCTTTTCTCGTGAACGTCATCAACAAAATCGCCGAAGGAGGGATGCCGTTGCGGACCAACCACGCAACACGATAGACGATGGTTCTTGTCTTTCCGGACCCTGCTCCCGCAACAACGAGAACCGGCCCCTTTTCGACTGAGACCGCTTCAAATTGACTCGGATTTAATTGTTTTTCAAAATCAACGTATCGAGACACCAGAAAGCTCCGTTGCCGCTTGGATTATAAACTGTTCTGTCGAATCGCCACACTTTATAGCTCGTTCTCGGCAGAAATCCATGGAAAAAAGCCATCAATTGTGATATGATATATTTGTCGCGGGTATAGAGGGGAGGTTTAATTCAATTTGTGGTATGTGAAGGAGGATTGAGTGACTATTCCAGTAAAGGTTCTCGCTTGCCCTCTGTGCTCTCACCAGTTCAGCCATGAGCGAGAAGCAGACGGACGAAATTTGACGGTCTTCGGCTATGGGCTCGACTTCAGACTCGTCCCAAGGGATTGCAACCGTTCCTCGGAGCTGGCCACCTGCCCTGAATGTCTTTACACCGCTCGAGTTCAAGACTTTAACGCGCGCGTACCGGGACACATCAAAGACCTGGTCAAATCGGACAAGTATGTAGGCATCTTCAAAAAATTTCAAATTCATGAATTTGTGGCGCGCAAATGGATTGCGCTTATTTCAATCTTTGAGACGCGGGGATTGAATCCTCGCGACCTCGCCGTGATGAGCCTGAAGGGTTCATGGGCGGCCCGAGAATTCTCGAACCTCAAGACCGAGATGGAACTCCTGGATCTGGCTGATTCGTATCTTGAAGAGAGTCTCCGAAGGGGGCTGACCAAGGGCGACCCGGGTCTGATAATTTACCTGCTGGGTGAAGTGAACCGGAGGAGGGGAGCTTTTCGAAGAGGTCGGGAGATGTTGGCATTTTTGGGCAACAATCCTCGTTACCGTTATCCAGCGCTCCTCGAGACTGTCCTGATTGAGGAAGAAGACTCAACCCCCTACTGGTCACACCATGCACCAGATCAAATGGAACTTCACTCCCACAAATTCAAAGGCCTGTTTCCCAGTTTGAGAAGCATCCCACCTGGCAAGACCGAATTCTACCCTGACGAACTCAAGGAATCCATAGAGAAGCCTGAGGACGATAGGCACAAATACTGAAAAGTGGGCGCCGCAAAAACGCTTTGGCCAATGAAACGACCAATATTACGGAGTGACGGCATTTTTCGCCGTCGCTTCGTTTTTGCGGGCGACGGTCGCGTCATTGGTATGGGTGGCGGCGGCGCAACTGCAAGACCGCATCACTTGCGTGCTCCACATTTTCAAAAGGATGGAGCCAAAAACCTACATTGTTGGGCGCTGGCAATAGTTTTCGGCGCCGTTTGCCGTGAGGGCTTGGGGAAGCGCAATAAGCAATTCTGACACAGACGACGCCGGCGTTGGCTGATAGATGGCTCCCATCAAACGGTTTGCTTTTGCCCCCTTTTGTGCGGCGGTCCCTATGTCGTTTCCAGCCTCAGTGAGAGCAGCGACAATGCCTGTCAAGGTATCGCCCGTACCGCCGATGGGTTCCATGTGCGGGGCCGTGGGTTCGCAGATTGTAGCTATGACTCCCTGTGACGATGCAACATAGTCGCATTGGCCTTTCACGAGTAAATACCTTGCAGCATTCTGGTGTCGGTAGGCTCTGGCAATGAGTTGAGGGACGTCATGCTCGTTGTGCAGCAGAAAGCCCCTCGTATAAAATGGATGGGGCGCTGATTCATCAGCCAAGAAGGCCATTTCCCCAATATCGGGAGTGAACAGATCGTAAGAGGAGGCAAAACCACTCATTTTTGCCACGTACATATATCCAGCGTCTGCGATGAGACAAGGCCTGCTGCGTTGATCTTCGATGGTTATGAGGATTCTATTGTGCCAATCCACATCCGGCTGGAGGTAGTGGAACACCACGAGATGGTCATCTTGAAAAGCCATCGATTCCACAAGATATTTATACAAGCGCTTGCTCCCCTCCCCTTTTCCAGTGTCTCCCACGAGAATGGCTCGAGGCAAGTCTATATCGAGCAATTCTGCACTAAGGCACGCCGCAGCCAAGAGAGCCGGCGTCCCACGTCGGACTTCGATCCTCTGGTCGCCGAGGCTAAGAGCGTCTCCGTCGAAGCGACAAATGCTATCGACGAGAGGGAAATCCTCACGAGGTACGGTACCCACTATCGACCAGGGCATATCCGCAGTAGCTCCTCGTAGGCGAGTTGAAGCGCGTATCCGCAAAGCGTCTGTCCGATGGTTCTGGGCTCCGGCGCCTCCTCCAATGATTTGCCAACGAGCTGGTCGGCAAGGAAGGGCACGTCGGGGCAGCCTCCGCCTGATATGTTCACAATTTTTCGGTCTGTTTTCCGGAGAGTTATCTTCATGTTGGCCGCCCTCACCATAACATATTCTCCAAAGTCTTTTACGTGATAAAGGCTCACCGGCTCGACGAGAAAGTCTTTGAGGGACACGACCCGTAAAGGAGATATGCTCTGTTCTCCCAGAACCTGAATCACTCGCATCTGAAGAATGAGGGGAAATTCAATCGCGAGATCGCAGCCTGTCCGAATCTCCGGCGGAGGTCCTTTGACCTTCACATCGAAGCCCGCTTTTTTCAGACAGTTCTCAGCCCTGATGACTTCGCTGGTGTGCTCAAAGAGAAGCAGTCCCCGGCCGGATAAATCTGAGGTCTTTGCGGGGGATTTGCTATTTTTGGAGAGCCTCTGGCGTAAGTTCCTAAGAAAAGTCATCGCTTGACAAGGGTGACGACAAACGTTTCGTCATCCTCCTTGATCTGAGCGACCGACCAACCCTGGGCGGAAGCCGCTCGCGTCACATTTTCCTTGCTTGTCTCGTTGTCCAAGAGAACTGCGACTTCTCCGCTTCCCATTACTTTGAGCTTGTTAAGGGTCAAGAGAACAGGTTGAGGGCACGACAAACCGCGCGCATCAATTTTTTCAACCATAGCTGAATCTCCTCAAACCTTTGATCTTTGAATATTCGAAAATCCGATAAAACAACATAACGCAAGAGTCACAATGACGGCGGCAGCTCCATGGGGACCAATGCCTGCCGGCGAGCTTGCCAACCCAAAATTATGGGCAATGCCAGCACCCGTAATCATTCCGAAAACAAAAAGGCTCGCATCGCCATCTCCCTCTCCCGATAGAAAAAGCTGCCGACCTGGACATCCTCCCGCCAGCGCAAAGGCGAGGCCCGCCACAAACATGCCTGCAAAATTCCAAAATTCTTGCGTATGTGCGATTGGTTGCCCCTGAAA
Source organism: uncultured Syntrophaceae bacterium (assembly GCA_964427855.1). GTDB lineage: Bacteria > Desulfobacterota > Desulfomonilia > Desulfomonilales > Desulfomonilaceae > JAUPKT01. The sequence continues at coordinate 23,617 of CAYRVH010000041.1, forward strand.
ACCAGGATGGAATTGTCCAACCGCGAGGTTCGTCACCCATGCTGCGGCGAGCAGCGCCAACACCCCAGAGAAGAGATGCATTTGTCCAAACAATAAAAGGTCTCGAAAGGCCCCCATGGTGCAGAAACGACTTCTTTGCGCAACGACGCCGATGACCAAGCCAACGACCAAGGAGACAATCAAGGCTGCATGCTGAGCGCCTGGTCCCTTAACGCTATAAAATAGGACGCCGCTCTTCGGTTCGCCGGGTATCTGTGGAAAAATAATTCGTAGGGCAAGAAGCCCTAGTATGACAATTGGCATGAGGAAGCCGAGCCCGTAGTTCCCCTTGCTGCTTTTTCCCAAATTATACCCTGCTCTAAAGAATAACGTCCCCGTAAAAATCCCCGCGAGCAAGCCGAAGAGGCCGAAAAGTGCGTTGCCATCACCGCCGGCAAGACGCAGCAACACGCGCCACGGACAGCCGAGAAAAACTAGCGCGCCTATCATGGCACACATTCCCAGCAGGAATCGGGCGAAAGGGGCTGATCCTCCACGAGGCCTAAACTCCCCAAAGGACAAAGCCGCAAGAAAGGCGCCCAGGACAAACCCCAATATTTCAGGTCGAAGGTATTGGACCACTTCCGCTCGGTGAAGCCCTAACGCCCCGGCAATATCTCTTTCAAAACAGGCTACGCAGACCCCCATATTGCCTGGGTTCCCCAATTTCTGAAGCAAGGCTGCGAGCACGCCAATAATCGCTCCAACGATAATGATTCCCTTGCTTGATGCGAAAATGTTTACTCTAGTCACATGCGCCGCCTTTCTGGGGAGTCCTTTCCCAAGGTTATTGTGCATGGCTCTGTCCGATGTGGAATATAGGTATTTATAATATATATCTTGCCCTGGCAAGGGAAAAGTAACTGGGAAATGCTGGGATGTTCTCAACGAAATCTTGCCAAAGAGGAAACCATGATTAATTGATAAATATACTCTTGAGCCTCCTCCCCCCTGGAGCTCGAGGGTAGTTTACCTCCGGGATGTTGCGATGGTGTCCCGGAGGTTTTTCATTTAGATGGGTTTGGTTCTCAAGGAAGAGAATACGCAGTGCAGCAGCTCAAGGGGCGGAAAAGTCTGGGAGGAAGGAAACTTATTTTTCTTTTGTTTTCTCTTCGAGGCGACAGGCGCGTCTCAGGCCTGCCTCGTACCATCTCCTGCGGTCTTCGTCATCCTCGAGGATCAGAGGGGGCACTGGGACAGGTTTGCCATTGGAGTCAAGGGCAACAAATGTGAGATACGCGGTGGCTGTATGGCGAGTGACACCTGTGAGCACATTCTGACATTCCACCCTCACCCCTACCTCCATAGAGGTTTTGCCGACGTAATTGAGACTCGCCTTGAGAATGACTAGGTCGCCCACGTGGACAGGGGACAGAAAATCAAGCCTGTCGATGGAAGCCGTGACCGCCACGCGACCGGCATGCCGAATGGCCACGACGCCTCCCACGGTGTCCACCAATTTCATGATCACTCCGCCGTGAACGTTTCCCATTTGATTGGCATCCGCAGGGCTCATGACTACCGCCAGCATGTTTCTGCTCAAACTCACTGGTTTTCCATCCATTTAATCTGCCCTTTCATACGAATCGAGGCCCGCCTCACAACAGATCATAGGGGCGAGCCTCTTGTTTCCCAACGCCAAGTACCAATTAGAACAGGCCTTTTACTTTTCCTGTCTCGACATCGACATCTATTCTTCTGAATGCAGGATTGGAACTCGTACCTGGCATGAGCGAAATTGTGCCCGCCACAGGAACGACAAATCCCGCGCCCTTATAGGTGAGAATATCTCTTATGGGCAGCACCCAACCTTTGGGGACGCCTTTCACATTTGGGTCGTGTGACAAACTGAGATGAGTTTTCACCATACAGGTACCCAATTTTGACAATTCAGGATCCGCTTCCATCTTTTTGGCTTTTGCCTCGGCTTCTGGCGTGTATGAGACACCGTCTGCGCCATAGACTTCTTTTGCAATGAGTTCAATTCGTTGACGCAGCGGAAGATCCAACTCGTAAAGGAGTTTGAAATTGTTTTTTTCTTCGCATGCGTCCACAACGGCATCCGCGAATTCGAGCGCTCCGTCTCCACCTTTGAGCCAATGCTGGGAGACGGCCACACGTGCGCCTGCCGCCTCAGAGAGTCTCCGTACTGCGGCTATTTCGTCCTTGGTGTCGGTGTAGAACGAGTTGATGCAGACGACTGGATTGATGCCGGCCTTTTTGACTGTCTCGATGTGGTGAACCAAATTCTTACAGCCTTCTTCGACCCAGCCGACGTTTTCTCCTTCGTATTCTTTGGGCATGGGCAGCCCTGGACGCGGCACAGGCGCGCCGCCGTGGCATTTCAAAGCCCGTATGGTTGCGACTACTACCGCGCAGTTTGGCACAAGGCCAGAGAACCGACACTTGATATTCCAGAATTTCTCAAATCCGATGTCTGCGCCAAAACCGGACTCGGTCACATGGTAATCAGCTAACTTGAGGCCAACTCTGTCTGCAATGATGGAAGATTGTCCAATTGCAATGTTTGCGAATGGCCCGGCGTGCACAAAGACCGGCTGACCTTCGATTGATTGGAGGAGATTCGGATTGATTGCTTCCACCATCCACGCGGTCATTGCGCCGTCAACCTCGAGATCCGCCGTCGTGATTGGGTCGCCCTTCTTGTTGTAGGCGAGCACGATACGGCCTATACGTTCACGCATGTCCTTGAGATCGGTGGAAACGGCGAGAATGGCCATGATTTCAGACGACACGGCGATGCCGAAATGGGACTTCATCATGAATCCGTCCATCTTCCCGCCAATACCTATGATGATGTTGCGCAAGGCCTGGGCGCAGAAATCCATGATCCATCCAAATTCCACATTCTTTGGATCAATATTGAGCCGTGGCATACCTCTCTTTGCCCACTCTTCATCATCGTAATTGAATTCGTGTTGTATGCGAGAGGTAAGAGCGACCATTGCGAGATTATGGGCGTTCATGATGGCGTTGATATCGCCAGTCAGGCCCAGAGAAAATGGAGTTAAGGGGATACACTGTGCGAGTCCGCCGCCCGCTGCTGAACCTTTGATGTTCATCGTGGGACCGCCCGAGGGCTGTCTGATAGCCGCGACTACCTTCTTTCCTCTTTTTCCGAGACCTTCAACGAGTCCCATAGAGCTGGTGGATTTCCCTTCGCCCAGTGGAGTGGGGGTAATAGCCGTGACGTCTATATACTTGCCATCTGGGCGCCCCTGGAGTCTTTTCAGGACCTTCCGGTAATCTACCTTTGCGACATAGTGACCGTGGGGCAAAAGCTCTTCCTCGGTCAAACCGAGTTCGTCCCGCAGTTGATACACGGTTTTCATTGTTTTTTCTGCTTCTTTTGCTATCTGCCAATCGGCCATCTTTGTAGGGTCAAGAGCCATCGATACCTCCTCTGTGGCTATTCAAAAGTGCAACGCTCGCTGCACATCTTGCTCACATAACCAATATCTGGATTTTTTCGGACGCAGGGTGAGTAATCCGTATATATGTATCCTGATACGCTGCTTATGGCAACAAAAATCGGCATCGTTTTGCTTGATCATGCTTTTGTTACTAACCTTTCCCGGTTGATCAGATATGACGTATGGCATTTAATTTTACACAATAATGAACTTTTCCTCTTCACCCTCGTTGTGGGCTCACTATTAAAAGCGCGCTCAACAATCCGAACACTGATAACTAGTGTGCCCGAATCCAGCAATCTATTGCTAAAAATCATGACGAAATGGCTTCGTTTCTCTCTTCGTGTCAGACGTCGAGGCCTTTCGTTCCAAGGCATTACGCAACGTAGCGATTTCTATGCCAAAGAATAACTGTGTGCGTCTTTCTCTTTGACGAGAATTCTATGGGCACTCGCGACCCCGCTATGCTTTGTGGACTTGCGCGTTTGCGCAGGAAATAAAGCGGTCACGGTTCACCAGAAAACGCACGGGTGCGTCAGGATGAACGTAAGAAATTAAGCGCATTTCTGAAAATTGCGAGGCCACCGCCTTCCTCAGGTAACTGTTCTCTCGTCCACCTAGGGTGATGAAAGCGATGGACGAAGCATTCGGGGTGAGGCATTAGTCCGAAGATACGACCCGACGGATCGCAGGCGCCGGCTATGGCACCCTCGGAGCCGTTGGGGTTATACGGATACCGCATAGTAGTTGTCGAGAAATCCGGCTCCGCATATCGCACTGGCGCAAGGCGTTTCTCAATAATGGTCTGGGCCACGTCTGGGGAGGCTCCGATGAATTTGCCTTCGCCATGACGTACCGGCAGATACAGGCCCTTCAGCCCCCGGGTGAATATACATGGCGATCCCGGGTCAATGATCAAGGAAACCCACCTATCCTCAAATCTTCCCGAGTCGTTTCCCATAAGGCTGAACACTCGATTTGAATAATTTCCCTCCAATGCGGGCAAGAAACCCAATTTGGCCAGAAGCTGGAATCCGTTACAAATGCCCAGCAACAACCCCCCATTGGAAACAAACTTCATGAACCGGTCTAAAAGGCGTTCTGTTCCTATCCTCGAGTATCGGATTCTGTTCGCGCAGGCCTGGGCGGCTCCCAGGTCGTCTCCATCGAGAAACCCCCCTGGGAATACTATGAGTTGATAGGTGCAGGGATCAACAGCGCCGGCGGCAAGGAAATTGAGGTGCACCAGATCAATGACATGGAATCCCGCAAGTTCCAGAACCCTGTGTGTTTCTTTCTCGCAGTTGATGCCGTGGCCGGTAGTCACTAATGCCTTGATTATCATTCATTACCATACGGGAGCAGAATCTGTTGTCTCGCTCAATTCTCTTCCGAGATGAATAATCATATCGATGAGTTTGATGTATCACCTCGGACGACGTTTCAGAAAAGAGGCCTGATGGATTCCACTGCCATACCTAAATAGGCTGTTGGAAAGATGCCTAAATAAAGCACGCTCACGGAAGTAATCCCCAAAGCCAACAAGGTCAGGGGTCCATAGCGCATTTCCTCCGCTTCTTGCTCTGGGGGCTCCATG
>CAYRVH010000042.1:0-8510 GCA_964427855.1 uncultured Syntrophaceae bacterium
ATCACCTACATGAAATCGTGCGGAATGTAAGTTCGAAAGGGAGGCTGCGGGAGTGGATTTGTTCCTCGCAGCGTACAACAGGGACATGCGTGTCATCGAAGTCGTGATTCGCTCGGAAAACCCATATAGACTCTCGTGGAGATGATTGTGGGGTGAGGGGGTTTCCATGGAAGACGTCCGTGCACATATATGTGTTGGAATGTTTGAAACTTATGGAGGTTTGTCACTACTATACACAATAGAAACACGAAGAGCGATGCAGAGTTTGGCGCGCTCTAATGGGAGGTGCCAATGAAATCCAGTCAAAGAGCAGAAACGTTTGTCAGAGATATGCAAAGAGTTACGCCGTACATGTACGAAGGCTTGTACGGGAGCTTTCTTCACTACTTTATGGAATCGGACAAATCCCATTGGACGGGTAATTTATCAGCGCATCTGAGCCAAGTAAACCAGGAGTGGGGCGAGGTCGGCGAAGAAATGGCAGAGGTCCTTTGGGAGGAATTCGAAAAGAGGATCACCTGTTAGCCTGTTGTCCCTTACAATTGTTGCGCCAGTCGTAAAATGCGTTTTTGTGGGCGAGCAGCGGTACGCATTACAAAAGGAGCCGGTCAAATATGGTCTTAGCATGGATGACCGAAGGCACGGTTTTGTAAAAAATGAGTGGATCTCCGTGACAAGGTTGAACAGGCATTGAAGGCCAGCCCGATTTCCTCTGTGACCCTCCAGAAAAAAACGACAAACCGATCCAATGGCGCGCCGCTACAGCATCCTGCATGACTTATGTGTATCACTCTCATAAGGGGATGTGCGTGAAACGAGCTAATTACGAAAACCTTCCGGCGTCATCATGTGAAGAATGCCGTATTTTTGTTGAATTTCTGCGTCTAGGTTCGAAGCGTTCTGCAAATCCAGGGGAAGCACGAGATGTCCCTCTAATGTGAGGAGCACTCTGGTTTCCCCCCTTTGTTTGTGCTCCATGAGTTCGGCGTACAGCGACTGTGCATTGAGGACGCGGGTATCGTTTATTCTCTCTACTCTGCGGAGGTACCCCGCGCTTTCACTTAGGCCGTATTCAGGAAATATTTCTGATATGATGACTATCTTTTCATTTGGTCGTGACGGCAGACCATCTGCATATTTTGCCCTGAATGCGTCGCCCGATTTGCCTAGATTGTCTATACAATTGAGAGTCAATTCCACAAACCCAATGCCGGAGAATATGAAATAATTTGGCCGAGAGAAGATTCTGGAAACCAGCCTCGGCAGCCCGGGTGTGACATTACCTCTTATATCTATGATCTGCCCTTGTCTCAGCGCCTTGATGTGGAGCGGGTCACCCACCTTTTTCCGATTAAGCACCTCTGAAAAATGTATTTTTTGTGCGAGCGGTTCGAAATAAATCTCGCCGTAGTTGTCTATCTCAAGATCATCGATCGCGAGGAGGATGTCGTGATTGCGCAGCCCAAAACGATAGGGCCCGCCATCAGGGACTATGTAATCGAGAAGGACGCCTCCTTGGTCTCGACTAAGCCCGTAATATTCTTTGAGTCGTGGGAAAAGTCGCTGCACCACGTACAACCAGGACGGTATAAGGTGTTGTTTATCTAGGAGAGGGGTCAAACTTTTGACAAGATTTATGGGTATAAAATAGTTGATCCGGTCGCTGATCCTCATCCCTTGAAACGCAATCCCGACCACCTTGCCGTCTTTCAACACAGGACCGCCTGAATTTCCTCTGTTTTGTTGGAGAGATGCCTGGACCATGAGCCATGTGTCAAGCGAGTAGGAGTACTGACTCACCTCGATGCGGCTTATCTCGCCTTGTTCGGATTTGCTCAGGCTCTCTCCGCCTAGAGGATATCCCCAGCCAGTGACCCTGTCCCCCACGCGAAGGGCGTCGCTATCCCCTAATTGCAAGGGGCTTACAGGCCCGTTGATTCGTTCGTAGGCTTCAAGCTCTTCGCTGCCCATTTCGAGTATGGCAAAATCCGCTGAATTGCAAATCCCCAAAGGCGTGACTTTGTACTGTCTCTTTTCTCTGCCATTGGAAACCTGGATGCTTTGGGCCATGGACACTGCATGCGCGTTCGTGAGTATGAGCCCTCTACGGCCGGGAAAGTTTTTGCCATCCTCGAAGAAAAAGCCGCTGCTTTTTGTAGTGACAAAATCCGGGGCCTTCCACGGCTTGTGATAATACCCGGCGTATTTGGTAGTAACGACGCGCAACACCTGGGTCTCGATTTCCGAGTGGTTTGCCCCGCAATGCCCATACCAAGCCGGCAGCAGTGTGAGGATCAAGAAAGAGGCGCATACGCGCCGCCGAGCGCTGCGATAAAAGGCGCTGCCGGCTGGTTTCATTGCAAGCCACTTTAGTAAGGGCATGCCGCGCCTTCTCAATATCGCGTGAATTCCCGACAATCTCTCTCGAACTCTGCGATGATCTTGTCGGTAAGCGACGGTTTTACCTCGGGGATCTTCTCGAGAAACAGGTCCGTGGTAATTTGATAATCTCGACCGAGGGTCAGTTCTCGCTCAAACGCGGCGTGCGTCACCTTTTGAAAGAGATATTCAATGTCTGCAGGAGTGTAAAACGGGATGAGCGAGACGATTCTGTCCGAATCCACTTCTCCTGCATTAGTTTGGGAGAGATAGTGGTCAAAGATCGTCTTCAGTCCTGCATGATCCAACCCTCCGACGGGGATGATGCAATCGAACCGGCCGGGTCGAAGCAGAGCGGCATCCAACTCACGAATATAATTGGTAGCGCAGATGAGGAGTATCTTCCCTCCACGCTTCTTGAGAATCGGCACCTGTTTCAAGAATTCATTGGTAATGGATTTGTCCATTCGGCTCGCGTTGTCACGGCTCGCAGCTATCTCTTCGAATTCGTCAATAAATATGACGGCTTCTTCCAGCCGCGCTGATTTTTCCATAAGCGCTTTAAGATTCGAGCCCAGGCGGTCTTGCCCTTGGGCCATGAGATCGCTCGGACTCACCTCCACATACCACCATTTGAGCACTCCCGCTATGGCTCGGACAAAATGAGTCTTGCCGGTGCCCGGGGGACCGAAAAAGATGATTGTTTTGGGAGGCACCACGCCGTGTTTACGAGCAAGATCGACCTTGGTCAGCGGCAATATTATTCTCTTTTCAACGATTTTCTTGGGCGGCTGTGTATCTGAGATCGTGTCCCAAATGTTGCGGTCCACCAATGTCCCGCCCAATTCTCGCAAGATACGAGCGATCTCTTCTTCGCGAAAATCCGGCAAATTGGCTTGCGAGTTTTCGAAAAAATCCAAGCACGCCACCTTTATGCCCACATCTCGCCCCAGTTTTTCCGAGAGGAACCATTTGTGCTGCAATATTTTGAGCCAAAGGTCTCCCGCAGCCTCTGGCTCCACTATGTGGCCTGTATAATCGAGGATCTGCGAGGCGCATTCTTCTGGCGTAGGGATGTTGGCTACTATTTCCATTTTCTCCTCCTCGTTAAAGAAACGAACCCCTTGGTCGCTCCACCCAATATGTGCATTCCTGTCATGGAAAATTCTCTGAAACAGCGGCTTGCGTCGGCGGGTGACAGTCTCTCTGAGGGTCCATCTCCTTAATTGAGAGCGCAGGAGTTACACTCTTGCGCGATGGGTAGTCCGTCAAAGCTATTACTCGTTATGAGCGCCTCTGTCAAGTTAGGGTTCCATTGATATTTCGTGAGATGTGGGAGCAGAGGTCAGGCGCAAACTATGCCACTGAAAGGAAGCCCGAGGGATTTTTTCGAGCAACCAGCATTCCTCTCAGTAGAATACCATAGCCCCGAAGGTGACAAAGCTCTTCCTATCATCAACGTAGGCAAAATCTAAACTCAACGTTTCCGCTCGAGAGGCTTCCATGGCATGCATCATTGTAACGATGGGGGAAAAGCCACACACTCGTCTCGCATCACCTTCCGACGTGATACATCGAATGAAAGAATCCACGGACAGTTGTTGTAAATGATCGAGCATCTCGCCGTCTTTTTCCAATGAGGCGTTCACTGTGCCCTGGTGAGGTACAAACTGATCGCCATAGCGAGGGCCGATGTGATCCAAATCAGCGCTCGCTATGAAACAGGCTCTTTTACCAGATTGACGACACGCGTTTCGCAACGCCGAACAAAAGGCGTAGAAGGCTTGCTTCTGCTCAGAGAGAGAATCATTTGAGTCGAATATGCGGTGAGACAGGGAGCAAAGCACGGGCACGATCGTGAAATCATGTCGGTTTCGGAAGACGTGCTGAAGAAATACTACTTGAAATTCTATGACATGCTCAGTCTCGTGGAGTATTTCTTCCTCCGAGACGTCCTTTCCAAGTTGCTCGGATAGGAGAGCAACGATGCGGGAATCCACCTTTGCAGTTCCCAACGGCGTCTGGAAATCTAAGGTGCCGGTGGTGAACATGTTTTGCACGCCAGCGTGTCCGGTTCCCAGGATGACATAGACATCCGACGGTTGGCCTGTTGCCAGCGCGTGATAGGCTCGAGCAAAGCTCAACCCACCGGCCCTGATGTCGATATGGGGGGCGATGAGGCCCACAGGTCTGTCAGGCTTGGAAAACAGGGCGGGGTACCCGGGGCCACCCCTCTGTGGATCAAAAAAAGAATTTAATTCTTGCGTAAGTTTTTCCGGATCGTTGCTATACGACGTTCCCGCATGAGAGGATGGCCTGAACGGCCTGTTTTTGTATTCTTCAGTTTTCTTGCGAATTGCGTCATTTGCTAACGGTCTCTCGAGAAGGTACGCCTTATCGAGGGTCTCAAGGATGCCTTGTATTTCATCGAGGAATATGATTCTTCCCGCGCGAGCGCTTAATGCGGCTTGGATATCCCTGAGCGTATGCGCGCCGTCGAACATCGCCAGCAGGGGCAAAGTCTCATGCGGAACAAACACTATTTTGTCGGACAGCCGCAGAGGGTCGTTTAGACCGATGACGTGTTTTCCTTGGTAGCTCGCGGCAAAAGGTTCAATATTTCGCAATTTAGGTTTATAATCCGGCGCATTACTCATGATTTCCGCTTTTCTATGTGAGTGAGGATGAGCCGCGTCTTTCACTCGAGGGCGACGCGTTTTTTCCGGCAACGGATGGCCGCAACAGAGCCTGATTGAAGGCTTTCTCCCCGCTCTCGTCAACCTTCGATAAATGGCCTCAATCGCTTGCTCCTGGAAGGATGCCTCAACTTCTTCAACGCCTTAGCCTCGATCTGACGAATTCGTTCTCGTGTGACATCGAAATCTTGGCCGACTTCCTCGAGCGTATGGTCAGCCCGTTCACCTATTCCGAACCTCATACGAAGCACTTTTTCCTCACGAGGAGTGAGAGTGGCCAATACTTTCCTCGTTTGTTCGGTGAGACTCATGCCAACAACTGCATCAGACGGCGACAAGATCTTCTTGTCCTCGATGAAGTCGCCAAGATGGGAATCCTCTTCTTCTCCTATCGGCGTTTCCAGAGATATAGGCTCCTTCGCGATCTTTAAGACCTTCCGAACTTTTTCCAAAGGGAACTCCATTTTTTCGGCGATTTCCTCTGGAGTGGGCTCACGACCATATTCCTGGACAAGATACCGCGAGGTTCTTATCAGCTTGTTGATCGTCTCGATCATGTGCACCGGAATGCGGATCGTCCGGGCCTGGTCTGCGATGGCGCGCGTGATGGCTTGCCTTATCCACCAAGTGGCGTACGTGCTGAACTTGTATCCACGCTGGTACTCGAACTTGTCCACCGCCTTCATAAGACCAATATTTCCTTCCTGAATAAGGTCCAGAAACTGCAAGCCTCTATTGGTGTATTTTTTTGCAATGCTCACCACAAGTCGAAGATTTGCCTGAACGAGTTCTGACTTTGCCTTCCGTGCGAGATATTCTCCTTGGCGGCATGACTCCAAGGCCCTGACCAAATTGTCTTCATCCATGCCGGCTTCCGCGCGAAGCTTTTGGATCTTTCGCATCCCATTTTCGAACTTTCTCTCCAGTTCCAGGATCCTCTGGGGAGAGAGGTGGGTGTATTTTTTTATCGGTTTTTTCTGTTCGATTAAGTTCTTAAGGAAGTCAATTTTCTTGCGTACTTCATCAGTGGATGCCTTCAGCTCATATTCAACGGCCCACAACTCGTCTTTTGCGGCCTCCAGTTTTTGCACAAGGAATTTCAGTTTTCCTGCTATGTGGTCAATCATATTTGTATTGAGGTTAATGCTTCGGAGGCAAGCGACTACCTGTTCTTTTGCGGCGGCGACTTCCTGGTCCATCTGCGCGATGACGTCGTGGGGGGCATCGGGTTGCAAGGAGTTTCGCTTATCCAGCAGGCTGTGGTACTTGGCGTCGTACTCCTTCATTTCGTCTATCAATTTGAGAACTCTCTCGACGTTGGTAGAGTCGTCGCCTTCTGCTACTTCCTCGTCATCGAACCCTTTGATGACTTCTTTGAGCCTGATAGACCCTTTCCGCAGTTTGTCGCCCAGGGCGAGTACCTCTTTGATGGTGACGGGGCACTCGATAATCACTCCAAAGACCTGCTGTTCGCCCTGTTCTATCCTTTTTGCAATCTCGACTTCACCTTCGCGGGTGAGCAGAGAGACGCAACCCATTTCGTGAAGATACATCTTCACGGGGTCGTTTCCGCGAACAACTGCATCCGGATCAGCTATAATTTCCTCATCTTCTTCATCCTCTTCGGGTTTATCGTCGTCTAGGGCCTGTACTTTCTTTTCGGTAATGGGTATCTTTTTCTCGGAGGCCACCAGCTCCACGTTGTAGTCCGCCATGATCTTGATGAGAAGCTCATCGATTTGTTCAGTCCCGACTATGTGGGACGGCAGTAGCTCGTTTATCTCGTCATACGTCAGATACTTCCGAGTACGTGCGAGATCGAACAGAGGTTTGAACTCCAAAGGAGTCTTGGCGTCAATCATTGAAAACTTCTCCTTTTCTTGCAATTGTCATGGTTACTTGTGCAACACGCGGCCGAGAGACAATAGCTCGTTGGCAAGCTGTTTATATTCGTCATCGCCTGGGATACACTTTTTCATGCGCTCTTTGATTTCAGTTTTTCGTCTTTCCAGCTTCCGTCTTCTCATACGATCAAGAGATTCGTACACAAGGGTATCGCCGTCCATTTCCGGGCGTAGGTCATCCTCTTCGGGCCGAGGATTCATCCAGGATGCCACAATTGAGGAAAGGCGCTCATCGTCAAGTGAATTCAGGAACTCTCTGGCGTCGAAATGACCATTTTGGCGATGGAAGGTCGTGACCCTGGCTGCCAGCTCCGCCAATACCGGGTCTTCAATGTCTTTGAGCACGCCAGCGGCCTCGATCGCGTCTATGACGCCGTCAAGCAAGATCATACCCCTCACGACGTTTCTCTCATCCGCAGGGAAATTATAAAGGCCGGGGGCTTGTTCGAAGCGGGTAGCGCCGCCTGACCGCGTCACCGCTGTGCGTATAAACTGACGAAGCCTCTCCTCCTTGATCCTGAATCTCGAGCATACCTTCTCTATGATATAATCCCGCTCGACCGATTCGGCAATCTGTCCAATAATAGGCATGATTTCTTCAATAGCCAAGTTTTTGCCCTTTATCGTGTTTACGTCGCAGCGAGATTCAATATGGTCCAGGAAAAAAGTAAGGGCAGGAATGGCGTGCTCAACAAGTGTTTTGAACTTTTCGACCCCGTGTTGCGTGACGGCTTCATCGGGGTCTTTGGAACCCTGCAACAGGACGCAGGATGGTTCGATTCCTTGACCGAGGAACATCGGGATAGCCCTCTTGAGCGCCCGTATTCCCGCTTCATCTGAGTCAAACACAATTCGTACGTTGGAGGTGAAGCGTTTGATCAGACGGACTTGCTCCATCGCCAAGGCGGTACCGAGAGGTGCGACCACGTGGTCGATCCCGCGGGTGCGCAACGATATTTGATCAAAATATCCCTCGACGAGGATGACATAGCCTTCCTTTCGAATTGCTTCCCGAGCCGCGTCCAAACCAAAGAGCGTATTTTTCTTGGTGAATACCTCTGATTCCGGAGAATTGAGGTACTTGGGCGTCCCTTCCCCAAGGATTCTGCCTCCATACGCAACGATTTGACCGTTGATATTTCTGATGGGTATCATGATTCTTTGGCGGAAGTAATCGTAATGGCTGCCGTCTGCCCGTTCCCGCACCAAACCCGCGGCCCTCGCATGCTTGTCCGAAATCCCTCGCGATCGAAGGAAGAAAACCATGCCTTCCCATTTGTCCGGGGCAAACCCCAATCCCAACTCCTTGATCCATTTATCTGAAATACCTCTGTCTGAGAGGTATGCCCGGGCCTTAGCGGTCAAGTTGGTGGAAAAATACTCTCCCGCCAATCTCAGGGCCTCGAAAATCCCCTTTTTATTTTCAGCGTTGGCCCCATGTCCATCACTGAGATCCAGGTGAATACCGTATTTTCGGGCCAGATACTGAACAGCCTCAATAAACGTCCAATTCTCCATCCGCATGAGAAAA
>CAYRVH010000042.1:8520-12973 GCA_964427855.1 uncultured Syntrophaceae bacterium
TGAACACGCTTCCGCCGACTGAACACCCGAAACAGTGAAATATGCCCTTTTGGGGCGAAACATAGAAGGAAGGATCCTTATCCCCATGGAAAGGACAGACCCCCTTGTAGTCCTTCCCTGCCCTCTTAAGGGCGACGTACTGGGATATGACCTGCACAATATCTGCAGCTGCGGCTATTTCTGATATTTTTGCTGGAGGTATTCTCATAGTACGATCGGTACATCTATGAGTCGTCAGAGAATGAGAGCTTGTTGTTTTTCAAGGATTCGCCAATTCCAACACAGTCACTGCGTCTCCGCCTTGCGCCTGATCCGCTTTGTGTAAACTTTTGACAAGAGAATGTCGCGATGCATATTCACGCACAGCTTTTTTGAGGGCGCCAGTGCCCCTGCCATGAATGATGATGAGCTCTGAAAGGCCCCCAAGAAATGCATCGTTGATGGCTTTTTCCAAGACTGGGATTGCTTCGTCCACCCTAAGGCCAATGAGCTTGACCTGCCACTGGGGCGAGGCGCTAGGGATTTCTACTCCAGTACTTTCCATTTTTGAAGCATTTTTTTCAGTTCGTTGAGAAGACAATTCAACCAAGTCGCTCGTTTTGGCTTTTACTTTGAGTTTCCCGATTGCGACGGTGGCAACGCCTGCTTCCGAAACCTCCGTGACCGTGCCCTGTTTGTTGAGTGATGCTATCCGTACGACAGCTCCGGGCGTCAGCTTTGATTTTCGCCTGATTACCGGTATGCCAAGCTCATTTTCGAGACGCTCTGCAATCTGCTTAAGCTTGTCTCTCGGATTTTCACCTTTTTTTGGCAAGCCCTGTTTTAAGGATTTCTGAAGATCGGCGATCTGCTTCTCGGCATTCTGGATCAGCGTGACGCAGCGCTCTCTAAATGTCTCGACAAGCTGGCTTTTTTGCCTCTGAATTTCGGCAAGTTCTTGATCAAGTTCGACCTGTTTATTCCTCAACTGTTGTTGAAGCTCTTCGTATTCGATCATTTTCTGTCTTAGGTCGCTGAGAAGTTGAGCGCTGCCCCCCGCAAGCCTATCCGCGTAGCGGCGGGCGCGTTCTAGAACGTCCTCGGGCAGTCCGATTCGTTGGGCCGTGGCTATTGCATGCGATTCACCGGGAATGTCGTAAATCAGCCGAAAAGTGGGCTCATGCGTCACAGGGTGGAACTCGACGCTCACGTTCTTTGCGTAATCGTGCGCAAATGCGTATGCCTTGAGCTGAGAGAGGTGAGTCGTCACGACACAACGCACACCTTTTTCTACAAGACAATCCAAGAGAGCCATACCTATGGCGGCGCCCTCTTCAGGGTCCGTGGCGGCTCCAAGCTCATCGATAAGAACCAGGTCCCCATCTGAGGCGCTTTGTAAAATAGACCTCATGCGGAGTATATGACCTGCAAATGTGGAGATGCGCTCTCGCAGATCCTGATCGTCCCCGATGTCAGCCATTATGCTGCCAAAGGGTTGAATTTTTGTCCCCTCTCGCGCGGGCAACTGCAACGAGCAGCGAATCATGAGGGGAAAGAGGCCGGCTATTTTCAGCGCGACGGTCTTCCCTCCCATGTTTGCCCCACTGATGATGGTGATCTTGGTGTCTCCATCCTGGATCACATTCATCGGCACGACATCGGATGTGGACGCGGCCAAAAGGAGGGGGTGTCGGCCTCCAATTATTCTGAAGCCGTCCTCTACGAACTCCGGTTCCACAGAGGCCATAGCGAGCGCATACAGGGCTCGCCCCTGGAACGCGTCGAGCCAGACGAGTTGTTCAAAATTGACGCTGAGTTGGGCTCTTCGGAGTCTCACCTCCTCGGAGAGGTCCTTCAGCAGCTTCCTCACCGCAGCCCTCTGTTGGTCGGTATATTCAGCAACTTTGTTGTTTGCCTCTACCACGTCAAACGGTTCGACGTACACGGACGATCCGCTGCGAGAATGGTCGTGAACGATCCCTTCGAGTTTACCCCGGAAGTGCGGCTTCATGAGTATCACATATCGATCGTTCCTCAGGGTGACATAATCTTCTTGCACCACGTCCATGAGATTTCTGTCGCGAACAAATCCATCAAGTCGTCTGCGTATGCTTTCTCGCGCCTCTCTTAGGCGATCACCGATGAACACAAGCTCCGGATTGGCGTCCATTCGCACCTGACCGTTTTCATCTATGCTTCGATCGATCTTTGCCCGAAGGTCACCCAGGATTTCCAATGAGCCTTGCAAGGTTTTGAGTTTCTCGAACCGAGGATCAAGTCGGTCGAGCCAGTCAAAAGTCCTGCTGGTAAGGGCAAGGAGATCTCTGACTGCAAGCAATTCTTCCGGTTCCAAGACGGTGGCGTGATTTTCGAGGCTTTGGAGCAGTCCCTGAATGGGCATCAACCCATGCAAATCCATTGGACCATCAAGCGCCGCAGCTTCCTTCAACTCCCTCACGATACCGAGGTTTTGTCGTACCTCGCCAAAATCCTGCAGCGGAGCGGCGTTACAGATGCTTTCCTTTCCTGGCCGGGAATGAGCATATCGCGCTACCTCAGCGAGCACGGCCTCCAGATCAAGCGCTCTTAGACTTTCAACCCGTATATTCATTCCAGAGTCGTTCCTCTGACAGTTTCATAAAAAAGACGCGTAGTTTCTCGCTGGGCTTCGCAGGCGGTCGATAACCCGTTCAAGGAGAGGATGCGTCATCCCTAAGAAGAATTTGAGCAGATCAAAGCCGCACGGGGATGCCCTCTTGGGCAAGGTATCTCTTCACATCTCCTATCGGTATCTCTCGATAGTGAAAGATGGACGCGGCCAGAACAGCGTCGGCGTTTGCCAGCAAGATGGCGTCTCGCAAATGCTCTTTGGCCCCTGCTCCCCCGGAGGCAATCACGGGAATGCCGACAATTGAGGTTACCGCGGCGGTCATGGGTATATCGTAGCCGTTTTTGGTTCCGTCGGCATCCATACTCGTCAACAAAATTTCTCCTGCTCCTAGCTCTTCGACCCTGCGCGCCCATTCCAGACAGTCGATGCCGGTCATGGTGCGCCCCCCATGGATGGAGATCTCGAAGCCTGATTGGGTATTTGGTGACCTTTTGGCGTCGATGGCCACGACAATGCATTGGCTGCCAAACATCTGCGACGCGTCTCTCACGAGCGCGGGATCCTGGACCGCCGCCGTATTGAGAGAAACTTTGTCAGCTCCGGCATTGAGCAGCTCTCGGATGTCGGAAGTATTTCTAATACCACCGCCGACAGTCAAGGGCATGAACACTTCCTCTGCCGTGCGCGCGACCACATCTAGGATGATTTTTCGCTTCTGGTGCGAAGCAGTGATGTCCAAAAAGACGAGTTCATCAGCCCCTTCCGCGTCGTAGTACTTTGCGTTTTCGACGGGATCGCCGGCATCCGAGAGATTGACGAAGTTGACACCCTTGACGACTCTGCCATCTTTGACGTCGAGGCAGGGAATTATCCTTTTAGCGAGCATTTTTCCTTTTTTCGGCGAGTCTTATCGCTTCTCTTAGATCTATTGCGCCGTCGTATAACGCTCTCCCTATAATCATGCCCACCACGCCGAAATGGTCAAGGCCCAGAACCGCTTCCACGTCCCTCATGGTGGAAACCCCCCCGGACAATATTACGGGCGCTGTCACGCCCATGGCGAATTCACGGGTGCTCGTCAGATTGGGCCCCCTCATCATCCCGTCTCGCTGGATGTCCGTATAGATGAAGTATGCGGGCTCCAAGGACGCGTACGCGCGCGCAAGTTCAATGGCCGTTGCGTCCGTTACTGTGGTCCAACCGTCTATGGCCACCCTGCCATCCCGCGCATCAACGCCTATGGCCAATTTGGTAGGGTAGGCCTTCAGAAGCTCTGATGTCAATGCCCTATCTTTGACTGCCATCGTGCCAAGCACCACTGTGCTCACCCCCATTTCGAGGTAGGCGTGTACGGAGCTGCGGTCCCTAATGCCGCCGCCGAGCTGTACTGGAACGCACACGGACGAGACGATACGCTCGATGGTCGAACGATTTATCGGAGACCCTGCCGTAGAACCATCCAAATCCACCACATGGATGCGCGTGGCTCCAGCGTCTTCCCATGAGCGCGCTTGAGCTGCTGGATCGTGGTGAAACACCGTGACTTCATCGAAGCGACCTTGTCGCAGCCGTACGCATTTCCCATTTTTAAGGTCTATGGCGGGGATGATAATCATTACGCGGTTTTCACCATTAGGAACAAAAAAGCCCCCATTCCAGGGGGCTCTTTTTTCGATGCTCGTGACCTTTGTTTAGTCAACGGGCAGATAATACACATAGGGTGGCCAAGGAACGATGAATCTCCACATCGGCACCGCCACAGGAATGGGAGGAGGCGCGCAAGACGGTCCGCACCACGTCATGGGTGGGGGAGTCGGCTCTGGATACGACATCTTGACCTGAATAGACGTTCTCAGTTTTTTG
>CAYRVH010000042.1:12996-24257 GCA_964427855.1 uncultured Syntrophaceae bacterium
GGGGGCGCGCATGCCGGCCCAACACATGCAGGGGCTGCTGCTGGAGCCACCATCGGCTGAGGTGCTGGGATCGACCCCGTAAATGTCTCGGCCCATACCATGCCCGCCGCGGCAACGACGACCAGGACGAATCCGAGAATTCCTATCTTTTTAACCATACCCTAATCCTCCTTTCGAAACTTCATTATATCTGAGGAACTCTTCTTCTCTGTATTGGCCTCTCGCAGCAACCTTTACTTCGTCACTTTGACCGGCATTGGGGCCGGAGGCGCCATAGGAACAGGACCACACGCAGGCGCGCACTGTTGCTTGATGTAGTTTGCCTTCACCCACACGCAACGAGGCACTTTGTGGCTTTTGCAGCACGGATCCATCACTGTGTCATAGTGCTCATTCTTGATCTCTGACACGATGGGAACCAGCCACTCATAGCGACCGACGGGAATAGCCTGGGGGAAAGTCTGTGGATTCGCGGAGAATGCCAGAGGCTTGCGCGGCCATGCGACGCCGGCCAGATACGGGGCAACCACCCTCACCCTTCTCAATTGAGCGGGTATCGGAGTGATGACCTCCTTTTTCATTTCGTACTTTGTCTGGGCTGGTCCACACAGCGGCGGAATCATTGGTGGAGGCGGCATATACGCCTGTCCACCGCCGCCAGGTCCGCCAGCGGAAGTAATCACCACGCTAGCGCCGCACAATGCGAGAACCAGTAGGCTCAGAAGTATTAAACGTTTAACCATACCCTCAATCCTCCTTTCAACAGTTCCTCCCAACCACTGTTTGGGAGACCCGTAAAAAACATTCCCGGATTAAAATCCGATATAGCCCGGAATGTATTTTTGGTATCAAATCAACCACGGAATGTCAAGCTATTTTTTGCTTGCCTCCGGCTTGGCCGCCACTTTCCACCCAAAAAAAGGCGCTCTTGGATGGTATATCCACAGCCCTTTTCGGGGTATCCCTTTTCTTCGGTTGAGCATCGAGTCCGTCTCAACCTCGTGATAAAGCCTATCTACAGATACTTATATAGTAAATTCCTTGTAACAGATGCTCTGTAACAAGTCAAGAATTTTCGGAACCCATGCGTCACTATCTTCTAAATCATGCCGTACCCGCCGTCCACGCACAGCACCTGTCCCGTGATGTAGTCTGACTCGCCGGAGGCAAGAAACACAAACGCGGGGCTTATATCCGCTGCGGTTCCAAACCGCTTCATCAAAATACGATTCATGTAAATTTCCCTCAGCTTCTCATCACTCCGTATCTTTTCGGTCATGTCGGTCTCTACTATTCCGAGGGATATGACATTCGCACAGACATTGTACCGCGCCAGCTCCCTCGCTACGCTCTTGGTAAAACTGAGAATGCCGCCTTTTGCAGCAGAATAATTGACCTGCCCCACAGTCCCCACGAGCCCGGCGACAGAACTCACATTGATGATTTTACCGTAATTCTGTTCCTGAAAATATTTCGCGGCAGCCTGCGTGCAGAGAAAGGTTCCTTTCAGATGTGCATCGACCACCAGGTCCCACTGTTCTTCGGTCATTTTCAGCAGCATCGCCGGTTTAGTAAAGCCGGCGTTATTGACGAGGATCTCAAGATGTCCAAAGGTCTGCCTGGCAGTGCGCATCATCTCTTCCACGTCCTTCTTTACGGCGACGTCGGCGCGCACGGCTACTGATTTTCGTCCCATTGCGATTATTTGTTGCACAACGTCTTGCGCAGCCGATTCGTTCGACGTGTAGTTGACGAGCACGTCAGCGCCTTCAGCAGCCAATGCCAGCGCTACGTTTCTCCCGACCCCGCGGCTGCTGCCGGTGACGACGGCCGCCTTTCCATTCAATCTCATATGCTCTCCTCCATTATCTCATTCACAGCGTTTGTGTATAGGCGCGGTCTCTCACGGAACCATTCCTCCTCGTCTCGTTTCTACCCCATTTGTTGGTAGGGGTGATGCATCCGCGTCCGGAGCGGCCCCTTTCTTCGACGGAGCAAAGTGACGCCCGGCCATTCCTGCTGTAAGAACTGAGCACCCCGCTGGCGTTTATTACACATTGAACCGAGACTTGACTGGCCATACATTATCAGACAGATTCGCGAAAAAAAAGCCCCGAGAGGGGGCTCGGGGCGTGAAAGGAGGTATGGATATGGGTTATTGCGTCCATTAGACGCCACACTTTTATGTCACACCTGGCTAAGCCTTGTGTGCTCTGGCCCTGGCAAGCATGACGTCCTTCATGACATAACCCTGATCACATAGACAAATTATTGCGTCGAAAGTTCCACGCTCGCTGACGCGAATCGATTATCTGTCAACATGATGCGCGGCTATCCCGTCTTCCTCGGCCTTCCCTTTGGCTTTCCCCGGAAAGGATATTTCGCCGGAGGCAACCTCCATTTTTCAAGGCGTGTAAACGACGACGATGAGCTGGGATTTCTTGTTGCTGAGATTCTTCAAATTGTGAGGGATGCTCGAGTTAAAATGGAGCGTCGCCCCCTTTTTCAACTGGTTTACTGCGTCCCCCACTTGAATCTCGACTTTTCCTGCCAACACATAGACAAATTCTTCTCCCGGGTGCTTATATTCCACCATTTCATGCGCCTTCCCGGGATCCAGGGTCACGAGATACGCCCACAGATGTTTGTCCTCGGCGTCAGGCGTTAGGTTCTTGTATGAATATGATTTGGTGCGTTTGCGATAGCTCCGACGCCTCTCCTCCTTTCTTTCTTCGGCGAGGAGCGCGGCTGAATCCACCGCAAGCGCCCTGGAAATTTGTATGAGCGTCCCCACAGGGGGAACTACAGCGCCGGCCTCAATTTCTTGGAGGTACTCGGCCGTGAACCCGGTTTTCTCTGCAAGTTGAGGTATATCGAGATTGAGTTTCTTTCTCATCTCTCGAATTCGTTCCCCTGTACTTTGGCTCTTCTCAGCTTTCTTGGCCATAGAGCTTCTCCTGCGAACAATGGTATCTTCTAAGAAAGGCGTCACACGCGTTGGACAAGAAGGACTGTTTTTTCACAATAAATTTTCACAAGCTTGTGGGAGCGCGCATCCCTAGGGTCTCCCTAGTAGGTATCAGGCCTCTTGCCTCCTTTGTACTTGGCCAGCTCTCGTGCGATGACAATGCGCTGAATCTGGTTAGTCCCCTCAAATATTTGGGCGATTTTTGCAAAGCGCATGTACATCTCTACTGGATAGGATTTCATATAGCCGTATCCGCCCAGTAGTTGAACAGCCTCAGTGGTCACCCTCATGGCCGTATCCGTGGCGAACCGTTTTCCCATGGCCGCCTCCATAACGCTTGGTTCGCCTTGATCCATGAGCCATGCTGCTCGATAAATCATCAAACGAGCTGCCTCGATCTCTGTGGCCAAGTCTGCAACGAGAAACTGGATCCCTTGAAAAGACATAATGGATTTCCCAAACTGCTGTCTCTTGTGGGCGTAGGCCATGGCATAATCGAGGGCCTGCTGAGCCAAACCAGTGGCGCATGCTCCTATACTGATCCTCCCTCCATTGAGGGCTGTCAAGGCCATATTCAAGCCGCGCCCCTCTTCCCCGAGCAAATTCTCTGCAGGGATAAAGCAGTCTTGAAAGTGTAACTCTGTGGTGGGGCTTGCATTAAGGCCCATTTTTGGTTCATGGGGTCCAAAGGTAAACCCTGGGGTACCCTTCTCCACGATAATTGCGCTGATGCCTTTCTGTTTCTGGGTCTCATCCGTACGCACCATCACTGCGTAGATATCCGCTACCTCTCCGCTCGTCACGTAGAGTTTTGTTCCGTTTACGACATATCCCCCGTCGGTTTTCACTGCAGAGGTCATGAGCGCGGCCGCATCAGAACCTGCGTCTGCCTCGGTGAGTGAGTAGGCCCCGAGTTTCTCCCCGCGAGCCAGAGGAGGAACCCATTTTTTGCGCTGAGTTTCGTTGCCGTATTGGTAAATGAGATTGGTGACCATATTGTGGACGCTCAGGTACACGGCGGTGGCGAAGCAACCTTTTGCCAGCTCCTCAAAGATGATCGCCGCGGTCAGTCGGCCAACGCCGGTGCCCCCAAGTTCTTCCGGTACATACAATCCCGTAAAGTCTAATTCCCCCATCTTATCAAAGGTCTTTCTACTAAAGGTTGCAGTTTCTTCCCATTCCCTTACATTGGGTATGAGCTCCTTAGCGGCAAAGTCTCGGGCAGCTTTCCGGATCAATCGTTGTTCGTCTGTGAGCCTGAAATCCATTCATTGTCTCCATGTCGTAATTTGGCGGGTTATGTGGTTCTCGAGACGGTGACTCTCGCCACCTTCTGCATTACATGACGAACGCGCTGGCAAAAAAGCAGATGAGTTCCATTGGATATGAATACTTGTTACAAGATAAAAGAGTCAATGAAAAATCACACGACGCGATCACCTTTATGGAATAGACTGGGAACCGATGAGAAGAGCGTCGCTTTATTCCCTTTTCTTGTTTCCGAAAGATTTCGGTCGTGAGAATGCCTTGAGTTTGAATAGCTTCAGAGGAGAAAAACTGTGAATTCGAGTTTTACCCTGCTTGATGATCTTCTTGAAACATTCGGCGTGGAGCCAGAATACATGGACGTAGGCGGCAAGAGCCATTATGCAGACCTAACCGCCCTTTTGCGCGTGTTAAAAGAGAAAGGGATCCACCTCAACGAGGACCTGTTTCATGAGGGACCGGACACTTTGGTCGTGTCTGGTCAAAATCCCCCCGAGGAGCTGTCCTTCGCCATGCGCAGCGAACAGAACCTGCTTAGGGAGGGCGCTCAAAGTGGTTTCGTGGCGTTTGAAGAATACTCAAAGGCGGTTGACGCTTTTCATTACGCCGTAGACGAGGAACATGTATGGACAGCGCAGCAGCGTTTCGTGAATGAGGTGACGATTCGAGTCCCGTATCCAAAGGGTCTCCGAGCGGGGCGGTATCGATTTCGTATGACTGCGGAGTTCCCACAAGCGCGCCTTTCCAAGGATGTACATTGGTTGGTCTGCCCTGACGCATGTTATCTGCCTTCTGAGATGGCAAACGGGACGCGGCTGGCCGGCATCGCCCTTGCCGCGTACGGCCTTCGATCAGACCAAAATTGGGGCATCGGCGACTTCTCTGACCTTGAACGGATAATAGACTGGGCAGCAGACGACCTGGGCGTTGATTTTGTCGGATTGCAGCCGTTGCACGCCATTTTCAACAGGAGTCCATTTAACACCAGTCCTTACCTCCCTTCCAGTCGTCTGTATCCAAACTATGTGTACCTGGACGTTCCTGCAATCGAGGACTTCAACCAGTCTGAAAAGGCGCGTCTCTACGCCAGCTTGCCAACTAATCAGAGCCTCGTGCACGAACTAAGGGGCCGCGAACATGTCGATTATGAAAAGGTTGCGGCACTGAAAATAGTGGTCTTGCGGGAAACATTCCGGACATTCCTCGAAAACAACGCACGCGGCCACAGGTGCAATGAGCGCTGGGATCAGTTTGAAAAATTCCGACAATCAGAGGGTGAATATCTGCGGCGATTCGCTCTCTTTTGTGCGTTGCAGGAGCATTTTTCCGAGCAGTCGCCCCACATATTCAGCTGGCGGGATTGGCCCACGCCCTATCACGACCCAGAAGGGGCTGCCGTGAGAAATTTCGAGAGAGAGCATCAAGAAAAGGTTCTTTTCTGGATGTATGTGCAGTGGCAAATGCACCTTCAACTTAGCCGCATTCAGGATTACGCGCGGGGAAAAGGGATGTTGATCGGTTTGTATCACGATATGGCATTGGGGGTCGATTCCAATGGGGCTGACTACTGGGCTTGGCGCCATCTCTTTCATGAAGGTTTTGCCATTGGGGCCCCCCCAGATCCATTCTCTCCTCGGGGTCAAAATTGGGGTGTGCCGCCTCCCAACGGAGACGCGATCCGAAGGAGTGGCTATGATCTGTTCCTGAAGAATCTCGAAGCCAACTGTCGTTATGGAGGAGCGCTCCGCATCGACCATGTGATGCAACTGAATCATCTTTTCTGGATTGCCAATGGCTGCAGCCCTTCAGAAGGCGTGTACGTCAAAGAGCACGAAGACGAACTCCTCAGTGTTGTTGCGCTGCAGAGCCAAAAAAGTAAGGCGCTGATCGTCGGGGAGGACCTTGGGACGCTGCCTCATGGTTTTAGAGAAAGACTTATGGGAAAAGGAATTTTTTCGTACAGGTTGTTCTATTTTGAACAAGACGATCAAGGGAACTATGTTCCTTTTCACGATTATCCCCGGATAGCCCTCGTTTCTGTCAGCACCCATGATTTGCCGACTTTCGCGGGTTTCTGGTCATATCGCGACATCGAGTTGCGACGAGAAATGGGGCTCATGAGCGCGTCTCAGTCGGAGGCGCAGCGTCGCCAAAGAACGACGCAGAAGGCGCGTATCATCGAGCGGCTTTTTCAAGATGGTTTTCTCACGGATAAGAATGCTCACACTGCCTGGGAATCCCTTATGCCCACAGACGATCTCCACACAGCTGTCCTGAGTTTTGTGCTGAAGACGCCCTCGCTACTGGCGTTGATTAACCAGGAAGACCTTTTTTTGGACATAAGGCAGCAAAATTTTCCAGGCACCACCTCTGAGCATCCCAACTGGATGACAAAGATGCGATACTCTGTGGAAGAACTCAGGTCCAATGAAGAAGCCGGTCGCTTGGCGGAGAAATTCAGGAGACTGGTGGCGGCCTCAGGGCGCCGCAACGCTCGTCAACATCGCGAGGGTTACATTCATCACCCTCATGAATAACCGATGAGCAGTGTCTTGCCCGGGCGGATGATCAAGGGCGCCTGCTGGTCAAAGAGTTGTTTTCACAGCCTCTATCCCTTGGCGCATGGAGCCTTATCTTATCAATGAAAAGCACGAGGAAGACCACTCGGCCTTTTGCTTCAGCTAAAGCAAGCCGTGCTGCTCCAGCTCTCTTAAGAATGGCAGGGTGATCCTTCGGCCCTTTGTCAGGGCTTGGACGTCCAAACGCTCGAGCATGTCGGCCAGGTCATGGAGACCCCGCGATTTGTGGTTGACCAGATATCTCCCGACTTCCGGCGGCAGTCTCATATTCCTGTCTCGAGCCATCTTGTCGAGCACCAGGAATCTGACAGAATCATTGGGCGGATCTAGCCTGAGAACCAATCCAGAGGTCACCCGTGAACGCAGATGCAAATTGTCCTGAAAAAGTTCTTGAGGAGACATGAGGGAGCTAAGGATGAGGGGGAGCCCTGCCGTGGTGAGCTTATTGGAAGCGATCCATAGTGTTGAAGCGTACTTGACAGCTATCACATGGACGTCGTCGATTACCAGGGCGGCTCGCCCGAGCTCCTCACCAGCCGTTGTTCTCTCCACATCCCATGAATTCGCGCCTTCTTTCGGTTCAATTCCTTTCAGATCATGAGCTGAAATGAACATGACGGGCATGCGAGCGCCGAGCATCTCCGCCAGCGCTTTCAACACATGCGTTTTGCCTGTGCCGCTTGGACCGTACAGGAAAAGATGGGGCAGGACCTTGTCCTTTTTCCCATAAACGGACGTGATAGTAGAGACTGCAAGCTCGTTTCCGTCATGCAGCACGAGATTATCGAAACGGAAGAGCGGCTTTGCAGGAAAAGGCAGAAGGAGCTGGTCCATGGTATTATTCTATAGTGAACGGCCCTGGGTGGTCAACTGAGCAAGAGAACTGATATGCAGGGGTGTGCGTAGGTTTCTGTGCGCGGCGCAACGTTGCCGCATTGCCAGGTGTGATGGGGCAATGCGGCGGCCGTCCGCAGTGCATGAAGATTGCCATGGGCGCCTCCTTGATGAGGCGCCCGTTTTATTTTAAGGAGCGCATCGCACTATCTATTTCGGCTGCCTTTCACATTTCGCGGCGCAGTATGGAGCCTCTTGAGGATCCTCCACGTCGCACGCCGGACAAGCGCATACTTCGGGCCCATCAACAGGTTTCTTGAATTCTTTTCCTTTTTGTTTTGCCCGATAGTCCTCGATTGCCCTGTGAAGGGCGTCCGCGCCGAGATTCGAACAGTGGTGTTTTTTCTTTGGGAGTCCGCTGAGGGCTTCGATCACACTTTTATTAGTAATCTTCATGGCTTCATCGAGTGTTTTGCCTTTGGCCATTTCGCTGACCATGCTGGACACGGCTATGGCCGCTCCACAGCCGAACGTCTTGAACTTGACGTCTTCCAAGACGTTGTCCTTTACTTTGATGTAGAAGGCCATGATATCGCCGCACGCGGGGTTGCCGACTTCGCCCACGCCGTCGGCATCCGGTATTTCACCCACGTTGCGTGGATTGGTGAAATGATCCATGACAATCTCGTTATACATTACAAAGCTGTACCCCCTTTGTGTTGGTTCAGACGTCAGTGCGATCACCGCACTGGTTGCGTCGTTTCTTTCACAGGCTTGCGTCGCGGCCGTCTCTTGTTCCGATCATCCGGCTGCTTTGAGCCGGGAGGTCTTTTTGTACAACGGCGACATATCTCGCAATCTCTGTACTATGGGAGGGAGGATCCGCAAGACATCGTCAATGTCCCCGTGAGTGTTGTCTTTTCCTAGAGTGAACAGAAGTGAGCCCTGTGCGCTTCCCGCGTCGATGCCCATGGCCAGCATGACGTGGGACACCTTCAATGACCTCGATATACACGCTGACCCGCTGGCAATTTCAACCCCCTCCATGTCCAAGAAAAGCAGCATCGATTCTCCCTCCACATACCGTACAAGGACACTCACATTGCCAGGCAGACGATTTGTGGGGTGGCCGACGAGCGCAACCTCTTCTATGGCGGCAGGAAGCTCTTTCATGAGCCTATCCCGCAAAGGGATAAGGTGAGCGATGCGGCCATTCATCTCCTTTACCGCTATTTCTGCGGCCTTGCCCATGCCCACAATGCCCAGCACATTTTCGGTGCCTGCGCGCATTCCACCTTCCTGAATACCGCCGTCCATAAGAGGGGCTATCTTCGAGCCTTTGCGGACATAGAGCGCGCCCACACCGAGAGGACCGTAAAATGGGTTTGCGGCGAGGGACAGGAGGTCCACGTTGAGCTCGCTCACGTTGACGGGGATCACCCCTGCGGTAGCAACAGCATCTGTATGGAAGGTAATACCTTTTGATTTTGCGATACGGCCGATATCAGCAATCGGCTGAATAGTACCTATCTCGTTGTTCGCATGCATCACCGAAATGAGGATCGTCTTGGGGGTAATCGCTTTTTCTACGTCCTGCGGATCCACCATCCCGTATTTGTCCACAGGAAGCCTCGTCACATCTATTCCCTGCGTTTCGAGAGTCTTCGCTGCGTGCATGATGGAAAAATGCTCAACTGACGAGATGATCACGTGGTTGCCCTTTGCGCGATTTGCCTGTACAACGCCCTTCAGCGCCCAGTTGTTGGATTCCGTGCCGCCTGAAGTAAATACTATCTCTGTTTCGTGGGCGTTGATCAATTTGGCCACGGCGCCTCTCGCCTCATCCAGGGCGTCCGTTACTGTCTCCCCGAGGCTGTGCATGCTTGAAGGGTTGCCATACTTCTCCATCAAAAAAGGCATCATCGCTTCCCGGACTTCGGGGAGGATTGGCGAAGCCCCAACATGGTCCATATTAATGATTCGCATCGAGCCACCTCGTGAATGAAAACTTATGGCGTGATTGTCCATTGATAATCTGCGAGTTTAACTTAATGATTCCTACCAGCGATGTCAATGATGCGAAGTTTCCCTGTCCGAAAGGGCATTGAAGATTTCGTAGTAATTCTCGAAAGTACTCACGAATTGGGCGTGTGTCCTCTGAGTACCTCATCCCCGGGAAATTGGGTATCCTAAAGACGTTTTTTCGATTCCCCTTTTCCTGGGAATGACAATCTGACGTATGGCCATTCCGTGATTTCTTTGAGAGGGGTCATAACCAGACAAGCAGCTTTCGTTTACTGACAGATAATCTTTTTTTCTTGATTCTCTCACGCACATCGATCATTGTACGTTCAATCTTGCATTACTTCCCTGCCTTGGAGCCCTCCCATGACCTTAAAACTAACTCACGCGCTGTGTACCCTTTTCTTTTTGGTCTTCCTCACGCTCCCTGCGTGCAACGAGAAATCCAAGCAGATCTCACCCCAGCCGCCGGAAGTCATAGTGAGTCATCCCCTGGAACAGGAAGTGACTCAGTACCTTGAGTTCCCTGGCACCACAGCCGCGCTTGAGTTTGTAGAAATCAGGGCGAGAGTCGAAGGTTGGCTGGAAAGCCTGCATTTTGTTCCAGGGAGCCACGTCAAGGCTGGCGATTTGTTGTTTGTCATAGACCAGCGGCCTTTCCAAGCCCAAGTGGACTTGATGGAGGCGTCGCTCAAGGGTCGCGAAGCCGAACTCAGCCTTAAACGCGCCAATCTGAAAAGGGCTGAGCAACTGCTCTCTACTGCTTCTATCAGTCAACTGCAGTACGACATTCAGAACGCTGATGAATCGGTGGCTGCGGCCCAAGTGGGGATCGCCAAAGCAGACCTCGAGAAGGCAAAGCTGGACCTTGCCTATACCAAGGTGGTTTCACCTATCACCGGACGCGTCAGTCGGAATTATGTGGATGTGGGCAACCTTGTGGGAGCGCGTGAAAAAACCCTTCTCACCGAGGTAGTGAACGACAGTAGTGTGTATGTGTATTTTGACGTGAGCGAACGGGACCTCTTGATGTTGATGCGCAAATATCCGCGAATGCAGGATGAGGCCTCAACAGGCAAAGACAAGGCGCCTGTGTATCTCCAGCTTGCTGATGAAAAAGGATTCCCGCATCAGGGAACTGTAGATTTTGTCGAATCCCGCATCGATGTAAATACTGGAACCCTGAGGGTTCGAGGAATTTTCTCCAATGAGAAAGGTCTCTTGGTTCCAGGTCTTTTTTGCCGAGTTCGCGTCCCCATAGATCGCAAGGCTGCTCTGCTCGTACCGGAATTGGCTGTCGGCATCAGCCAGGCAGGACGCTACGTATTCGTCGTGAACCGCGATCATGTTGTTGAGCAAAGGCTCGTGAAGACAGGGCAGCTCGAAGGGACTTTCCGCGCTATCGAGGAGGGCGTTTCAAAAGACGAGTGGGTGGTGGTCAATGGCATCCAGCGAGCCCGGCCTGGCATTAAGGTTACCCTCAAGGAGTCGTCCATTTCTGAGGCCCTTGGCGCATTCAATCAGACGAGATCTCCGGAGGGGAGTCGGTAAACGAAAATCATGTTCAGTCGCTTTTTCATCGAGAGGCCCGT
>CAYRVH010000042.1:24293-27765 GCA_964427855.1 uncultured Syntrophaceae bacterium
CGTCTTTGTCGGTGGAGTCTCAATTTTCAGCCTCCCTATTGCGCAATACCCCGACATTGTCCCGCCGGTGGTCCAGGTGATTGCATCGTATCCAGGCGCAGACCCGCGTGTCATAGCAGACACGGTGGCGTCTCCTATAGAGCAGCAAGTCAATGGAGTGGACGGGATGCTCTATATGTCCAGCCAAAGCGCCGCTGATGGGTCGTACACCCTCAACGTCACCTTTGAACTCGGCACGAATATCGACATGGATACTATCTTGACACAGAACCGGGTCACCGCTGCCCTGGCCCAACTGCCGGAGGATGTCCAGAGACAGGGCGTCACGACTCAAAAGGTTTCCTCGGCCCTCATCATGATTTTGAGTGTGTTCTCTCCCGACGCGCGATACGACGACCTCTTCCTCACCAATTACGTCACTATCAACATGAAGGACGCCTTGAACAGGATACCCGGCGTCGGAAGCGTCGGTGTGTACCCCACAAAAGATTACGCCATGAGGTTGTGGCTCGACCCAGATAAATTGAGGGCTCGCAATCTTACCGTAGATGACGTGGTGAACGCGCTGCGTCAACAGAATGTTCAGGTAGCGGCCGGACAGCTGGGACAGCCGCCGGTCCCCAAGGATCAAGTCTATCAGCTCAACGTCAATACGCTTGGTCGCCTCAACACGGTGGAAGAATTTGAGGACGTTATCATCAAGACTGGTGAAGGCACGCGCGCCATTAGGGTGAAGGACATGGGCAAGGTTGAACTCGGAGGAAAAGCCTATGATTTCGCCTCACTTTTTAATGGAATGCCTGCATCCACCCTGGTCGTGTATCAAGCTCCCGGATCGAACGCTATGAACGTGACCTCACAATTACTCCAGACCCTCGAAGAGATGAAGAAAGGATTCCCCGAGGGCATGGAATGTCGAGTCATTTACAAAATTGCCGACTTCGTCAATGCCTCGATCCATGAAGTGATCAAGACTCTGTTCGAGGCCTTCGTGCTGGTGGTAATCGTCGTCTTCATCTTCCTCCAGAATTGGCGGTCGACGCTGATCCCTATGATCACTATCCCTGTAGCCTTAATTGGAACGTTTGCAGTAATGGCGTTGATGGGTTTCTCCATCAACATGGTGACATTGTTCGGTCTTGTTCTTGCTATTGGTTTAGTGGTCGATGACGCCATCGTGGTGGTGGAGAACGTGGAGCGTGTGATGGCTGAATCCGGCTTGAGTCCTAAGGAGGCTGCGATCAAGTCCATGGAGGAGGTCAGCGGCGCAATTATAGGCATTACGCTCGTACTCATGGCGGTGTTCATACCGCCTGCGTTCATTGGAGGCATCACCGGCCAAATTTTTCGACAATTCTCTCTCACAATCGCGATTACCATGTTTTTTAGCGCGGTAAATGCCTTGACGTTGAGCCCTGCGCTTTGTGCCTTGTTGTTAAAACCGGGGAGCGAGGCAACAAACAAGTATTTCAGAGTGTTCAACGATTCTTTTACCCGCGCCACAAATTTGTATTCGCGGGTGGTGTCATTGGGAGTGCGACGGATCGCGCTGATGATGATTCTTTTCCTCGCCCTTCTGGGAGTAACCGGTCTCTTGTATCAAAAGGTTCCGACGGGGTTCCTGCCTTTGGAGGACGATGGACTCGTCATCGTGAACGTACAGATGCCCGATGGCGCCACCCTGAACAGGACCTACGATACCGTCCAACAAGCGGGTAAGGTGATCTCGGACACCCAAGGCGTGATGGCATGGGGCGCTCTTGTGGGTTATTCCATGATAGACGCGGCGCGTTCCAACCTTGCAACCATATTCGTGCCCCTCGAACCATGGGAAGAGCGCCTGGCCAACGGACGCAGTCGGAATGTCATCATGGCGGAACTCGCAGCCAAATTCCAGAAAATCTACGAAGGGATCATATTCCCTTTCACATTGCCCCCGATTATTGGTCTCGGCACCGGTGGCGGGTTCGAGATGCAGCTGCTGGACAAAGCCGATATGGGCTTTCAAGCCTTGGAGCAGGCAGGAACAGAAATCGCCTTGGCAGCGAGCCAGCGACCGGAGCTAAAATCAGTAGTGTGCACCTTTCGCGCTTCTTATCCCAATATTTTTCTCGATATCGACCGGACAAAGGTTCTGGCATTGAAAATACCGCTTCAGAGCGTTTTCAGTACATTGCAGGCAGATCTGGGGTCCGCCTATGTGAACGACTTTAACAAATTCAGCAGAACCTGGCAGGTCAGGGTACAGGCGCAAAGCGATTTCCGTAGATCTCCCAGCGATATATCTCAGTTGTTTGTGAGGAGTACGACCGGTCAAATGATCCCGTTGGGGACTTTGTTGAACATTCGATACGAAGTGGGGCCCATGCGCGTTGACAGATACAACCTGTTTCCTACGGTAAAAATTCTGGGACAGAATGCCCAAGGATACAGCTCCGGACAAGCCCTCGGCTTGATGGAGCACTTGGCCCAAAAGCTGCTGCCGCCTGGTATTTCGTATGAGTGGACCAATATAGCCTATCAGGAAAAAAAGGCTGCCGGCAAAGGCGCCGTTACCTTCATTGCAGCGGTCATTGTGATCATTCTCATCTTGGCGGGATTGTATGAGAGCTGGGCAGATCCCCTCGCCGTTGTACTCATAGTGCCTCTCGCTGCATTGGGCTCCGCGGTTGGTCTTCTCCTCACGAGCATGGACAACAATGTATATACGCAGGTAGGGTTGGTGCTCCTGGTGGGACTGGCTGCGAAAAATGCCATTTTGATTGTGGAATTCGCGCGCGAGGCACGCGCCAAGGGTGTTGGTATCATAGAGGCGGCGGTAGAGGGCTCACGAGTGCGTTTTCGTCCCATTATCATGACCTCTTTGGCGTTCATTCTAGGGGTTCTTCCTCTCGTAACAGCAACCGGCGCAGGCGCGGTGAGCCGGCAATCAGTAGGGATAGTGGTCTTTGCGGGGATGATCGGCGTGACCGGCCTAGGCATATTTTTCACCCCCTTCCTCTACGTGTTGATGCAAAAGTTGCGCAAAGACAAAGGAGTTGCAGCCGTGGCAACGCCGGCAAGCGCTCAGCGCCGTGGGAATCCTTGACACCTGAAAGGGCATTTTCTATGCTCGCTGAAAGTTGATACATGATTCATTCGTAGTCGGTTGGAGCTTTGCGATGACAATTCTTGTTTCAGGGTCGTTGGCTTATGACAGAATAATGGACTTTCCTGAAAATTTCGCGGATCACATCCTGCCAGACAAAATTCACATCCTCAATGTATGCTTCATGGTCAACGGAGTAAAGGAACAGTTCGGGGGGACTGCAGGCAACATCGCGTATAACCTCAGGTTGCTTGGCGAGAAGCCCCTTATCCTCGCATGCGCGGGCAAAGATTTCGGCGAGTATTCAAGGTGGTTGGAAAGTTTGGGATTGTCTTTGGAAGGAATCCGGATCATCGAAGAGGAGCTCACGGCTGGGGCATATAT
>CAYRVH010000043.1:0-20281 GCA_964427855.1 uncultured Syntrophaceae bacterium
TCTCATCCCAAGGTGGGTATGGTGGGGCCAAGTCTCCTGAATGCTGACGGGACGCCGCAAACATCTTTCGAAGCCCTTCCTACCTTGGCCACGGAGACCCTGAATCGAAGCCTACTCAAGAAACTGTTTCCGAAAAGATATCCTGGCAAGCATGCCGGGTTTACCGCGCCGACCCCCGTGGAGGGGCTTATTGGAGCTGTCCTCATGATTCGGCTCAAGGCTTTGCTGGATGTGGGCGGATTCGACGAGGACTATTTTTTCTTCCTGGAGGAGACCGATTTGGCGCTTCGCATGCGCCGCAAAGGCTGGGGGGTGTATCACCATCCTGCCGCTTGCGCGGTTCACCTTCAGGGCGCCACAGCAAAAAAAATGGAAGCAGAATCGCGTATCGAGTTTTACCGATCGCGCTACCTCTTTTTCCGCAAACATTACGGAATGATACCGACTGCGGCGCTGAAGACTCTTCAAATGGCCAATTTGACTCTCAACGTGGCGTTCCTGGGTATGCTCTCCGCCGCAGTCTTTGGAAGGGCGCCCACCATAGCCGCGCGACTTAAGGTGAAGAAGGCCCTCTGGCGTTGGCACCTTAGGGGCTGTCCCGATGGGTGCGGACTTCCCAGAGATTGAAAGACCTGGATGAATGGCGGAGCATCCCCAGCACCCATGTCATTTCGAAGGAGCCTTGCGACTGAGAAATCTTTCTCGGAACAAGATTTCTCGCTTCGCTCGAAATAACACTACGAAATGGGACTGCCAATGAGAGACAAAGATGCGCCTCCCAATGACAGAGAGAGATGCGCTCGAAATGACGGGGAGCAATACGCGACGCAAAGACGCTGAGGGCCATGCGCGAGGGCGCCCGCGACGTCTCATACGTGTTTGAGCCCCGCCCCGCGGGGCGGTTTATGATAGCCCACGGCACCGCCGTGGGAATAACGGCGTCTCCTGGATTCCCTCTTCCAAGGAAATGACAATGGGATGTATGGCCGCGTCCGCATCTTCTTGAGCCCCGCTCCTGCGGGGTGTCTCTTCTAGCCCAGGGTCAAGCCCTGGCGAACCGCAGCTCCTCATTCGGCGGCGCCTGTTCACAGGCGTTTCCGGCCTCCTCACCTCACGTGTGCATCAAGACTTAGAACTCAATCCCTCTTTGCCCCTTTATACCCTGCTGAAAACAATGCTTTGTCTCCCGCATCTCCGTGACGATGTCTGCCAAGTCCATCAGAGCCTTTGATGCACCTCTGCCAGTCACGACAATGTGAAGGCCGGCAGGGCGGTTTGTCAAAGATTCCAGGATGTCTTGCTCGGGAACCATTCCGTAGGATATGAGATAGGTGAGCTCATCAAGCACCACCATATTGAACTTTCCAGACTGTATGACCTGCTTGGCGTAATCCCAAGCCTCCCTGGCAACTCGAATGTCTTCTTCGATATTTTCCGATTTCCAGGTAAACCCCTTGCCAAGCGCCTTAATTTCCAGGAGATCTGAGAACCTCTTGGCAGCTTCCAGCTCGCCGTATTTCCATGCGCCTTTGAGGAACTGCAAGACGCAAACTTTGAAACCGTGGCCGAGCGCCCGAAACACCTGGCCCAACGCGGCGGTGGTTTTTCCTTTTCCGTCGCCTGTGTTGACAATGAGAAGACTTTTGATCATGGAGAGCATTTCCTCTGATATTCTCGCCTGTCTTGTGAAACGGGCAACTTCATGGAGGTCAGCGGTGATGAGTCTTGTTTTCAATCTATGCGGACCGACTCGACACAATTAATCTCCGCGCTTCCCGACTCACAAACGGTTGTTGACCCCTTTTTGTCGGCAAAACTAAAGAAGAGGCACTAGAACAATCTGCGGGCTATGGTCATCTTTTCCGCTTCTTTCGCCCCTTCGTAGATCTCAATGATCTTTGCATCCCTATAGAATCTCTGGACGTCGTACTCATCGATGTACCCATACCCGCCGTGCATTTGCAATGCCTTGTCGCATACCCCACACCGCGGTCTCGCCGGCAAAATACTTTGCCATTGCGTTGATGGCGGGGTTTGTCTTGCCCTGATCTACCAGCCAGGCGGCCCTATACGTTAATGTACGGGCCAATTCTATTCGGGTTGCCATCTCGGCAAGCTGAAATTGGATGGCCTGGTTGTCAGCAAGGGGTCTGCCGAAAACATGCCTCTCCTGAACGTATTTCAGGGACTTATCCAGCGCTCCTTGGGCGAGGCCCACGCCCTGGGCGGCGACCGTGGTTCTGGTGGCGTCGAAGAAGTGCATCAACTGGTAAAATCCAGCTCCCTCTTTGCCGATCAAGTTTGACTGAGGAACGCGAACATTGTCGAAGGCTATTTCGGCCGTGTCGCTGGCCCTTATTCCCATTTTGCCGTGGATCTTCTTACGTGTGACGCCCGGGCGGTCCGCCTCAACCAAGATAATGCTGTGGCGCCGATGTCGTACCTCAGCCTCCGGATTCGTGACGCAGAGCACCGTCATGATATCGCATATTGTGCCGTTGGTGATAAACATCTTGTTGCCGGTGATCACATAGTCGTCGCCATCCTTGACGGCTCTGGTTCTCGTTGACGCGACATCTGTGCCTGCATCTGGCTCCGTGAACGCTCCGGCTGAAATGATCTCCCCCTTGACCAGAGGCGGCAGGTATTTCTTTTTTTGTTCTTCCGAGCCAAAAAATATGATGTGCTCGGAACCAAAAGATGCCGAGATGATACACAGGCACA
Organism: uncultured Syntrophaceae bacterium; assembly: GCA_964427855.1. Lineage (GTDB taxonomy): Bacteria > Desulfobacterota > Desulfomonilia > Desulfomonilales > Desulfomonilaceae > JAUPKT01. The sequence continues at coordinate 2,725 of CAYRVH010000043.1, forward strand.
GACCAAGGTCTATTCGACTAAGCTGCTCTGTGATGAGGCACGCTTCGAGAAAACCGTAGCCAGGACCGCCGTACGCTTCAGGGATAATCGCTCCTACGAGTCCGGCCTCACACCCTTTCTGCCATATTTCCCGGGCGTACTTTTCCTGTCGGTCGTAATCCTTCGCGATGGGCGCCATCTCTTTGACTGCAAACTTGTAGGCCAAGTCTTGAATCATCCGCTGCTCTTCGGTAAGTTCAAAATCCATCTCATGCTCCTTCTTGCGTGTCATACCCGAGGCGGGGGTCGTGATTGCATGCGCCAATTCGACAAGGGCTTCGCTGTTCAATCGATGCACGCCGAGGTTACACGTCCCAATCAGCCCTTTGCAAAGACAAAAAAGCCATTTGTGCGTCGATGCGGCACACGCAAGGTGATGTCGTCATCGATTTTGGCAACGGGCCCTGTTGCGTCCTACTCAAAGCCGCAACACTAAAACGGCCTATGCTGAAGCGACTCCCTGATTACCTTCTTGTTCAACTTGCCGACGCTGGTTTTGGGAATTTCATCGACGAGGTAGAACCGGTCTGGAACCGCCCACTTGGAAATGACCGATTTGCCGACAAACCTCATCATAAACTCCCTGAGGTCTTCCTCAGATACGCTGTCCTTAGCATCGGGATGGAGAACGACAAAGGCGACCGGTCGTTCACCCCATTTTTCATCAGGCGCGCCCACGACAGCCGATTCTGATACAGCCTCATGGCGGCTGAGGAGGCTTTCGATTTCCAGCGATGATATCCATTCTCCCCCGGTTTTTATGGCGTCTTTGAGCCGATCAGTTATCTGGACATAGCCTTCGGGGTCCATGGTAGCCACGTCACCGGTATGCAGACGTTCCCCCCGCCACAGGTCCTCTGATTTCTCCGGGTTCTTGAAATACGCCTGCGTACACCAAGGGGTTCGAACGGTTATTTCGCCTTGAGAGACGCCGTCCATGGGGAGTACTTCCCCATTTTCGTCTGTGATTTTCAGGTCCACCAGGGGGATAGGAAAGCCGGTTTTTGTGCGGATATCGATCTGTCGTTCCCTGTCCCAGCCCTCCATGTGGGGCTTGAAATTGGCAATGGTCAGAATGGGACAGGTCTCTGACATGCCGTAACCGTGGAACAGGTCTATGCCCCTATCCAGCGCAGCGGCGGCCAATCCCCTCGGCATGGCCATCCCGCCGGTGTTGACCTTCCAGCCCCGTAGGTCAACATCTTTGGCACGGGGATGATTCAGGATCATATGGAGGACCGTGGCCACGCAGTGGGAGAATGTAACGCTTTCTGTTTTGATCAGATTGAGGACGCGCTCAGGATCGAACCGGCCGGGATAGACCTGTTTTGCGGCGAGGAGAGTGGCCACGTAGGGAAATCCCCAGGCATGCACGTGAAACATGGGTGTGAGCGGCATATAGACGTCACCGACGTGAAATCGCCCCGGCGAGCTGAAAGCCGACGCGGCTACGGCCACCGATAACGTGTGGAGAACGAGCTGTCTGTGACTGAAAAACACTCCTTTAGGATCACCAGTGGTGCCGGTGGTATAGAACGTCGTGGCTTGGGCATCCTCGTCGAAATCCGGAAAGTCATAGGTCTCGTCCGAGTAAGAAAGCAGCCGCTCATACTCGTTGGCCAAGGGGAGCGTGGTCTTGGGCTCTTCGTCATCGTCGCGAAGCAGCACGTAGGCTCGGACTGTGGATAAACGGTCGGCAATGGTCTCGAGCATGGGCACAAAGTCAGTATGCGTCAGCACCACGTTGTCTTCCGCGTGATTCATGGTGTACACTATTTGTTCGGGCGAGAGCCTCACGTTCACTGTATGGAGTATGGCGCCCATCATGGGGATGGCAAAAAAACATTCTAAATATCGGTGGGAGTCCCAATCGAGCACCGCCACCGTGTCCCCAGGTTTGACCCCCAGCGATTTCAGTCCAGAAGCCAGTCGATGTATGCGTCGATAAAAGTCCGCGAGCGTAAGCCGAACCTTGTCCATGTACACAATTTCTTGATTGGCCGCGTAGAGTATTGGCGTATGCAGCAAATGCTTGATGAGCAGTGGATAGTGATACGCAGACGGAGTGCGCTCTATTTTACGGACTCCTGAAATCATAGACGGGTAATCCTCCTGTGATGGAATGTCGGGTCTGGGAGACTGGCTGGCAGGATCAGCGTGTAGGACATCCTCCCAAACCCGTGGGCCCCGATGGTGACGGCAAGCCCCGTCAAGATGACAAACCAGCCGTAGTGCACTCTGTCTCCAGCCATTCCATTACCTCGCTAATTGCATATCGCCACGGACAACGACCGCAGGCCTTATCACCCGTTCAACGATTCCAGCGTCCCAGCGAACTCAGCCGCCTAGTAAAAGGATTTTACGAGATTATTGTAAAAGGAGTAGCGCCCTTTTGCGCGAAAGTCCAGTATAAATAAAGGGGGTACGGTAAGACCTTTCTCATAAAGAATAGCCGAAGCTGCCACACAGCTCTCTAAATTTCCGATGGGATGAGGTCAGCGTCACGAGTGAGCACTTTTGAACGCAGCTCGGGAGAAGGCGAACTCAGATGTGGTCATATCGAAGGAGTCCGGCTCAAACAAAGGGAGAGGCGACGACATCCATTTCAACTGGAAGGCTCGAGGCTTGAACGGGACTCAGACGCCTTGAGACGTCATGTCATTTCCAAGGAGCCTTGCGACTGAGAAATCTTTCTCGGTCGGTCAAGATTTCTCGCGCCGCTCGAAATGACAGGTGGGGATGGCTCGAAATGAGAGATAGAGGCACCTCGTGATGAGAGATGGGGGCGGCTCAAAATGACAGGGAGCGAACAGGTACATATGACAGGGAGAAAAGCGCTTCAAATGACGGCGGAGAGACTGGTGCAAATGACGGGGGAGAGCGAGATCCTGATGACGGGGCGAGGAGCGATCCACATGACGAAGAGAAAAGGCTTCTACATGACAGCGAAAATCGTGGTCGAGATAACCGGGAGAAATGTGGTTCGAATGACTGGGCGGGGAGTATCGGAAAGGGCGGTCGCGTCATGGTGCTGGTGAGACTTTCGGGACCGCGATAACAAGATACGAGGGGCTTGGCGCCAAACCACGCCCCTCGCATGGAAGCCCCCCGTTGTAACCGATTATAGAAAACCTTTGACCAGCGTATCCCAACCCACCTCGGAGAAGGAACCATACACGTCCGAGATGGGCTCGCCGCCTGTCGCGGCTGCTGCTGCAGGATCTTCGGCGATCAGCGAGAGCAGACGTTCTCCTTCAGACTCAATGAATTTGACGCTCTCGATGCCAAAGGTAAGTCCCTTGAGTTCGGAACGCAGTTCGAACGGGTCGAGCAGCATTACCCAACCTGCGCAATAAGGATCTTGGTTGGCGTTTTCGGGTCTGTCCAGCAGCTTTTGATTGACCGCGGTCACCACGCCTGTCAGCGGCGCTTTCACTCCAACTTCATGGCCCGCCCTTTGGAGTATGAAGGATTCCTCAGAGGCTGTGAACCTGGTTCCCAGTGATGGCAACCTGAACTTGTCGGCCCTCCCCACAAGACGGTTCCCAAAGTCATCAAGGCCTATACGCACCCTGCCGCCGTATTCCACCCGCGCCCATCCGTGATTCCTGTGGATATAATAATCTCTGGGGACGCGATAGCCGTGGGCATTGAGATATTGCGGAGGTCCAAAGAGGTTCACATCCGCTTCCAGGGTATCTTCCAGCATCTGATCGTACGGGCATCTTGCGCAGTCATAGGCGTTGGCGCATTTCTTGTACGCGGGCGCGCCGCCGGTAAGCGCATGCCGGCACCGGACCTCCTGCCCTCCCCGTCGGAACATGACGGATTGCCATTTTTCTGCGGCGTCGTCTCGGGCCAACTTCCGCCCCATGGCTTTGTCAAAGGCGCATTTGGTGCAGTCAAAGGCATTGTCGCAGTATTTCACCGGGACCACTTTTGCCCGCATCCAGATGCACTCTTTGTCCGAGAAATTGAAGGTGGCCAATCCACCCCGCGGCTTGTCTTCTGTTTTCATTATGTGACCTCCGTGACTTATTATGATTTTGAAGTACCTTCTTTCCTTGCGTCAGGCCGCTTTCAACAGTCGAGTCCGGTGGATGCGCGCTCGTACGACATGCTGCGTGTCTTCAAGCATCTGATCGTATTCGCATGTGGCGCAGTCATAGCAGTTTGCGCACAATTTCCCCGCAGGCGCGTCGCCGTTAAGCGTGTGTTTGCAAAGCCCCTGGGTCGAAGTAAGTTCGGACAATCTCAAAGATTCTCTTGTTTTCATGGCTGGCCTCCTCAGTCTCTGCTCTTGATCTGATGTCTCGTCTCAGGGGCTGTTCCCCGTTGCGGTTGTCTCTCTGCCCAGGAGTAAGCAAGGATGATGCCAACCTCACATTTATTCGTAAGATACTGCTATCATTGATGTATCTCGTGACAAGTCGGCTGCGCCGTTGACAGCGATGCTGTGGTGAAAATCCTCATACAGGCAACTCTGATGACTAAGGGGACGGATATCAATTTGTTTTTATTATTGATTATTTCTATTGTAGGAAATTACCACATGGGTGTGGCAAACCGCGACAGCGCCCATGCCTTATGTGCCGAGCTCGCCGGCAAAAGGTCGGCTGCCTCTGCGCAGGCGTTGCCTCCAACGCGCGGGAACAGAGCTTCATGACGACTCGTGAGGAGTGCTGTCCTTCTCTTTTTGCAGCATATCGCGCACAGCTTCCGATAAGAACATTTCGCAATAATCGCATAAGTAGTTGAGCTTATCGTCCAGCTCTGCGAGGGTGTTCGAGGCGCGCATGACGCATCTGCCGGTGTGGCAATGGGGGAGATTGAAGGTGTGGCCTATCTCATGAAGCGCCACTTTCACGACGCGCTCGAGGAAGACTTCACGAGGGGCAAATTCAGACTCTTTGCCTCGATGTAGTCTGTAGCAGGAAAGCACCGCAGCGGCGCCGTTTAGGTAGGCTTCTCCGAACACATAGGTCAAAATGGGATTGCAGAGGTCTTCGGTTGTCACGCCGAGGATCTTTCTTGCGTTGCCAGCGCGATTGTTGGACAGATACTTGATGATCGTCATGGCATTATATTGATTTCGCATTTCCATGAAGGCCTCTGGCGGGAGGGGTTCGGGTTCGAGCAAATCCACGGGAAGTCTGAGGATACCTTGAAGGCTGTCTGTGACCACCCGAAGTACGTCCTCCCCTACCCGCCCTAAGGGCATGACCGCAATAAGGCCCTTTCTTGGGGGACCCTGTTCGGACTGCTTCGCCCCCCTCCTCATCGCGGCGCAGCTTCCGAACGTTCGAGAGACTGATGGAAGTTGTATTTCTTGATCTTCTTATGCAGCGTAGATCTATCCACTTCGAGGACTCTTGCGGCTCGGCTGATGTTCCACTCGGTTTCGTCCAGGATGCGCTTGATGTGCGCCGCTTCAGCCTCTTCAAGGGATCGGGGCCCTTGGGATGATAGCGGAGAACCGGCGGGCTCCGCGGCCAAATAGGCAAAGGCATCAGGCGTGATGATTCTTTTTTTTGACGTGACCACTGCGCGCTCCACAACGTTTTCCAATTCCCGTATATTTCCCGGCCATGGATAGTTCACAAGGATGTCCATGGCCTTGTCGCTGATAGAATCCACGCGTCGATTCGTTTCTCGGGAGAAGCGCTGAAGAAAATGGTTTGCCAAGAGCGGGATATCCTCTTTTCGTTCCCGCAGGGCAGGAACTCGCAGGGTAATCACATTGATGCGGTAAAAAAAATCTTGGCGAAAGGTTCCATTGGCGATCTGGCTGTTCAGATCTTTGTGGGTCGCGCTGATGAGGCGAAAGTCTGCGGTAATGGGTTCGACGCCTCCGACGCGAAAAAAGCGCTTGTCTTGAAGGACTCTCAGGAGGTCCACCTGCATCTTCGGCGAGATTTCGCCAATCTCGTCGAGGAACAAGGTCCCGCCTTCGGCAACTTCGATCAAGCCTTTTTTGGCCCTTACCGCTCCTGTAAACGAGCCCTTCTCGTACCCAAATATCTCGCTCTCGATAAGAGATTCGGGGATGGCTCCGCAATTAATGGGGACAAAAGGGCCGCCAAGTCGCTTGCTATTGGCGTGAATGGCACGAGCTATGAGTTCTTTGCCGGTTCCGGTTTCTCCCAGGATGAGGACGGAGGATTCGCTGCCGGCGATTTCGCCTATGGTATCGAAGAGTTCCATCATGCCTGGCGACTTTCCTACTATCTCATCCAAGCCCGCCCAACAACGGGAAATTTCCCCCCGCAAATACTGAGACTCTTCCAGGAGCCTTTGATGCTCCAGGAGCTTGGCTACCAAAAGGCCGAGGCTCTCGGGATCAAAAGGCTTGACGAGGAAGTCGTTGGCGCCGAGTCGCATGGCTTGCACAGCATGCTCGACGGTGCCGTATGCAGTGATTATCACCACAAGGGTCGTAGGGAATTGCTTTTTGACCTGCTCGAGCAGCCCAAACCCACCCATACCAGGCATCTTGATGTCCACAAAAAGGATATCATAGAATCTTTGTTCCATCAGTGAGAGGGCCTGCTCGCCAGAGTCCGCTTTGTCCACGGCAGCGCCTTCCTTCTCAAGCCACGCCGCTAGCGATTCTCTCACAATAAGTTCATCATCAACCACCATGAATCTGTGTCGTCTGGCCATGAACGAGCTTGCGCCTCCCTGTAGGGACTTCAGCAGCGGATTGCTCTTCTGATCCCTTGTAAACGGGCAGATTTATTCCGAACACCGTGCCCTGATTTTCCTCACTCTGCATGTCAACGGTTCCTCCGTGCTGAGTGACAATGCCATACACGACGCTTAATCCGAGTCCCACTCCTTTTCCAACGTCTTTCGTGGTCACGAACGGCTCCCAGATGCTGCCTTGGAGCCCTTTGGGTATGCCAATGCCGGTATCTTTTACCAATATGCGTATGTAGTCGTTGTCGCCCTCCATCCGCGCCTCGACGGTGATGACGCCGCCGCGCGGCATGGCATCCATGGCATTGATCACAAGATTCAGCAGGGCTTGCTTGATGCGGCCGCGATCGCCGAAGATGGGGCTCAAGTCGTAGGGGATGCGGCGTTCGAGCCTCACTCCTTGAAGGGACGCCCGATTTTGGATAAGCATGAAGATCTCGTCTAACAACCGACTGAGATCAAAGGCTGTCTTCTCCATATTATCAAGCCGGGCAAAGGCAAGAAGATTCCGAAGGATTTGTCCGCAGCGCGCAGACTCTCCTGCAATCAGGTCAAGGTATGAACGAAAGCGATTCAGTTCCTCGGGGTCAAGTGAATCTTTGTCGAAGGACTGTCTCATAAGTTTCGCAAAGGTCAGGATCCCCTGAATCGGATTGTTGATTTCGTGGACCGCCGCTGCAGCCAACTGGCCAAGAGCGACCATTTTGTCCCTCTCGAGAATGTGAGAAAAGTTCTGCTGAATATCTTGGGCCTGCTGGTCAAGCACCCGGGTCATCTCTCTATGGATATCTTTCCAGACCACGAGGACATTCATCGACTCCTGGCCTTCGGTTTTCATCGGATACGCGCTCACGGTGAAATAGTACTTGGAATTATGCCTCGTCGTTGCCTCTTTCACCGTATGAACGGATTTCCCAGTCCGGAGGACTTCACGAGCTATGCACCTGTCTCCTGCGCAGTCGCAGGGCTTCACGCCTTTTCTCAACACCCAGTGACACGGTCGGCCGATGCAGTCTTGCAGCACCATCTTCCCTCTCTCGAGGACAGAGTTGCTGATTTCTACGATCTTCAAGTCTTCGTCAACGACCATGAGGCTTACCTCAGGACCTGAGGTCAAGACCTCTTTCATCAACTCCACCGTCTGAAGTCTCGTCCGCGCCGCAATCAGTTGCCCGGATATGTCTTTCAGGCCTTTGACGATTCGGAGGATCAGCGAATCCAGTAGTCTTGTTTTAGGGGGCATGATCTCTGCGAGCAGTCGGAACAATTCCGGCTGATCTTTGGTCTGGATCACGAGATCTGGCGGGGAGGCCCTGACATATTGCTGGATGTCTTGGAACACAGAGACGGTCATGGCGTCATCCGCAGCGGCTCCGATAGCGCTCGCCGCAACCGGGATCGAGTGGACATGGACTATCTCATGGCCCATGTTTGTGAGGGACTGCAAGACATCGGCCACATGCGTGTCGGATTCCGACCCCACCACGAGCACTCGCAAGGTGGGTGGAAGAGGAGACTGTGCCGGACCTTCGAGATTCTTCGTTTCTTGTTCCACGTTCATGGCAACCCCCGCTGCTTCATTATAGCAGCTCCCAAGAAGCGGGCAATATGCAAATTTTCGAAATGTCAGTCAAAATGAGGCCACTGGCATCACAAGAGTGAGGGAATCGCTCACGGATAAGCTGCATGTGAAATGTCCTTGCACTGGCCGGCGTCTGTGCTAGGGTATGGATTCTCGACTCCTTCCATTATCTCGAGATAAACAGCGGAGGCTTGCAGCATGGCATCCGTCTTCATTATCGCACTGATTGCGGCCCTGTGCGTGATGGTTGATCCGGGCCATTGCGCCACATATCACGTGGACTCAAACCGCGGAAATGACGGATACCCGGGCACGAAGGAGGAACCGTTTCGCACTATTCGCCGGGCTTCGGAGGTAATGACGCCGGGCGATAAGGCGCTCATTCACGAGGGTGTGTATCAGGAACAGATCATGGGGGGTAGGTCTGGCGCTGAGGGTGCTCCTATTGTCTATGAGGGAGTGGACAGAGAACGAGTGATTCTTAGAGGTTGCGTCCGAGTCTCCGACTGGAAGAAAGTGGGAAATGTGTGGATGAAAGGGGCCGTGCGGCCGGTCACCCCGATTAATGCGTATGTCATGGTTGATGAAAAGCGCAAACTGACCAGGGTTACATCTGCCACCGATATGCCGGAGGGTAGTTTCTATTTGGGACCAGAGGGCGTGTACGCCATACGATTGTGGGGAGACAAAAACCCGAACACAGACCACACAATAGATGTACATAAATTGGATTTTGCGTTCAACGCGGGCGATCGTTGGGGCGGCACGTCCAAAAAATGGATTGTATTGCGGAACATGACCATCGAAAAATACGGGGTGTACGCAGTTTCCACTATGCCCACCCAGCATGAAGAAAATTCCCATTGGGAATTGGACGGGCTCATCATCCGTTACAACAACGGCGCGGGCGTCTTTTCATGTCTCGATGACTGGCATGTCCATGATTGCGTCTTTGAACGCAACGGCATCCACGGCTGCCAAATTGACGGCGCGCGCGTACGTTTTGAGCGCAACACGTGCAAGGAGAATGAATGGTTCGCCCATTCCGGTTACGGGGGAGCGGGTGTGTTGGTGGGGCCTCATGCATGGACGCACTCCTGCATTATACGCGATAACACATTTGCGAACGACGGCTACCCAGACGGCTACGGCTGCGGCATATACCTCGAGGGCCAGTCGTCAGGTAATATCATTGAGGGCAATGTCATTCTCGGCAGCCGTCATGCGGGTGTCGGCTTTTATGGTTCCTCAAAGAATGTTGTCATCAATAATGTCCTGATCGATATTTCGCCCAAGAATTTGTGGGAACTGACGGCTGCGTTTGTGGTGCATCACAGCCTAGAAGGGCCTCCCACTCAGTCCAAGGGCAACTTGATCGCCCACAACACGGTGTGGGGTTGCGCCGCTCCTGTTGCAGTGTCCAACCCCAGCGAAGGCATGCGCGCCGAGGACATAAACCGCTTTGTGAACAATTTCTTCGGTCTATGCAAAGCCTGTCTGGCCTTGACAGCGTCTCACGCAGCGCAATTCGAGAACAATGCCTGGTATCGTTGTCCTGAGTCTGGGCAATCTGCGGGGATGCGGAAGTGGATCGGCGCGTTTTCAGGCGCAGGCTCCAAATTCTCCAGCACGCCGCCCGACGCCGCTCCCATCTTCGTGACAAACCCCGAGTTTGTTGACCCGGCCTCTTCCGATTTTCACCTTCAAAAGGGATCTCCTCTTATAGACGCCGGCATGCCCCTTGCGGAGATCAAGACAGACAGGGACGGAAATCCTCGACCGGTGGGGGCGAAGCCCGACATCGGCGCCTACGAATTTTCGGGTACACCGTAGCGCCTCCGATTCATACAAAATTGAGGACGTATGGAGCGGCTCCCGGAGTACACGGCAATTCTTTCAGCGGGATTTAAGCTCGAATGAGGTGAGCTGAGATTGGTTCGTCGCCTTCGACTTCTCTCGATGATGCAAGAGAAGTTAAGGCATTATTGCGACGAAAGAGAGACCATGTGGCAATAATTTTTGAGAAAAAAATAAATTTCTCAAAACCCATTTATCCGGCCATTCTTTATTCAACAGGACATACCAGATTTCTGGGGGCTATGGAAATGAATCACGAATTCGTCGCGGGGCTGCGTTATGTCACACTCCCGACCGTGTTGATACATGGTGAGTTTCCTGGATTCCAATTTTCATGGGAATGACAATCTGACGTATGCCAATCCCTTGATTTCTTTGGGAAACGGTTATTGATTCCAAAGAGCGACACGCTGCCTCCATCACTCCATGAATCAACGGCCGCCCCTCAATTATTGGGAAAGGGCCTGTTGATTCAACACGTGGCACTTTTCGCGTTCGGCTTAGTCGAGAGCCCATCTGCACCCTGGATTATCGGCTTCGCGGGCGCGACATTCACGGGTGCATCGTTGAATTCGTGAAGACCTTCGAGAACCGTGAAAGCCCTGTGACGCTTTTGTATTGCAACGTGGGGCACTTGACAATGGTTCTTGGGGTGCGCAAATGCTAACCGTGACAAGCAACGTGATCTGCGTGCCAGCAAACGAATGACTGAATGATGCCCAGCGTGAAAAATCACACGCGAACGAAATTACACGGAGCACGCCGACGACTCACGGAAGCTTTTGGAGGAAGTAGTGACGGACAACACAAGTAATTCGCATGAGAGTGGCGTATCTACTCAAGAGATAAAGAGTGAGGCGGCAGCGGTGGAAAAACATCCACCTACGGCGCCTGCGCCGATACGAACACAGAGCGCCGGTTCAGAGGCTGATCAAGAAACCAAGGAGACGGACCCCCTGGAGGAGGCCAAAAAGTTAGCATCGGAGAATCGAGATCGATGGCTTCGAGCGGTGGCAGACCTCGAGAATTTCAAGAAACGGAGTGCACAGGAGCGTACAAAACTAATAAAGTATCAGAATGAAGACCTTTTGCGAGATCTGTTGACCATCTCAGACAACTTAGAGCGCGCCCTGTCCCACTGCGACGAAAAGGTTGCGGCAAGCGGGCTCGCTGAGGGTATTCGACTGGTGGCCAATATGTTGAAGGATACGATGTCCAAGTATGGCGTCGCGGCTATCGAATGCGTGGGTAAACCGTTTGACCCCACATTTCACGAGGCAATAGGCAAGGTACCCGGTACAGGAGCAGCGCCAAACACCGTCGTCGAAGAGCTAGAGAGAGGATACATGTATCACGACCGGCTCCTGAGACCGGCAAAAGTAACCATATCTGCCTGAAAGAAATCAGACAGGAGCAACGCGAAAAAAGAGCTATAAAGATAGAACCCGCTCACCAGAGCGTAGGAGGAACACATGGCAGGAAAAGTAATAGGAATCGATTTGGGGACGACGAACTCTTGTGTGGCGATTATGGAAGGTGGAGACCCTGTGGTCATTGCGAACTCGGAGGGTGGACGAACGACGCCGTCGATGGTTGCATTCACGGACTCCGGCGAGCGGCTGGTGGGCCAGGTGGCGAAAAGGCAGGCCATTACGAATCCTGAGAATACGTTGTTCGCAATCAAACGATTGATCGGCCGTAAGTTCAACTCCGCTGAGGTTCAGGCTGACGTAAAGATATGCCCCTATCAAATTGTCTCGGGCAAGAATGGGGATGCGTATGTCAGAGTGAGAGGCAAAGACTATAGCCCGGCTGAGATTTCTGCGATGATATTGCAAAAGATGAGGCAGACTGCCGTTGACTATTTGGGCGAGGACGTCTCGGACGCAGTCATCACTGTGCCGGCGTATTTCAACGATTCCCAAAGGCAGGCCACGAAGGACGCTGGCCGCATCGCTGGTTTGAACGTGTTGAGGATCATCAACGAACCGACTGCGGCGTCTCTGGCGTACGGCTTGGATAAGAAGAAGGAAGAAAAGGTCGCCGTGTTTGACCTCGGCGGGGGGACCTTCGACATCTCGATCCTCGAGATCGGAGATGGCGTATTTGAGGTGAAGTCCACAAACGGCGATACCCACCTTGGCGGTGAGGACTTCGATCAAAGAGTCATTGACTACCTCGCAGACGAATTCAGGAAAGATCAGGGCATCGATCTGCGAAAAGACAAGATGGCTTTGCAAAGGTTGAAAGAGGCGGCAGAGAAAGCAAAAATCGAGCTGAGTTCCTCGATGGAGACTGACATAAATCTGCCCTTCATCACTGCTGACGCGTCTGGTCCAAAACACCTTACCATGAAGCTGACCCGCGCCAAACTAGAGAGTCTCGTTGAGGACTTGATCGAGAAGACCGTGGGGCCGTGTAGGACGGCGCTGAAGGATGCGGGATTGACCGCTGCTCAGATCGACGAGGTGATCTTGGTTGGCGGTATGACCCGTATGCCTGCGGTACAGGCCAAGGTCAAGGAGATTTTTGGCAAGGAACCTCACAAGGGAGTGAATCCCGACGAGGTGGTGGCCATCGGGGCCGCAATCCAAGGCGCCGTATTGAAGGGTGACGTGAAAGACGTGCTGCTACTCGACGTCACTCCCCTTTCTCTCGGGATCGAGACGTTGGGCGGAGTCTTCACAAAGCTTATCGAGAAAAATACCACCATTCCAACGAGGAAGAGTCAGATTTTTAGTACGGCCGCGGACAACCAACCGTCGGTGTCCATCCACGTCCTCCAAGGCGAAAGGGCCATGGCGCAGGATAATAAGACTTTGGGCCGATTCGAACTTGAGGGTATTCCGCCAGCTCCTCGAGGCGTGCCTCAGATCGAGGTAACCTTCGACATAGATGCGAACGGCATTGTGCATGTCTCGGCCAAGGATCTTGGCACCGGCAAAGAGCATTCTATCAAAATAACAGCATCCAGCGGCCTAAGTGAAGAAGAGATTCAGCGTATGGTGCGAGATGCGGAGTCTCATGCCGAGGAAGACCGGAAGAAGCGCGAACTCATCGACACGCGCAACCAGGCAGACTCCATGATCTATATGACGGAGAAATCCCTGAAAGAGCATGGAGACAAGGTTGATTCAGCAATAAGAAGCAGCATAGAGAGCGCCATCGCAAAGACAAAGTCGGCTATGGAGGGCTCAGACGTCCAGGCTATAAAGAACGCTCTCGAAGAGCTACAGCAAGCCTCCCATAAGCTCGCGGAGGCCATGTATCAGCAGGCTTCCGCCTCTGCAGGGGCAGGGGGGGCTGGTCAAGGAGACTATGCCAGTCATGGCGCCGACGCGGGGGCTCGCCACGCAGGCAGACCCGAAGACGACGTGGTGGACGCTGACTTTGAGGAGGTCAAAGATAGCAAGAAATAGGGCCGTATCGTTGCCTATGTGGCGCTCAATACTATTGAGGCTTCGTTGCAATGCGGGGAGAGCTCAGCGACGCGCGTGCGCTCCCCTGAGGCGATACCTACAACAACAAACTGTGAAGAGGGCTGAATTACTCGAGACGAGTGGGAATGACGCAAGATCCAAATGCCCATAGGCTTTGCTTCCGTTAAATTTCAGTGAATGGCATTTCCGTCCGAACGAGGTTCATCAGGGAGTTCGTCGGTAATTGCGAGAGCTGCCATTGGCTGCCAGGGGAACGGCACTCTGGCCCCTCGAAGAAATGAGGCTCTGACGAACGTGCGGCGCCCTGCGGTGAAGAAAGGTTGGCGTTCTCGCGCAGATTTTTTGCTGTGCTGGCAATGACCTTCAAAAAAGCCTTTGAACTGACAGAATGAAACGCAGAGGGGTGAGATTATTTGGAGGTAGCGTCGCCAAGATGCGTTGCAAACAGTGTGAATGGAAGTCCGCGGAATAAGTAGCGTGCCCCATGCTTTATTGGCGGGTGTTGAGATTGCTCCTTCGCTGCGGGCGCCTCACAATTGCGAGAAGGCCTGAGGCGTCATTGTCAGTAAAACTGGCAATCTCACGACCGATTTTGAGACAAGACACATGCATTCTTTTTGTAAAAAGAGTTGCAGGGCGGCGGAACTCGTGCCTTCCCATCTAAGACGAGGGATGTTCATAGTCCTTTACCTGGCTGTCCTTTTGTTGTTAAGTACGCTGGGCGCCTCCTCATATGCGCGGTCTGAAACGAGGGACATTAGCCCTGCGACCCCACGCGCATCTACTGAAATTCTTCACAATATCTTCGACGGCTTGGCGCAGGGCGATTTTGCAAAATACTCCAAAGACTTCGCTCCGGACATGAAGGCGTCCCAAACGAGAGAAGCCTTTCTCACCCTGCAAAAAAGAATTCAAACTGCCTTGGGGAAGCTGAAATCTCTGCGTTATCTAGGATCGTACTCCCAGGGGGGAAACGTGATCGAACTTTTCAAGGCAAACTTCACGAAACAGAAGGACGACGTGCTCATCAAACTGGTGTTGGACGGCAAAAAACCAAAACCATTAGTGACAGGACTGTGGTTGGATTCCCCAGCCTTGGAGAAGTGAGCTCGTCTCGAGGCAGTTTTTAACGTTGCATAGTTTTTCGAAGAAGACCGCTGATTGCAAAGCGGCGCCGGTGGTCGGAGGGAAGGAGGAAGGTGTCGTCGTCTTCCGTAGCCTTTCAATAACGAGAAGATCTGTGACGCGCGGCTGCCAGCAAAAGGGTTGCGCGCACAATTTTCTGATCCCGAGTATGTTGCTCCCGCTGCGTTGTGTTGACCTTCTTTAGTCTTGCATGTTAGTGTAAAATCGATGATCGACAATCAGCCGAGGCGTCGTTGATCACCGCGGTAGCCAGAACTTGCCTCTCTCGGCCACAAGGCTTATACCATCTAAGGAAAAATAGCCGTTTTTGGGACCGAATCCTCGCAAGCAGAGGGGAAGTTTGTTCTAAACCGGCAGATAATCCCTTCTGAGGATGCACGAGGAGTAACGAGAGGGAACTTTTATGGCCAAGAGTCGGAGGTTTTTGATATGGCCCTCATAAAACCATTCAAAATTACGCACTACGATGCGTCGCTTCACGGCGTGTTAGATAAGCTCATCACGCCGCCGTATGATGTAATATCCAACGAAGAGCAGGAGCGTTTTTATCAGTCTCACCCCTTGAATATCATTCGATTGGTTCTTGGCAAACAGCACCCCGCAGATTCAGAAAGTGACAATAGATACACCCGCGCTGCGCAGACTTTGCATGAGTGGCTGCGGCGGGGCGTGCTCGTGACCGAGCGAGAACCTGGGATCGCTGTGTATCAAGTGTCGTTCGAGTTGCCTGAGGGTGGCGCGCAGACCGTTGACGGTATCGTGGCCTTGGTGAAAGTGGACGATTATGGTCAAGGCAAAGTCCTCCCTCACGAGAAAACGTATAAAGGGCCCAAGGAGGATCAGCTCAAGCTGCTCCGAGCGTGTCGTTCGCATTTTACCCCAATACATGGTCTTTTTGATGATGATGGGGATGTGATAAGCCAAGCTTATGCTTCCTTGTTGCGGCAGCCGCCGCTGCAGGAAACCAAAGATGCGCAGGGCGCCGTTCATAGAGTGTGGCTGGCGCGAGACGATCGAATAGTGGCGCGAATAAGAGATGTTATGAAGGATAAAAGCATAATTATCGCGGACGGCCACCACCGATACGAGACCGCTCGAGCTTACAAACAAGAAATAGAACGCTCACAAAAGCCGCCGGCAGACGACGGCCACGAGTACGTGATGATGTACCTCACCTCCATGAACCATCCAGGTCTTACTATTCTGCCCGCGCATCGCATGATCAAAGGACTCGATAATTTCAATTTGATGAAGGTTCTCGAGAGGTTGTCGCAGGTTTTTGACATCGAAAACCTTTGCTACTGGAACGGGAATAAGGGCGAGTCCGTTCGTCTGATGCTCGAGCGGTTGAGAGCGGGAGCTGCGGAGGGAGGACAATTTGGTTTTGTCGTGCAGGGAGACGAATGTCTCCGTCTATTGAGGCTCAAAGATTTTCGAATGATAGACAATCTTATGGATCAAGATATCCCCAAAAGCGTGAGGACCTTGGACGTGACCATACTGGGTGAGCTGGTCTTGAGTCAGGCGCTTGGCATCGACAAGATGTCCGGCGAAGGCTACGTCGAATATACTCCTCTTGCTCAGGAGGCCCTGAAGAGAGTATTCGACGGCGAGGTTCAGGCGTGTTTCATTTTGAACCCCACTCGTGTAGATCAGATGCGCACTGCTGCAGAGCTTGGACACAAGTTGCCCCACAAATCGACCTATTTTTATCCGAAGCTGTCGTCTGGTCTCGTCTTGAACGTCTTTGATGGGTTAAGATAAGAAAATGATGCAGCGGAGTGTAGTTCTAGGCGCCTGGTAGATGGTAGAAAAGACTCGTGGAATTTCATCGCTCAGACGAATCGGTTGACGGGCTTTTTGGCAATAAGGTTCGCGTGATACAGTCTCGCAAGGGTTATCGCGTGAGTGAGGATGCGATCATCCTGACGTGGTTCGCGAGATCCAATGCAGGCGAACGGATCATGGACGCGGGAACGGGGTGCGGCGTGATCGCTTTTGGGATGGCCATACGCGACCCATCGGTGACCGTAGTTGGGGTGGAGATTCAGAGAGACTTGGCGGATAGGGCTTCTAGGGGCGTGAAGCTCAATGACCTCGAGAAACGGGTCTTCATCGTTCAAGGCGACGTCACCAAGGCGGATCATTTTTTTCGGCATCAGTCGTTTGACTTTATCGTATGCAACCCGCCGTATTACGAACCAGGCCGTGGACGGATCAACCCTCAGCACGAGCGTGCCATGTGCAGGCATCAGTTGAGCATGCCCATCCCGCAGCTTTTTTCCGTGGCCAAAGTGCTCCTGAGGAACTTTGGGCGCCTTGACTTGATATATCCAACCGCCGGTATTGACGGCATCTTCAATGCCCTTAAAGGCACTGGATTTCACCTCACGCGTATGCTATGGATTCATCCGCAACAGGAGTCGCCGCCAGGCCATGTGTGCTTGGAACTGGTTCTTACTGAGGAGACAAAAGAAACTTTTGAGGGTCATCTGTATCTCTACGATGAACAACATCAGCGCACCCCTTTTGCCCAAGCGATCCTTTCTGGAGCCCACAGTTCGGACGAACGCCAAAACGGGGCGCTATTGGATGTAAAAGGCGGAGGTTATTTTGGAAGAATTCGGAAGAATTAAGAGGCTACCCCCTTATGTGTTCCAGGTGGTGAATGAGCTGAAGATGAGGCTCAGACGAGCTGGCGAAGACATTATCGACCTTGGCATGGGCAATCCTGACATACCGACGCCTGAACACATCGTGAGGAAGGTCGTGGAGGCAGTCCAGAACCCTAGAA
>CAYRVH010000043.1:20310-27363 GCA_964427855.1 uncultured Syntrophaceae bacterium
CAAAATTGCGGATGGCTTTTGCAGATTGGTGGAAACGACGTTATGGCGTCCAACTGGACCCGGAGACCGAGGTGGTAGCAACCATGGGAGCGAAAGATGCGCTGGCCCATTTGGTTCTGGCAGTGATCACTCCCGGGGATGTCGTGTTCGCGCCATCGCCCACCTACCCTATCCACCCTTACTCAGTGGTGATAGCCGGCGGGGATTTGAGACATGTGCCAATCCGATCAGATCGAGATTTTTTCGAGGACTTGAAAACGGCGGTCAGGCTCACCTGGCCACTGCCAAAAATGCTGATAATCTCCTTCCCTCACAACCCAACCACCATGGTAGTAGAGGAAGATTTCTTCAAAAAAATTGTCGAATTCGCCCATGAATACAAGATCATGATTGTACATGATTTCGCGTACACAGATTTGACGTTCGACGGATATAAGGCGCCGAGCTTTTTAGCCGTACCAGGAGCCAAGGAGGTTGGCGTCGAGATACTTTCGCTTTCGAAAAGCTATTCAATGGCTGGTTGGCGTGTGGGATGCGCCGCCGGCAATCCTCAGATGATCGAGGCCCTGAGGCGATTAAAGAGCTATATCGATTATGGCATCTTCCAGCCGGTTCAGATCGCGGCGATTATTGCACTCAACGAAGATCAAGGCTGCGTCCAAGCGATTGTGGATGAATACAGAGATCGGAGAGATGCGCTCTGCGCCGGCCTGAACGATTGCGGTTGGGTGGTGACCCCTCCTAAAGGTACCATGTTCGTGTGGGCTCGCATACCCGAGAGATTTAGACATCTGGGGTCGCTGGAGTTTTCAAAGGTATTGACGGAGCAAGCCAAGGTTGCGGTCAGCCCGGGGATCGGGTTTGGTCCCTTTGGTGATGAGCACGTACGCTTTGCCCTCGTCGAGAACAGGATGCGCATCCAGCAAGCAATACGAGGCATTCGCTCATTCCTCGCTAAAGCAGATCTCGAGCAGTTGACTGCGAGCCAACCTCGTCAGGCCGCTGCAGCGCGTTGAGAGAGAAACGGAACCTCCCATGAAGAGAATATCTGTGGGTGTGATCGGGTTCGGGACAGTCGGATCCGGCGTCGTTAAGATTTTGCGACAAAATGGTGAGGTGCTGAGGAAGAGAATCGGATTTCCCATTGAACTGCGACGCATAGCTGATCTCGATATCGAGACGGACCGAGGCGTCGAGGTGGAAAGGTCAATCCTGACCACTGATGCTCGCGCAGTTCTCGAGGATCCAGAAATCGACGTGGTGGTGGAGCTTATCGGCGGCCTTGAACCCGCCAGAACGTTCATTCTCTCTGCCATACGTTCAGGCAAACAGGTGGTGACAGCCAACAAAGCCCTGCTCGCGGACCACGGATCAGAAATCTTGGAAGCGGCGCGCATGGCAGGTGTGCACGTGTGTTTTGAGGCCTCCGTCGCCGGTGGAATCCCTATACTCAAAGCGCTGCGTGAAGGGCTTCTGGCAAACCGTTTCGAGAAAATCCTCGCCATTTTGAACGGAACATGTAATTTCATCCTTACCGCCATGAACAAGAACCCTGGTGCACCCTTTGATGAGACGCTCCGTGAGGCGCAGCGGCTAGGGTACGCCGAAGCGGACCCAAGTTTGGACATTGACGGAATAGATACAGCCCATAAACTCGTACTAGTGCTGGGTCTGACCCATGGAATTCGAGCCACGACAAAGGACATATACGTGCAGGGGCTGCGGGGGATAGACCCCTTTGACGTGTTCATGGCGCGTGAGTTCTCATACAAAATAAAACTCTTGGCAGTTGCGACCGACCACGGCGAACAGGTTGAAGCGAGAGTCCATCCCACCATGCTGCCCCAGACGCACCCACTGGCAAACGTTGACGGAGTATTTAACGGGATATTTCTGAGGGGGGACATGGTTGGCGAACAGCTTTTTTATGGGCGGGGCGCGGGGCGAGAGCCTACCGCCTCGGCGGTTGTGGCTGATATCGTAGAGGCAGGCCGCAATCTCTTGGCAGGCCGTGGATGCGAGATCCCGCCTCTGGGCTACACTGACGCCTCAGATTTCTCAGCGCGCGTCATGGACATGGCTGACGTCAAAACGAATTACTATCTGCGGGTTCAGGCCCTGGACAAACCTGGAGTTCTGTCGAAAATAGCCGGCATCATGGCAGACTATCAGATAAGCATCCATTCGGTCGTCCAGAAACAGCGAAAAAACGGCGGCGCAGTGCCCGTGGTGTTCCTCACACATCTCGCCCGTGAGGCAGATGTGCAGCAAGCCTGCCGGCAAATAGGCAAGCTAAGCGTCGTTCAAGAGACGCCCATCATTTTTCGCATCGAGGACGAAAGTCTGGCCTAGAACAGACCGTAGAACGTACGCCCAGACGGTAATTAACGCTATTTTCGCATGCAAATCCACGACCACGCCGTTGGAAAAAGAATGTGTGTGGACCGGCCGACAGCATCAAAGGAGCGCCCCCATGTGGAAGGGAATAATCAGACAGTACCCTGATTTTTACAAGTTTCAGGACAGCGGACACATTGTCACGCTTCTGGAGGGCAACACCCCTTTGCTGCCGGCGCCAAACCTCTCAGCGAGGATAGGATGCAATGTGTCCCTCTATCTGAAATACGAAGGCCTGAATCCCACTTCGTCATTCAAAGACCGCGGAATGACAGTCGCGGTATCAAGAGCGGTAGAAGCCGGTTCCCAGGCGGTGATTTGCGCCTCCACGGGAAATACGTCGGCTTCAGCCGCGGCCTACGCCTCCAAAGCTGGCTTACGATCTTTCGTGCTGATTCCGGAGGGAAAGATAGCGCTGGGGAAGCTTGCGCAGGCCATGATACATGGGGCTACTGTTGTTAAGATTATGGGTAATTTCGATGAGGCGCTAAAAATAGTACGCGACGTATCTGACAATTATCCTATTACACTTGTGAATTCTCTCAACCCACATAGGATAGAAGGTCAAAAATCCGCTGCCTTTGAGATTTGCGATTCGCTTGGCCATGCCCCTGACTACCATTTCCTGCCCGTGGGCAACGCTGGCAACATCACTGCCTATTGGGCGGGATACAAGGCGTACCGCCAGGCAGGGAAGATCAGCTCATTGCCTCGGATGATGGGATTTCAGGCGGCCGGCGCTGCCCCCATTGTGCGTGGCCATGTCGTAGAAAAACCCGAGACATTAGCCACGGCCATACGAATAGGCAACCCAGCGTCATGGAAAAGGGCCGAGGCCGCCCGAGACGAATCAGGTGGACGCATAGACATGGTAACAGACGAGGAGATAGTGGCAGCATACAAGTTGGTGGCGTCTTGCGAGGGAGTTTTTTGCGAGCCGGCATCTGCCGCGTCTATTGCAGGACTTATCAAAATGAATCATGAACACATATTCAAGGGTGGCGAGAAGGTGGTATGCACGCTGACCGGTCATGGTCTTAAAGATCCTGACAATGCGATCAAGGCGTCTGCGGAACCGGTCGTCTGTGAACCCGACATAAAGAAGGTGCTCAATGTCATTGGATTCTAAAACGAAGTTTTTAATACTGGTACCAGATGGGATGGCTGACTCGCCCGATTCGGAAACTCAGGGAGGAACCGCGCTAGAGGCGGCGGATACGCCCTGGATGGACAGGATGGCTGCGTGCGGGATGATGGGCCTCACTCGTACGATTCCCGAGGGCATGGACCCTGCCAGCGACGTCGCAAACCTGTCCATCATGGGATACTCGCCTCGTGATGTGTACAGTGGACGCGCTCCCTTTGAAGCTGCATCTATGGGTATTTGGCTCGGCCCCAATGACCTCGCATTTCGCCTCAATCTGGTAACGCTCGAACGCAACTATACTATCATGAGCGATCATAGCGCGGATCACATCACGAGCGCTGAGGGCAAGGAAATAATTTCTTCTTTGGCCCCTATGGTAGAAGAAATGGGGTTGGACGTACACCCCGGCGTTTCGTATAGGCATCTCTTGATTTGGCGCAACGGACCGGAAGGGCTTGTGACGTATCCGCCTCATGATTTTCCCGGTCAACTAGCCCCCGTACACTTTCCGGCAGGTCATGGGGCTGACATTCTCATACGCGTGATCATCAAGTCGTGGAAGATACTCGAGAACCATCCCGTGAATATCCGTAGAAAAAACCGATGCCAGGGCGTCGCCAATTCGGTATGGCCATGGGGACAAGGGAAACCGCCGCGCATGCGCACCTTGAACGAGCGGTTCGGAATATCCGGCGCAGTGGTTGCTGCAGTGGATCTCGTGAAAGGCATAGGCGCGTATGCGGGCTTGGAGCCGCTTCATGTAGAAGGAGCAACAGGTTATCTTGATACCAACTATCAAGGGAAGGTAGAGGCGGCTTTGGAGGCGTTGAAGGAAAGAGATTTTGTATACCTTCACGTTGAGGCCCCTGATGAAGCCGGTCATTCTGGCCAGAGGGACTTGAAGATCAAGGCCATACAGGACTTCGACGAGAAGGTAGTTGGTCCGATCTTGCAAGGACTGGAAGGCTTTCCTCACTGGCGAATTCTTCTTATGCCCGATCATCAGACGCCGGTGCGCACTCGGGTACACACCACCGGCCCCGTACCCTTTATTGTGTTGGACTCGAGACAGTGGATCAAAAAAGACGTGAATGGCTCGCTGATCTTTTCTGAAAAGGCCGCCATTGCGACAGGTAAGATGGTAGAAGAGGCGTCTGACTTGCTGGGGATTTTACTCAATAGGGACTTGGACTGATTGATGATCCATCGAATAGACGTTGACGGGTTGGAGTGTGCCTTTGGGTCGCGTCGGTTCTGAAGAATACAGAGAGCGAATGTTGCTCCAGTCTGTCCTTGATTCTCTCTCCGCTCATGTAGCCGTTCTAGACCAAAGAGGATGCATTGTCTTGGTCAACAGAGCGTGGCTCAACTTTGCTGAACACAATGGCATGAACGCACCACGCGGGGGATTGGGGCCAACTATCTGGAAGTGTGCGAGAGGGCGAGCGGTCCTTATTCAGATGAGGCATCCGACGTCGCAGACGCCATCAGATCAATATTCGCAGGGAGGATCGAGAGCTACTTCAAGGAGTATCCGTGCCATGGCCCCACGGAAAGACGCTGGTTCCAAGTTCGGCTGACGCGCTTTCAAGACACAACAGGAACAAAAGTCGTTGCAGCCCACGAGACAATTACAGAAATAAAAAGAGCTGCCGAGGAAATACGGGCGCGAGAGGAGCGCTTCCGGGCCATTTTCGATAGCGCCAGCGATTTCATAGCGATTAAAGATCTGACCTTGCGCTATTCCCTCGTAAATCCCGCTTTTGAAAGACTCGTTGGTCTCCCGTCTGAGGCCATTATCGGGAAGAAAGCTCACGATTTATATGGGAGAGAAGCTGGAGACCATATAGAAGAAGTGGACCTGAGAGTTCTTCGAGGGGAGACGATGGAGGAAGAAGTCAAGCGCCCTATCCAGGGCGGGGCCATGATATTTCATGACACCAGGTCGCCTTTACGAGATCTCGAAGGTCACCCCACCGGCGTGTGCGTTGTGTCCAAGGATATCACCGACCGACGCAGACTTGCCGATAGGTCTTTTAAGAGTTTCACGGACGAATACAGTTCCAGGGCTATGAGAGACGTTTTGTCCAAGGCTCGACGCGCTGCTGCCACGGACGGGACTGTGTTGCTTATTGGCGAAAGCGGATGCGGTAAAGACCATCTGGCTAGATGGATTCATGAGCATTCAAGGAGATCGACAAGACCTTTCTTTGCGGTAAATTGCGCAGCCATAGCCAAGGAATTGGCTGAATCAGAGCTCTTTGGCCACGAGCCGGGAGCATTTACGGGCGCCCGCACCCGGAAAAAGGGATTATTCGAGCTGGCAGAAGGTGGCACACTGCTCCTCAACGAAATTGGAGAACTTCCTTTAGCATTGCAGGCTAAGCTATTGACGTTCTTGGACTCCAAGTCTTTTCTGAGGGTAGGCGGCGATCGACACATCAGAATCGACTCTCGAATTATCGCAGCCACACATAGGAATCTGGAGACCGAAATCACGGAAGGTCGTTTCATGGAAGCGTTGTTCTACAGGCTGAACGTATTCATGATACGCGTGCCGCCTCTCCGGGAGAGGATGGAAGATTTGCCGACGCTGGTGGAACACCTCATCACCTCCCTTGTGAACGAACTCCAGTTGGATACCAAACCCATAATTGACGACTTCTTCCTCACACAACTGAGAAATTACCATTGGCCGGGAAACGTGAGAGAGCTCAAGAATGCGTTGGAGCGCGCTCTGATCCTGTCCGAAGGCGCGCCGTTGCGTCTTGACATCCCGCTCGGAAGCATAGTGAAAGAAAAAGCGGCACACATCAATTTTGCGCCAGGACGGACGTTGGAGGAAATTCTTAATGACGTGAGGAGGTTGGTGATCCGAGAGGCGTTTCAACGGAGCGACCAGAATGCCGCCCACGCAGCCAAAATGATGGGTATTTCTCGAGACGCCATCTACCGATATTTCAAGAAATTGGACATGCCACCTCCCAAGCGGGCGCGATCATCTTAGTTGCATTCCTAAGACGAGTGCGATGGCTTCGATTCAGATTATTACAGGCTTGCCTTTTCTTTTTGTCTTATATTCGCAACAACTATTCTTTTTTTTGCAATGCATCCCCGAGGGATAATCTCTGAATGATCGCCCATCTCTTGCGCCTCATCGGTTTACTATAGACACATCAATAGGTTATCTATTTTCTCTGGGGCGACCCAAAGTGGCACAACTCTTGCTTCCTTTAGTTCCCAAGTAGACACAGGAACCGCAACGAACGTCTGAGGTATAGCAAAAACGTGCAAGAGACCATCCGGTTAATTCCAGACGTATCTATGCGACTCGAACCAGAGGGTATTACTTCGGCGCCTTGCGATGAAAAAAGTTCAATGTCTCGGCGTTGCAAGGGAATCGCAGCGAGGGACTGGACATTTGGCAAAAATATGAAGCAGCTTGACAGAGGTCAAAAAAACGTCTGGTTGTGTCTCAAGAACTCTCACAACGGAGTTTGGTAAGTAGT
>CAYRVH010000044.1:0-27204 GCA_964427855.1 uncultured Syntrophaceae bacterium
CCAACTTTTCCAGTAACTTACACCACCTCAAACCCACAAAAGTGTCAAAGTCAGGCGCATTATCGAGTGAGTGAGTACATTCGAAAGCCGCCATGAAGCCAGAAGAGCGAAAATCTTGTCATTCCGATGGAGCCAGGCTCGAACGCAACGAGGGTAGGCAACCGAGAAATTGTTGGTCTCTGACACGGATTTCTGACCTCCCCCGAACTGAAGGCGAGCAAAACCCTCGAAATAAAAGGGACTGGTGTCGGAAATGAAGAGCGAGTTGCCGGATACGTGTGTACGCGCGAGAAGCACTCAATATTTTTTCTCAAAGTTGAATTCCAGATTGCTTCGCTTCCCTCATAACGTAATCAATTGTTTTTTTTGTCATTTCACAACGCCAAATGCGACAAAACAATATCAGCTCACCTCAATGGACGAAAGACTCGAGGGAATTCGAGCCCTTCCGTCTAAGAACGGCAATCAGGAAGTTGAGAGAGTTCACGACGCAGCAGGCGGGTTCCCATCCTCGTCCCATCCGCGTTCCTGGTAGTAGTCTGCGACCAACTGCTTCATTTGATCTTCGGTAATCACCTTGCCGGTTTCGGGCAGTGGCTCTGTATAAAACCTTTTGGGGAGCAAATCGTCTTTCTTGCTGAGTCCTTCTCTGATATTGAAACGCCGCGTGTCATCCATGATGTTTTTCGCTATCTTGCGCAGCCCGTCTTTATCTAATTCGAGGCCCGTGGCAGCTTTTATCATCAAAGACAACTCTTCCCATTGGTAAAGATCGCGATAAAATCTGCACAGGACGAGCGAATCAAATATGGTGAGCCGATCTTCCCACTCGGCAAACATAGCAGCCTTGCCGTGAATCTGATCCGGGTCAATCATTCTTGACAGTTCCGGCTTATAAAAGGTCGATCTCAAATGGCAGGCCCCGCGATCGCTTGTCCCATAGGCCAGGCCCATACCTTTGAGTACTCTTGGATCGTACCCGGCGGGTTCAAGCCCTTTCACGTGGATGGCCTGGTCGGCCATGCCAAAGGATTCCGCTGCGTGCTTGATTCCCCTGGCGAGCGTATCGCCCACTCCTCGACGGTATGCGATGTCTTGCAACAGTTGCGCAATCTTATCCACTTGCCCGTAGTCGATGTCATACGTAATCTTGCCCTGTCTCACTCCCTCGATGGTCAAGGCAACGAGGTTCCCGGAAGAGATGGTGTCAATGCCCAGTCGGTCGCAGACATCATTGAGATAGGCTATCTCTTCGATGGAGTCCACCTCACAAAGGCCCCCAAATGAATATATCGTTTCGTATTCAGGTCCTTCTATCTTGAGTCCTGCATGGCGACCTTGTGTGACGGTGGTCATCCTACCGCAGGCGATAAAGCATCTCATGCATGCGTGGGGATGAACCTCGCACCTGCCATGCAACGCCGCGGCATTAATGTTTTCTTTGTGTTCCACTGCGCCGCGATGCCAGTATCGAGCAGGAAAGCTTCCCACATTGCTCATGATATCCACCATCATGGGCGTCCCCATGCTCTTGTACGCCTTGACGCCCGGATTGTCTTTCGATTGGGCAGCCAGGCCCCCCACAAAGCGCTTGAGCAAGGCTTCATCTGCAACTTCTTTTTTACGGTTGCCCACAAAGGCAATTCCCTTGATCTTCTTGGACCCCATAACTGCGCCGACGCCGGTGCGTCCCGCTGATCGCCAATAGTCATTCTCCATGACCGCAAAGCTCACCTGGTTTTCGCCAGCCGGGCCAATCACTATGACCCCGCAGTTTTTCCCCGTGGAGCTATTGCTTTTCACCCAATTCTTTATCCAGTCTTCGCTTTGGAAGCTATCCAGCCCCCAAAGATCTTGAGCTGAATGGAAACGAACAGCCTCTTCTCCGCCGATCTCCAGCCAGATTGGTTCATCAGACGCGCCGTGGATCATTACGGCGTCAAAACCGGTCGCGGCGAGAAATTCTGCCACCTTTCCGCCTGAATAGGATTCGGAGTAGCATCCCGTTTGCGGGGACTTGGTATATACCCCATGACGACAGGAGCCCCATATTGGCGTTCCTGTTGCTGGGCCGCCTGCCAGGATCAAATGATTGGCAGGATCAAGGGGATTGACGCCCGGCGGATTGTGCTCGAGTAACAGGCGAGTGGCCAGGCCCTTCCCCCCAAGGGTTTGGGCCAGCAGTTCGTCCGATAGGATCCTGAAGTCAAAGGACTTCTGCGTCATATTGATCCGCAGCACCACGTTGTAGAACCCTAGCATCTTTCGTTCCTCATTCAACATCATCGTAAAATATGAGAGGGGACAAACTCGCCGCGTTACTCCAATTATTGGCGGCATCCGGCGAGTTTGTCGTGTACGTCAAAGAACCCCTTTGTCCTTATCGCAGCCGCAAAAACTCTTCTGTGCACTGAGTATAGAAAATGGGCCGCATTCGTCTGTCATGTCCCCACCTGATATGCTTTGGGAGCCATCGGTTTCTTCTCCCAGTACTGAGGATCATGGGAGGGTACCACATTCGCGCCGATGATCTGCATGACCTTGAAGACGTAGAGCGCCTCCAAGGACTGAGGAATATCCCATGCTAATCCAGGCGGTATGGCCTCCTGCATATTTTCGATAGTGTACATAGCATCCGCAGCGAGAACAAAACTCTGTCCGTTTGGCTGTTTTATGAGCAGCGATTGGTGACCTTCGGTATGGCCTGGCGTAGGAAAGGCCACAATGGTTCCATCCCCAAATACGTCGAAGACGCCGTCAATGGGCTTAATATTTAGCTGATTTACAACCTTGAAATCATCAGGGATGTATGCGGTTTTTTTTCCGGATGCAATCGCTTTCTTGATAATCTCTATCTCTTTTTTCTGTACGTAGATCGGTACGTCTGTTCCTTGGAAATTTTCGATTGCTCCCGCGTGATCAAGGTGACCGTGACTGAGAACCACCGCTTTGAAGTCTTTGGGGGCAAGATTCAATTTCTTGATCTGCTCTTTAAACTCTTCGTAGTCCTTCATAACGGGAAAATATGCATCGGTTACTGCCTTACTCCAGTATCCCACAGGGTCCTTGGCCACCATAGCATTATTGCCAGTATCGAAAGCTATCCAGTCTCTGCCATGCTGAATGACGAAAAAAGGCACGGGAATATTCATCGGGGTCCCCGGCCGTGTATCTTTGAGCATGTACTGAGTCTGTGTCTTTAAGATGCCGCATAAAAACGCATAGGGGGTTACCTCCGTGGATGTCTGTGCCTTTGGTTTATCCTGCGCCCATGAAAGATTTGTGGGAGCAACGCCGAACGCCCCAATTGAAGCTGCTGCGAGGCCTGTCAGCTTGAGAAAACCCCTTCGTCCCATAGCGTTATCCATTGCTATCTCCCTTCATTCAAACAAAAGGTTAAATGAGCCGAATAAGTGGTTCCACTGCTTTACGCCACTTTCCATCTCGCTCGTCGGAAATGGCGTGCAACCGTCTTCCGTGTTGAGTTGCCAATGTACGCTCGATGGGCGCCTCTAAAGCCTCTTCGATCGATATCCTCTCCATCACCACCTTTCATCTTCTGGGCATGGTGCTTCACCGCTCCAGATCTCATTATAAAACTTGTCGGTAGATGGTCTCAGCGTCCGCGAGAGTGAGCTGACGAGGGTTATTGGCCAAAAGTCTCGTCACCTTCATCACCCCTTGTGCCAAGGAGGGGATATCCGATTCTTTGACGCCGAATTGAGAGAGTCTCGTTGGCAGGCGCAGGTCCTCGGAAAGATCTCGAAGGGCCTCTATGGCCTCGTATGCAGCCTCTCTCTCGCTGAGCCCATCCAACGGCACCCCGAAGACTTCTGCCATCACTGAAAACTTGTTAAAATTGGCTAACATATTGAATTCCATCACCGGAACCAGCATGATGCTGTTGGCCACGCCGTGCGGGATATGGAACTCTGCGCCAATGGGATAGGCAAAGGCGTGCACCGCAGTCACTCCCGCGTTGGCAAAGGCCATGCCCGCAAGCATGCTTCCTTCGAGCATGCATGAGCGCGCCTCTATATCTTCGCCGTTTGAGAATGCTTTCCTGATGTTTTCGTGTATCAGCGTCATCGCCTCTACCGCGAGCATGTCCGTCAGTCCCGTGGCATTTTTCGATGTAAATGCTTCTACGGCGTGAATAAGGGCATCCATCCCGGTGGCCGCCGTGATATGCGGCGGAAGACCTCGCGTCAGTTCCGGATCAAGGATGGCCACGCGAGGGAATAGATAAGGACTTACGATGCCTTTCTTGAGTTTCTCTTCCTCATCGGACAAAATAGCGATAGGAGTGACTTCACTGCCAGTCCCCGCGGTCGTGGGTATGAGCATGAAGGGTAGGCTGGCGCGTCTCACCAAGTCTATACCAAAATAGGATTTTACGGGATCATCGTTGGTAATGAGCACGGAAGCGGTTTTCGCTATATCCAGGGCTGACCCGCCTCCGATTCCTACGATGGCTTCTGCGCCGGACGATTTTGCAAACTCGCCGGCCTGAACGGCTATTTGATATCGGGGATCTGATTCGACGGAATCGAACCGACTCACAGACACACCCTCGGCCTTCAGTAGTTCTTCCAGACGGCTCACTATTCCGGTTGCAACCAGCCCTGCGTCCGTAATAATGGCGACGCTTCGCGCGCCCATCCGCTTGATTTCGCTCGGCGCCTGTCCGAGGGATCCAGGCCCCATAACAATACGAGGCGTCGTCTGAAAAAAACGCGCATTGGTCATTGCTACAACCTTTCTTTATTGGAAAATTTGTTTGGAGCTTACACGGCTAAGTATTTCTTTTGGATGGCTTCTTCTCGTTTAAATTCTTCGATGGAACCCGAGAAGACCACATGCCCTTTATCAATGACGACAACCCGGTCTGACACAGCCATCGCGAAGCGGATGTTCTGCTCAGATAACAGGATTGTCGTGCGGCTGTTCTTGAGATTTATGACAAGTTCTTTAAGTACGGCCACAACGACCGGCGCCAAGCCTTCTGTGGGCTCGTCGAGCAGGAGCAGGTCGGGATTACCCATGAGGGCTCGGGCAATGGTGAGCATCTGCTGTTCGCCCCCGGATAAGCTGCCCCCTAAACGATCCAACAGGTGAGTTAACAGGGGAAATTGTTCAAGCACTGTCTCGACATTCCATCGTCCCTTTCGCGACGGAATACGGCCGAGTCCAAGATTCTCTTTGACCGTGAATGGCGCCAGTATCCTTCTGTCTTCAGGGACAAAACCTAGACCAAGCCGCGCCCTCTTATATGCGGGCAGCCGTGAGATATCTTGTTCTTTGAACAATATTTGGCCGGTCTTCGTGGGAGTCAGCCCCATGATGGATCGCATGGTCGTCGTTTTGCCAGCCCCATTTCTCCCCATGATGCATACAGTTTCTCCTGAATCAACCGTGAGGCTGACATCGAAGAGGATGTGGCTCCTCCCGTAAAAGGTGTTGAGGTCTTTGGCTGCCAGAATATTGCTCACGAGACCTCCTCCCCTAAATACGCAGTGATCACCTCCGGATTGTTTCGTATTTCATCCGGCGCCCCTTCAGCCAAAAGCCTGCCGAGCGTGAGCACTCGAACAACCTGAGCTATGCCGAAAACCGTGTCCATATCGTGTTCAATAAACACGAGGGTGAGTTTGAACTCCTTCCATAGTCTCTTGATGAGATCGCGCGTCAATTGCCTCTCTTCCGGCGACATGCCGGAAGTGGGTTCGTCAAGGAGCAGGAGTTTCGGTTCCAAGCCCAATGCGATCCCGATATCCAGCAGTTTTTGATCGCCATGCGCAAGTTCGAAGGCGGGTCTGTTGGCTTGGGCTGCGAGTCCAAGACTTTCGAGAATTTCGTATGCCCGGTCCGTCGCCCTCCTAAAACTCCTTACATGCCTCAATGGACTCAAGATCTCTTTCCTGTGAGAGAGGCACGCGACACGGACATTTTCGAGGACCGTCTCCTCGGGAAATATCGAAGTAATCTGAAAGGCTCTCCCCATACCGCGTGTGACTATAGCCTGCGGCGGCATACCCGTAATGTCTTCGCCTTGAAAAACGATGCGACCGCTGTCAGGAATCAGATGGCCAGTAATCTGGTTGAAGAGAGTTGTCTTGCCAGCGCCATTCGGGCCGATAATCGCGGTGATATCCCCCGGCATGACGGTGAACGACACATCCGCTGTCACAGTCAAGCCCCCGAATGCCTTGTTCACGTGATCCAGCTTCAGAAGAGGCTCCATCTCACCCTCCCCGACGCGTGAAGGATGCAAGCTTCATTCGAAGAGCCTGAAACTCGCCGACAACTCCTCTTGGAAAAAGAAGGACGACAATCATCATTAAGACGCCGATAAATAACGGCCAGTACTCGGTGCGAGCCCCCACGATGTCCTGGATAACGATGATCGCCCCTGCCCCTATGAGCGGTCCGAAGAACTGTCCTATGCCACCCAAGACTGACATGAGAATGACTTCCCCCGAAGTCGTCCAATACAGCATGTCCGTATGAATGGAGTTGTCCACGCCAGCCATCAACGAACCGGCGAGCGTGGTGAAAAAGCATGAAATGACGTAGATGCGAAGCTGGCTCATGCGTACACTTTGTCCCAAAAAGGGCACTCGCGCCGGATTTTGTCTGACGCATCGCAAGAGAACCCCCATGGGCGACTGCGACAAACGAAGCAACAGCCATATCGAGATCAAGACTATCGCCAGGGTGAAATAATAATAAACTATTCGGTTCGAAAGGATTCCTGGTGCGATGATTCCCTGTATGCCGTCATCGCCGCCAGTAAAATCATACCATCGAAACGTGATCTGCCAGGCAAGTTGTCCAAAGGCCAGAGTCAGAACCGTAAAAAAGACTCCGCCTACTCTGATCACCAAGAGCCCTATGAGAAGCGATATCACCACACTCAACACGAGCCCCACGAACATGCCAGGGACAAACCATGTCGCGCCCACATGCTTCACGAATAGTCCCACCGAATAAGCCCCTAGCCCGTAATACAGGGCCTGACCGAAGGACAACATCCCGGTCACTCCCCAAAGCATGTTGAAAGAAATGGCAAAAAGTCCCCACACGAGTACATGGCTCGCAAGCATGATTTGGTATCCCGAAGTATGCGCCAATGGGACTACGGCAAAGCCAATTGCGATGAGGAGAAGAAAAGCTACAGAAAGGATACTCTTTTGGTATTCCATAGAGCTATACCGTTCTCACTTGACGAGGCGAGAAGAGACCTTCCGGCTTAAAGATCAGCACCAGCACCATCACCACGTAGCTCACTACAGAAGCCCACTCCGGCATGATTGCCACCGCAAAAGCCATGACTTCACCTAGTATCAGGGCCCCCAGCCACGCGCCCCAAAAATTCCCCATGCCGCCAATCACCACAACGATGAGCGAATCGATGATCACTTCTATGCCGGCCCCTGGGGTGACAGAACGCAGCGGCGCCGCCAATGCGCCAGCAAAACCTCCCAAGGCCGTGGCTATACCGAATACCAAGGTCATCGTAAGGGGGACATTGACCCCCATAGCGGCCATGGTTTCTCGATCGATTGCTGTGGCGCGGGCAACGCGGCCTGGCCTCGTATGAGACAACGTAAGCCATGCAATGACCACCACTAACAGCCCGATAACTATGATAGCTACATTGTAAAGAGGCAGGGTCAAGCCCCCTATCTCCCACGAACCATGAAATCCAGCCGGCCGAAGAACAGATTTGTATTCAGTGCCCCACACGATCTTCACAATGTCATCGATCACCAGAATAAAGGAATAGGTGAGCAGCAACTGGAAGCCGCCTTCTTCTGATCTGCCATAAATGCGCTTCAGGAAGAGGGATTCCGCCAGAATACCCGCAATTCCAGCCCCGCCCGCGGCAACAAGAGTCCCAACCCAAAAATTCGTATGAAGCGTTGACACTGCCTCATACGCAAAGTAAGCCCCCAGCATGTAGAACGAGCCGTGAGCGAAATTGAAGACGTTACCCACGCCGAATATGAGGGTCAACCCGCTTGCAACGAGAAAGAGCAACGTTGCCATGGTGAGACCACTGATGAATTGTACGATGATGAACGAGGGGTCCATTACTGAATACTCTGACTCAATGTACCGATTCCTTAGCCAGCCGCTCAGAGGCTTCGGCTCCCCGCATGGCTGGATTGGATATCCTTGACAGGGGGAAGAGGCGTGGGGCCGGATGACGCCTCTTTTCGAATACGTAAAAAACTCTATTTTTTCTTCAGGGTATCAGCTTCCTTGAAGCCCTTAGGAGGAAGCAGATCCTCAGCTTTGTACACTTTCCAGTCCCCAAGCATCCTCTTGGCGGGCGGAAATTTGTCGTCTGGCACCGTCACGCCTATGGCTTGAACCTGCACAATTTGATGCGTTTCAGGATCGATGTACGACGTGAAACCCTCTGGGTCCTCGGGCAGACTTATTTTCATCCCTTCGAGCGCCTTGCGAAGCGCTTCGACGTCATCAGGGTTGCCCACCTTGTCCACAGCGGCTGCAATGGCCAGAATGCCCGCATATGCTCCCTCTGCGGCATACGTCGGATATCTTCCTGTGCGCTGATAGAATTTTTGAACATATTCCTTGTTCGCTTGGGTTTCGGGCCAGTTGTTGTGGTGCCGCGCGCTCATGATGAGCCCCAGCGGCAGTTCAGCGCCCATAGCGCTCATGACTTCATAGTTTCCTCCGGCATCCGGCTGAAAATAGATCATCTTGTCGAACAGACCGTATGGCTGCGCCTGCTTGATGAAGGCCACAGTGTCACCTCCCCACAATCCCGAAACAAGGATGTCCGGCTTGTCTTTAATGATCGACGTGACAAATGGGGTATAGTCTGGGGCAAACAATTTAGGCCAGTATTCCCCCACGACTTTGTATGTGACCCCAAAGCGGTCGAGGTTGTACAACAGCTCGTTCCATTGGTCGTGGCCGTACGCATAGTCTGGCCCGATATAGGCAATGGTTTGCCACGGTTTGGTCGCCCGCAATTCCTTCAAATATAGGGCGCCGGCCGCCATGGACTGAAAGGTGTTATTGGAGACGCGAAAATAATATGGCTGCAGTTTGTCTGCGGTAAGCTGAGTGGAAGCATGGTCCGTCCCTATAAAGATCTTCTTATTCTGCTTGGATACCTCTGTAAGGGCCAACCCCACGGCAGAGCTTACCACGCCGAATAGGAAATGCACCTTGTCCTCATCAATTAGTCGCTTGGCTACCCGTACTGCATAGTCTGGCTTTGCCTTGCTGTCCAGTGCGATGAGTTCGAGTTTGTAGCCCTTGACGCCTCCTTTGGCGTTGATCTCCGCAATCGCCATTTCCGCTGCGTCAACGGAGTCGAGTCCGTAAAGCCCTGGCCGCCCTGTCATAGGATAGAGCGCGCCAATCTTTACAACCTTTTCTTGCGCCATTACCAAGGTCGGCGCTGCTGCCATGATCAAGGCAGCGAGAAAACCCAGCATCAGAAAAAGCCTCGTACGCATGGTCACCCTCCTCACTCAAGAACGTTCACTTGGATGGACAAAGTTCGCCGTCACTGGCGCCGCGCCGCCTCGGACGGCGGTATGCAATCCTGGGGCGGCGACCTGCGGTGTCGGTATGAGATTAGTGATTCGCGGAGCAATAATCGTGCCGTCGCCGCGTGCAGACGCGGCCGCTGATTTTGTTGAGGAAATGAGGCGGGGGAAAGAAGCCGGGCGTCGAAGGCATCGCATTTCCGCGATCCCCATTATCTAAGTGGAGCACTG
Source organism: uncultured Syntrophaceae bacterium (assembly GCA_964427855.1). Classification (GTDB taxonomy): domain Bacteria; phylum Desulfobacterota; class Desulfomonilia; order Desulfomonilales; family Desulfomonilaceae; genus JAUPKT01. The sequence goes on from CAYRVH010000044.1 coordinate 9,768, forward strand.
CGGAGGTTATTTTTAGTCATAAAGGGGGCGGCGCATGCCGCTGCAATCATGCAATGCTATTGCAGTATCGCATCGTCCACCGAAATCCCGTGCTTCGCTAACTTGCGCCATAACGTCGTGTAATGTATCCCCAACACACGTGACGCCTCTACCAAACTCGAACAGCGCTGAATCGTCCCCCGCAAAATTCGCGCTTCCACTTGCCCCATCCTCTCCTTCAGGGTGCCTCGATAATCCCCAGGCTCCGCCATCAGGTCAACACTCTCACGAAACTCCACAGGGAGATCTGCGAGGGTGATCACCTCGCCATCGCTCATAATAACCATCCGTTCCATGAGATTGATCAATTCCCTCACGTTGCCTGGATAGTCGAAACGAATCAGACGATCCATGACCTCCGGCTCCATCCGCTTTTTGAGACCGTGTGTTTTTTGAAATTTTTCCAGGATATTCAATGCCAACGCAGGGATGTCTTCTCGACGTTCCCGCAAGGGAGGGACAAAAATAGGGATGACGTTCAAACGGTAATAAAGGTCTTGTCGAAACTTACCCGCTCGAACCAAGCTCTTCAAATCCCGATTTGTGGCTGCTATGATCCGCACATCCACTGACGTGGGTTGTGTACTTCCGACGCGGGTAAACGATTTTTCCTCTATGACCTGAAGGAGTTTGACCTGCATGGCGGGCGTGAGGTCGCCGATCTCGTCCAGAAAAACTGTTCCTGTGTGAGCGGCTTCAATGAGTCCTGCCTTGCCTTCGGGCGCGGCGCCGGTGAACGCTCCTTTCTTGTATCCAAAGAGTTCGCTCTCCATGAGGGCTTCAGGGATTGTTCCACAATTGATCTTGACAAAGGGGCCCTCTTTTCGTGGACTCATCAGGTGGATGATTCGAGCCAGCATGCTCTTGCCGACTCCGGATTCGCCGAGCAAGAGCACGGAGGTATCCACCGAGGCCACTTTTATCGTCTTTTGAACGACTTGCATCATGGAGCTGCTCTTGATCACCATATCTTGCAAGGCGTGTTCATATTTTTCGTGTTCCAGAAGGGCCTGATAGTAGCGCGAGCTGAGACGCCTGCTTTGCTCCAGTTCGGATCGAAGCTCGTTTAGGAGAGTTATGTCGGTCACCGTGGTAACCACGAGGACGATATCGCCTTTTTCGTCGAACACGGGAGTCCCGGTGACCATGACCTGCTTGTTGCCCTTGATCTTTTGCATGAGGGTTATCTGGTGTTTCTTTTCGAGCACCGCAAGGGTGACCGAGTGATCGAAGAATTTTTCGTCGACCAGTTCTTGCATGTTTCGGCCGATAAGGTCCTCTCTCTTGAGGCCTGTGATTCTCTCGTATGCTGAGTTGACGCGAATGGTATTGGCCTGCCCGTCAGTGATATAAAATCCGTCGTACGATGACTCAAATATCGCCTCGAGCTGGCGGTGCAGCTCTTGGTACCCCTGAAGCTCAGAGATAATGCGTTCGTACTCGGAAATATCCTGGAAAATACTCACGACACCTACTACTTGGCCATCGATGGTTATCGGATTTCTGTTCGCCACGATGGTCGCTTTGGGGAACACGATGCGTTTCCCAATTTGAGGGGTACCGGTGGCGAGAATTTTCTTCATGTCTGGCCATGTTTCGGGCAACACTTTCGAAAAGTGTTTTCCCACGGGCGACCCGTTTTCGTATCCCAACATGCGGAGCGCGGCCTGGTTATAAAAGACCACCACACCCTGCCGATTGATGATGACAACGCCGTTGTATGAGGAATCCAAAATGGCTGCGCACATGGGCTCAATGCTATTCAACTGAGTCACCGCTTGGTTTGTCATGATCTGCGCCTTCTCGCCGTTCTCCCAACGCCCCGCCAAGCGGGTGATTTATAGAACACGTTATATCAGTTCTCTAGGCAAAGCGCGAATAGGATAGCGTCCTCTTGCTAATCAATCCTAAGAACTGCTGCATAAATGCTGGTATGCAGGTCGATCCAAGCGTGCGATAAAGTATCCCGCCAAACGATCTTGGATTTACTCGCTATAGTTTCGAATCAGTCGCTCACCTACCACGAAAAATAAAATAGCGTATAGGACAAGTACTGCCAGGGATACGGCTGTGTCCCATTCAAAGGAATGGCGGCGCATGACGATATTGGCATGGGTGAGGGGGAGGAGCCAGACCGCGGGGCGCAATATTTCAGGAATTTTTTCAATGGGGAAAAACGTCCCGCTGAAGAAGGCCATTGGCAATATGAAAAAGTTGTTATACGTGGCCGTGTCTTCATGCGTTTTTGTGATCATCCCTGTGACGACGCCGAGGGAGGCAAAGAGGGCGCAGTTCAGCACAAGGGCGATCCCCAGCAGCGGCGTGAGAAAAAAATAAGGCGCTAAGACATAACCGACTATCATAATCAGGCCAGCCGCGAAAAGCCCTTTCACCATGCCCGCCAGCACTTCTCCCACCATCACTGCAGATGCCGGGACCGGCGCCTGAACAAGTATCTGAAAGCTCTTGAAATAAAGGCGGTTGAGGTTTAAGGCGCTCGCCACCCAGGTGTAAGAGTTGGTCATGGAACTCATCGCAATGAGTCCTGGAATAAGATATGTGAGGTAATCGGTGTCGTTCATCTGAACGCTTCTTCCGAGGCCTAGACCGAAGGTAATAAGGTAAATGACAGGCGCCACCATTGCCGAAAAAAGGTACCCGATTCGTATGAGCTTCCTTTTGAACAGCAGCATCTCTCTCAGGAAAATGGGATAAAACGCGGGTGCAATCATTCGATTCGCTCCCCTGTGAGTTTGATGAACACATCTTCGAGGTTGGACTTTCTTATTACCACCTGGCAGTCAGCGTTCCGCGCCGCTCGATTTGCCTCGTCTCGGGTTTGACATATTGATTGTACGAGTTTTCCTTCATCGTTGACGCTCTCCACAACGTATTGACCTATGGTAGCCTTCAAATCATCTGGCGCGCCCAGAGCAATGAGAGAGCCCTTGGCGAGTATGCCGACTCGATCGCACAGCGACTCCGCTTCTTCTATGTAATGCGTGGTGATGATCACCGTGCGACCGTCAATGCGGATTCGTCTAATAATGTCTGCCACCTGCCGCCTTATCTGAGGGTCCAGCCCTATGGAGGGCTCGTCGAGAAAAAGGATCTTGGGGTCGCTCAACAGCGCACGGGCAATGAGCAGGCGTCTCTGCATCCCGCCGGAAAATTTTGATACAAGTTCGTCGCGTCGTTCCCATAAGCCGACGAGACGGAGACACGATGCAATTTTTTCCTGGTCGTTCAACACCCTGTGAAGCATGGCATATATGACGAGATTTTCGTAGGCGGTAAGCTCCCTTTCAAGGTTGTTTTCTTGGGGAACCACGCCCATAATTTTCTTCACTGCGAGGGGGTCTTTGACGACGTCGCGTCCGTCGATAAAGAGTTCCCCGCTGTCCGGCTTTGCCAGGGTCGTCATGAGCTTTATGAGGGTAGTTTTGCCTGCGCCATTAGGGCCCAAGAGGCCAAAGACAGTGCCTGGATCGACTGACAACGAAAGGTTCTTCACTGCTTTGATGTTGCCGTACTGCTTTGTAAGTCCGCGTATCTGAATCATCTGTTTTCGATCCTGATCAGGGGCGATCTGTATTGAATATTTGCGCCGCCGTATAATCCGGCTTTGTGTATCGGCAAATCCCCTCGCTGGTCGAAAGCCATAACCAGTCGCTCATCTACGTCGCCTTCATTTCGTCTTCCGTGGAACCACAAATCGTTTGTGCAGTCGTCTTTAGCTCTTGTGGAACCAGCAAATTTAACAGTACCATGTCCTTCCGCCTGATGAGAAATTAAATGGTGTTGTCGCCTGCTCCAATCCTCGCAATAACGGGAAAGCCATTTGTGCATCATTGAAAGCAAGGCGAAGCAATCTCGTGACAACTCTTGAGAACCATTATGAGCCGGGTCGAGACCGTTATAACGCTTTTTCACTTGCTTAAAGGCCACGGTGTCTTTGCCGCCCAGCCGGCTCGGCGCATCGGGATTCTTTTTGCAGTCACTTTCTTCAGGTCGCAGGGAATCTCGAGCATTGGACGGCAATTCCATGGGCAACAGGCCATTATTTTCTCCAAAAGATAAAACGGCTTCGCGTCGGCTTGGAGTCGCAGTTATGAGTGGAGCTTATGGCAATAAGGTTGCCGCAGCGAGGACACAGAGCGGCGCAGGGCTGCAAGACTGTTCGACACCGGCCGCAAAAGCGAGGAGTATCAAACGCAAGAGGAGGCAATGTCTTACCGCACCTGCTACATCTTTCCTCGAACTCCAATGTGTACACCCCGCAATGAGGGCAGATAATCGCGGCCCCTGGCCCTAGTTCCACGAAAGGAAAGTTTTGGGAGAAATCTTTGATGCGACGATTCATCAACCATCCCATGAACAGCATAAGGGGAACCAGAGAAAACATTGCCATCTTCGGATGCAAGGCTACCACAAAATCGTACAGCCCATGAAGGCCTGTGGCAATAAGGTATCCCTTTCCAACGATGAAGAGTTCATGGTCGCGCCTGAACCGCGCCTGTCCCATGGAGGCGCCCCACATGGATGCAAACATGACGTGAGCGGGAGTAGCATACACGGTTCGGGAAAACAAAATTGCAGGGCCCATTTGTGCGATGTACACGATGTTTTCTACCGACGCGAAGGCAAGCGCCGCGGTTGTGGCATAAATGATGCCATCGAGGGGCGCTTGAAAATCCGAGCGTCTGTATACACCTACCCACACTGCAAGGAGTTTAAAGAATTCTTCGGTAGGCGCAATGATAAAAAAGCTCGCCATGGCAGACCGCAACAGCTCTTCGTGATGGAGTTGGGCCCCTGTGTACACCTCGATTACCAGCGCAGGAAGGCTGGAAGCACATCCCCATAGGAAAACTCGGGCCATCAGCCCCCACGAATGGACAGTTCTCTGTTTCTTAAGGGAAAAGTATAGGAGCCATGCTATCGCCGGCGCCAGGCCAAGGATGGTGTAAACGAATCTCAGATTGCACCTCTGTTTGACTTTGACTCGCAAACTGTATATTAGGGACAAGTTCGAGGAAATGAAAGAGCAGCCATAGTGTGGAAGTCATGAACCTCGCATCTGATTCGCCTCACATGCCTCCGGCTGCAGCGCCGTCTGAGTCCGATTCCAGGGCGCTTGTGCGCTTGGAGCGTGTTTCCAAGCTGTTCCCTATACAGCGCTCTGTTTTTTCTCAAAGGAAGGTTTATGTCCACGCATTGGATGCCGTGACTCTCGACATACGTAGGGGAGAGACTCTAGGCCTTGTCGGGGAATCAGGATGCGGCAAGACGACCTTGGGCAAAATAGTGGTTGGACTAGACCAGCCATCTGCTGGTCGCGTTCTCCTTGAAGGTCAGGATCTCAGCCGTTTAGGATCTGGGGAGATGAGGAAGGTCAGGCGCAAAATGCAGATGATCTTTCAGGACCCCTATTCTGCCCTCAATCCACGTCACACTGTCCGAAGCATAATCATGGAGCCCCTCGTCATTCATAGAGTGGGCGCAAGGCCAGAAAGGATCGAAAGGGTGAAGCAGTTGATGGATGAAGTGGGGCTGAGGCCGGAATATGAAGATCGTTACCCTCATGAATTTTCGGGGGGGCAGCGCCAAAGAATAGGGATTGCGCGGGCACTCGCCCTGAATCCGAGACTCATAGTGGCCGATGAGCCAGTCTCCGCCCTTGACGTATCCATTCGTTCTCAGGTGCTCAACCTCCTCGAGGATCTACAGACGAAGTATAACCTTACATACCTCTTCATCTCCCACGACTTGTCCGTGGTGGAACACATTGCAGATAGGGTTGCCGTGATGTATTTGGGAAAGGTCTGTGAACTCGGCGTCAACGAAGATATTTACAGCAGTCCTTCACATCCTTACACCGAGGCGCTGCTGAGCGCCGTGCCAGTGCCCGATCCATCAGCGACTAAGCATCGGATCATCTTGGAAGGAGATGTCCCAAGCCCAGTATCTCCGCCTGCTGGATGTCGCTTCCATCCACGCTGTCCCATCCGAATATCGCGCTGCGCGTTGGAAGATCCCCCTCTAGTTCGGCTGCGGGCTGAGCATTGGGTCGCATGTCACGTACGAGCGCCGCAATGAATTAGACGCGGTGGAGTCCCAGCACCTGGAGCACCCACAAGAGGGACTGTCTTCTGGGATGCATATCGTGGTCAAGAAGCGGCGTACAAAGATCCAGTATGGCCTTTTGGGTAAAAAGAGCGACGGCAAATTCCATGCACGTGGCAAAACCGCATTTGCCACAATTTGTTGCAGGCAATCGCCGAAATATCTCGATGGCTCCTATGCCTTGCCGAGGCTCTTGAACAGGGTCTATGAAGCGATTTTTCTCGAACGCTTCGCAAATCAATTCGACGGAACAACGAAGCTGAAACCAAAAGTCATAGACATCGTCACTGCGGGAAATGACAATTGAAGCCGGGGAGAAGGCGATCAATCGATGGCCTTCCTCGATGGCCAGCGAAGGCTCCTGCGGGTTATAAGCTCCCCCACGAATAAGCGCGGCCATGAGCGGGATGATCGCTCCAAAATTCTGTTGCGTCTGAAGCTCGATGTGCAAACGCGTGGGGTCTGACACACTATCCCTCACAGATTCAAGCGTCAGCCCGCCAAGAATTTCCTTCCATATCGACCTGGGTGGACCGCCATCGAGCTGTCTCTTGGTGCGATGCAGATGCTGAACAAGTCCGCAAAATGCCACTTTTTTGCGTTTCAGCTCCGCGTACAACTCATTCTTGTGGCCTGACAGCAGAATAGCTGGCAACGCCAATCCCGCGCAAAATCTCGGTGCTTTAATAACTTCGAGGTAGCGTTGCGATGTGGAGAGAACATTGAGAGCTGCTTCAAAGTCTTCTTGCCGGGAAAAGAAAAGGAGATGCGCCATATCACGAGAAACCAATCATCTCGATAAGTCTCATTGATATCTCCCCAGAGGAATCATTTTCGTACAGTGTCTGTAATCATAATATTATAGAGCACTTGAGAGTCTGCTCGTCCGCACAGGGCTTTTCTTTACGCCCCTCTCGAGGGGCACGACGATCTTAATCCCCTGGCGCAGTCGTCGATTCAGGTTCAAATCAGGGTTTGCTTTTACGAGTTGCGCTTTACTTACTCGATATTTCCTCAGGATCTTGAAAAGATTTTCGCCTCTTGTGACCACATGAGTGACATGGGTTGCGCTCGTTTCCTGCGGGAGCTTATCTAAGTTGCTCAGAAGTACGGTTCGTGCGCCGAGAGGCACGCGGAGGGAATAAGGAGGCCCATCAGCGGGTGTAACACCTCTGATCAAGGCCGGGTTGAGCTGCGCAAGTTCTTCATGACGCACCCTGGTCGCACGGGCAAGATTTTCCAACGTATATGCCCCTCGAATGGAGATCAGCTCCCATTTTCCTTCAGGCTTATATTCTGTGAAGGGGTGAAAACCGTATTTAGCTGGATTCTTGGCGATGGTGGCAAGGGCGAGAAACTTGGGAAAGAACTCTTTGGTTTCTCGTTTTAATCGAGGGCTCGAGCTGATCTCGTAATACTCCTCGGCGTCCTCCTGTCTCAGCACCTTGTTCAGCTTGTTTTCGCCTGAGTTATACGCGCTGATGGCAAGCCGCCAACAGCCAAACACGCCATAAAGGTCCTTCAGGTAGCGCATTGCAGCCCTGGTAGATTTTTGGGGATCAAGCCGTTCATCCACCCATTTGTCCACTCGAAGCCCGTAGCTCCTAGCTGTGGCTGGCATGAATTGCCACATTCCCAACGCATTGGCTGGCGATCGCGCTTCGGGATCTGCGCCCGATTCCAACATGACCAAATAGGATATTTCTTCGGGAAGCCCATTGTCTCGAGCCTCTTTCTTGAGCATGGGCAAATATGGTTCGATGGTGGCCAGATAGGCTCTGGTGGTGTCTCTCTGGTCATAGGCGTATTTTCGGATAAAAGCCCTTACTCGAGGGGTATTCTCTTCCCTTGGAATAGGAGGGAACTGTTCTTTTTTTGGCGATGAGCTTTTTTTTGCAAAAGGTGCAATTGCAATGGCATGGGAAAAGGCGTTTGCAATAGCTGGTCGATAGTCAAGGCGTTCTTTGAGGACGTTTGCGGTGGTGGCGCAACCACCCGCGCCCAACGCGGCGATGAAGAGAGCGACAGACCAGCATACTCGTCGAATGGCGACCTGCCAGCCTGTCGCTCTCGTCTCGGACAACGTGTGCGCGTTCACCCAACTAAGACCTCGGGAAACATAACTTCCAGAAACCCCTTTCGTCCCCACGCCGCGATAATACCAAAATGAGGCGAGGTGTCAATGAGAGAGAGATCGCACCCTTGCCAAACTGCGCGAGTTATGGCGTGGCCCAAAAAATGTTTTGGGTGAAAAGTACCAGCGTCTGTGAATCTTGTGAGTGAAAATTGTCGCTTCGCCTGCGGATCTTCAAGATGACATATGTGCAGCCGCTGTCATGGCGAACAACGCTCGGCCATACCGTCATGGATTTTCAGGCGATCATCGATTTTCTTCGAATTAGTCCGCCAAAAAGGGGGTGGTGAGGCGTTGGGGGGATTGTTGGCCGCTATTCAACGCCGGGGAACCACAAAGTGAGATGAGATGAAGTGGTATCGATCTTGCCCCCAGCGCTCGTCATCACGCCGCCGGCTTCGTGGAGTGCGGCCTCAGAGCTTTGTATAAAGGCGTCCCCTCGTATTTTAGGCCAGTGAAGACGAATGCAAGGAGACTTGTCTACAAGGCTGGCGTCTATTTCAAGAACTCTCCCGTCGTCTGAGGCATCTTCATCACTCTCTTTGATCTGGGTTTCCACCAAATCCCTCGCATACGCCATCGCTGCAATGGTGATGCACTCCGAGGTCTGTCGGTCCAGCCGGGTAAGAAGTGGGCAATCGGATATGTGGGGGACAAAGCGAATTCCTCGGGCCGAGAGCTGCTGTCCCATGAGAGACAGCGTGAAATCCATTACATCTCGGATGTCCGTGCACTCAGAGGTCTGTCCCTTGCCTCTGACGAAGGTCCGCATGGCGTCAATGATGTTTCCGGCCTTTCGCACCTGAGTTGCGACTATGTCTAATCGCTGCAGAATAAAATTCCGTTCACTTTCATTTAGGGCGCTCTTTTCCACCACCATCTTGATCACTTGAGAGGCGATCATGAGGGCGTTCAACGGCTGAGAGATCTCATGGGCGAAGCCTCCCACAGCCTCCTTGAGCGCCTTGAGCCGAAGTATCTGTCCGAGCGACAAAGCTGACGGCGACGGGGAATCCGATGTGGGCGCACTATCGCGCATATTCCACAGCCCTGCTTTCTTTGATCACCACGATCTTTATTTGGCCTGGATAGGAGAGTTCCTTTTCGATCTTTTTCTTGATATCTTTGGCCAGCAAGGTCAGGCCGTCATCGGAGATGTTGGCATTCTCAACTATAATACGGATCTCTCTTCCTGCCTGGATGGCGAAGGACTTGCTCACCCCCTTGAAGGAGTCCGCGATCCTCTCCAGATCCTCGAGTCTTTTCACGTAGTTTTCCAACATCTCTCTTCGGGCGCCTGGGCGCGCTGCTGAAAGGGTATCAGCGGCCTGCACAAGCGCAGCTATGGTGCTGGTAGGTTCCTCGTCGCCATGATGAGCTGCTATAGCATTGACGATGAGCGAGGACTCTCCGAACCGTCGCGCAATATCCGCTCCAATCGTGGCATGCGCCCCTTCGACCTCGTGATCAATTGCCTTCCCAATGTCATGGAGCAGTCCGGCTCTCTTTGCCTTTTTCTGATTCAAGCCGAGCTCTGCCGCCATGATGCCGCACAAAAAAGCGACTTCGATGGAATGAAGGTAAACGTTTTGGGCATAGGACGTCCTGTATTTGAGTTTCCCCAATAGTTTAATGAGTTCTGGGTGTATGCCGTGGACGCCGACGTCAAAGCTCGCTTGTTCTCCCGCTTCGATGATGGCTTCTTCGACCTCTCGCGCCACTTTTTTGACCACTTCTTCGATGCGGGCTGGATGAATCCTGCCGTCGTTGATTAGCCTCTCCAGGGATATACGCGCCACTTCTCTCCGTATTGGATTGTACCCTGAGAGAATGACCGCTTCGGGGGTGTCGTCGATAATCAAATCGACGCCCGTTGCAGCTTCAATGGCTCTAATATTTCGACCTTCTCTCCCGATGATCCTCCCCTTCATTTCTTCGCTTGGGAGGTTCACCACCGACACTGTTCTCTCGGCAACGTAGTCAGCCGCATATCTCCCAATGGCAGTGGCGACGATCTCTTTCGCTTTTTTGTCCGCTTGTACTGTGGTTTCCTCTTCTATCTGACGGATAATGCGGGCGCACTCGATCCGAGTTTCGTCTTCCACTTTTTTGAGGATTATGTCTCGAGCCTCCGCTGCAGACAAACCGGCCATTTGTTCCAGTTTCTCGGTTTGCTTGCGCAGCAGGTTTTCAGCCTCTTTCTCCTTTTCTTTGGCCCGCTTATAGGTATTTTCGATCTCCTTCTCGTGCTTTGCGAGGGTCTGTTCCTTGAATTCTATTTGTCCTGACTTACGTTCAAGATGCTCTTCTTTCTTGAGGAGACGGGCCTCTCGAGCAGAAAATTCAGCCCTTCTCTCCCGGAGTTCGTTTTCTATTTCAGCCTTCGCTTGAAACAGTTTATCCTTAGCCTGTAAGACGGCTTCTTTTTTTATTGTGTCAGCTTCTTTTTGCGCTTCCTTCAGGACCTCGGCAGCCTTCGTTTGAGCCGACTGCAGGCGGCTTCGGTCAATCAATCGCGCTGCACCGTATCCGGCCGCAATCCCTAGGATCAGTCCAACAAGGGAAGGAATCAAATAGGCAAGAGATTCCACAATTCCCTCCGTTACAGAATTGTCACGGGATGCTTTGACAAGAGAAAATCAGATGGTAAACGAAAAGTGAAAGGTGAAAGACGTAAGAATCGGTACTGATTTCTCTGGTATATATCTATATCCACAGGGAGCTGCCGTGGTAGAGATCACATCCCATTTGTCGTATCGTCTTTGGTTCGGCCAGGATTTCGAAGGGTCCCCCGCGTTGAGCCGTGTGGACAGATCTTTTGAACCTGGTTTCCCAGGTGGGCTCCTTGCTGCTGCTTTAGGCTTCCCACTTCTTGGTGGGCATGCACACCACAACCGCTTTCGGTTCCCTTATTTTGAGTGTTGGCTCAAAAAATTACTGTCTATCACGCACTCCGCAGGGGACTAGCCTTGATATCTCCGCCGATTCTTCTCAAGAGTATCTTTTCGATCCTCTCTCGCTATGACTCCGAGTCCGCTCCAGGAGTCCTGCTTCTCGAAATTTCTCGTCAGCTATATTGAGCAACGTTAAGATAGCGAGGTCCATCGTCGATACCACCCCGCTTTCTCTTCTTATCGACTCCGCTTTTTCGTTAATGTAGTCGGCTAATCTTTGTACATATTGGACGTTGCCGTGTCCTTTTATCCCATACTCTCTTCCGAACAAACGTACACGCACCACTTCACTGTTATTGCCAGGCGTGTTCGATTGCTCCGGTGGAATCAGAGTACGTGTGGTCAGGTGAAGGCCTCCAATTTCTCTATAATCCTATCCAACTTTCCTTTTGCAGCCTTGTGGTCTTTTTGCAGCTTCTTGACAGTCCTATCGAGTTCTCCAATCCTTTTGTCTCTTTTCTCGACCAAAACGCTCTTGTTCTCTCCTGGATTGCTCGTTCTGTTCTATGAGGTGCATGATCTTCTCTTCAAGAAGAGCAAGCTTGTCGGAATCCATTTGGGTCTCCCTATTGATGTATTGAGATCCTTTTTGATTATATTTCTTTACAAAGAGGTGTCAAGAATTATGTTGAACAGGAGAAATGCGCCGGAAAGTGAGTGTGTCACAAGAGCCATCGCATGGCGGTTCGACGGTCTTTCCTGATCATTTACTGATAGAAAGCGCTTCTCGTCATGGATTCTTCGCCACTATGCCTTCAGTTCTTCCTGTTCCGTCCCCAAAGATTGCTGAATCTTTTGCACTTTTCTGTGGAAGGTGTTCCGGCTGATGCCGAGTCTTTCCGCAGCCCGAAGTTTGTTTCCTCGACTTCTTTCCAGCGCTTTAATGATCAGATGCCTCTCTACTTCGCCCATGATGAGTGGATGGATGTTTTCTACGCCGTTGTCGAGCAGGTATTCCACGAGGCGATCTAAGGAGCTTCCAATGCTCCCCTCACATATGCCTTCCATGACGTGATCTAAGGAAGCGCTTGACGCCAAATACTCTGGGCAAGTACGATTCTCTTTCTCTTTCATTGCTCCACAAACGCCTCCCCGAAAAAGGTTTCGACCAGTTTGCTTATCCTTGCGGGGTCTTTTTCGCGAAATACCTGCTCCCGAAACGCAGCGCCATGGGACAATCCACGAGAATACCAGCCCAGGTGTTTTCTCATTCGCCGCACCGTTTTCTCTGTGCCCCATCGAGGATATGCGAAGGAATAGTGCATGTGTATCACCTGTAGGATAGTTGTCGGAGGCCTTTTTTCAGAGGTCGATGGAGCCAGGATCTTCATGACCTGTCGTGGAAACCACGGCCGACCTAGAGCCCCTCTCCCGATCATTATCCCGTCGCACCCTGTTTCTCCCTGCATGGTTCTGGCCGTTGCAATGTCCACCACACCCCCGTTGCCGATGACAGGGATCTCAACCGATTCCTTCACGCGTCGTATGACAGACAAAGACGCAGGACCGGAATGTCGGTTTGACCGAACTCGTGAGTGGACGATTATAGCATCTGCTCCCTCAAGTTCAAGCATTTTGGCAAACTGAGAGGCATTTTGGTTTTTTTCATCCCAGCCTGACCTGATTTTCACTGTCAAAGGGACGGTCGTTACCTTTCTGACGGCGGAAAGGATTCGCCTGGCCAGAGGTGCATTTTGCATAAGCGCCGCGCCGGCGCCCTTCTGGACAATCCGCCGCGCAGGACATCCCATGTTGATGTCAATGGCTATGGCTCCCTTTTCCTGAAGGATTACGGCAGCGTGCGCCATTACTGTTGGATCGTTTCCGCTTATCTGACAAAAAATCGGGACTGCGTGTTCCATAAAGTCTGCATCCGGCAGTTTGTCGAATGCTGCCACGACGGCATAAGAACTCATCATTTCCGTCCAAAGCGCGGATACACCAAAACGCTCGACCGTCTTCCTGAAAGGATTATCCGTAATCCCCGCCATGGGGGCTAGAAATACGTTCCCCTCTACTTCAAGATTGCCGATCCTCATCACCTGAACCAGACGATTTCTCTTCTCTCAAGGGATACACTTTTTGTCGGCTGCGAGAGACTGCGAGCGATCGAGGGGGTACGTCCTTGGTAATGGTGCTGCCTGCCCCTATGAGGCTCCCCTCACCTATCTCGACCGGGGCTACAAACTGGACGTCAGATCCAACAAAACATCCGTCACCTATGATTGTTTGATGCTTGTTCTTGCCGTCGTAGTTGCACGTAATCGTCCCACATCCTATGTTGACTCCCCTGCCAATCGTACTGTCTCCCAAATATGTGAGATGAGACGCCTTGGTCCCCTCGCCGATTAGACTCTTTTTCACTTCGACAAAGTTTCCTATTCTTGCATTCCTGCCTATATCAGAGTCAGGCCTTAAATGGGCCATCGGCCCAATGGAGGCGTAGTCTCGTACCACGACCTTGTTCAACCTCGATCCTTGAAGGATGCTGACGCCGTCGCCTATTATGGAATCCATGATGTACACGCCCGATTCGATGATGCAGTCGCTCCCAATCACAGTCGCGCCGCTTATAAAGGTATGAGGGTGAATCACTGTATCCGATCCCACCGTGACCATCGGGTCTATATAGGTGGCGTCAGGGGCCAGGAGCGTCACACCACCGTCCATCAATCGTTTGCGTACCTCTTCCCAGACAATTTGAGAGACTCTGGCAAGATCCGATCTGCGATTAACGCCCACAGCCTCTTCAGAGTTTTCCAACACGTAGGGCCACACCGCGATCTTTCGCTTCACTGCTTCCTCGACAATGTCAGTGAGATAGTATTCGCCTTGGGCATTGTCCGGCCGCACCGCGTCGATCAATGGGTACAAGACAGGCCCAGACACCACATACATGCCCGTGTTGATTTCCTTGACCTTTTTTTCTTCAAGTGATGCGTCTCTCTCTTCGACGATCTTTGTGATCTTCGTCCCTGACTGCTCCCTGATAATGCGTCCATAGCCCGAAGGATCCTCGAGGATACTTGTCACTACAGTGAGCTGGCTCTCTTTTTCGAGGTGAAATTGCAGGAGCGCCTTGATAGTCTGAGGTCGGATTAACGGCACATCGCCGCACAGTATGAGAATGCTGTCGCTGCGACCTTCGAGTACTGATCTGGCGGTTGCGACGGCGTGTCCCGTGCCTAACTGCGGGTCCTGCTCAACGAACGTCGCTGAAAAAGAAGCAACACAGTTGCGCACTGAATCGCCTTCATGTCCCACAACGACGCAGATGTCGCGAATGCCCGCACGTACGAGCGATTCCATTACATAATGTATCATCGGACGGCCGGCTACAGGATGGATGACCTTGCATTTGCGGGACTTCATTCTCGTCCCTTTACCGGCGGCCAACACGAGGGCGGTACACTGTTTCATGAGGATCCATTCTGAAAAAACGGTTTTGACCTTGCAAACGTATCTCGTGCGATTCTCACTGTCAAGATTGCGCGCGCGACGTCATCGGTGGATAACCACGAGGGAAGACGCGCACTTGCCCTCACTTCATGGAAAAACAGACGCACCCTGTATGGACCTCGTTGTATAATGTCATGGACAGGCGACCACGAGCGGTTTTGCCTCGGTCAACGCGGGAGAATGCATTTCAAGGAGGAAAGGACGAGCAGTGAAGCGTAAGATTGCTGTGCTTGGGTCGGCATCGGGCTTGCTAAGCGCAGATCAACATGACAAAGCATATGCTGTGGGCGCAGCTGTGGCGCGGTTGGGCGGCGTCGTGCTGACAGGTGCGTGTCCTGGTCTGCCTCGGGATGCGACAATCGGAGCGCGCTCGAGCGACGGCTTGACCATAGGCATTTCACCAGCAGCCAATCTGGACGACCACATCTCCGAATTCGGCTATCCGACTGACAGCAGTGTGCTGATTTTCACGGGAATGGGGCGTAAAGGAAGAAACGTAATCCTTGTCCGCAGCGCTGACGCCTGTATCTTTGTGGGAGGAGGCATGGGGACTTTGAATGAGTTCACTATTGCCCTGGATGAGCTGGGGGCCCATGAAGTTATCGGCATTCTCTTGGACAGCGGCGGCGTAGCGGATGAGCTGCCGAGGTTGCTCTTGGAATATGGCTCGCCGCCAGAGGCGCTCCTTATCGAGGAATCGGAACCCACGAGACTCGTGGAGCGTGTATTCGCCCACCTCGCTGAAAGGCAACGTCCATGAGAGATCCCTCGCTGCCTGATGCTTTTTTCAAGCGCGATGAGGTCATACAGCGGGTTGCTGTGGTAGGGAAGATGCAACTCCCGGATGGGAGCAGGAGGGACGCGCAGAGCAGCATTCGGTTAGAATTGATTGAAAAGACGCGCGCCTGTATGACGCCTGTCACTCAAGACCTTACTCCATTCAACACCCTTGCTCTGCTTGTTCACAACGAAGGCCGTCGTCCCATTCGTGTGGGGCTAAGACTTATTCATGGCTCAAGAACCTTCCGACCAGTCATGAACGATTTTTCTACGACTGGCGACCGAGAAATTGTGGAACCAGGCTCTCAACGTGAAATTAAATTTCATCGTGAGTGCTTTGGGACTTATGGTCTCAAAACCGATTGGTCTGATATTCGTGAAATACAAGTGCATATCGCCCTCGAGTGGGGGAAATCAGACGGAACGGCGTCGTGTGTTCATCTCAAAGGTTTCTTTGCCGAATCAAGACGCATCTGTGTCGGCCCCCGATTAACGTATCAGGGGCTCACACGATACGCAGCCGCTGAGGAACGCGTGCAAAGTCTTTGTGCGCCCCATTCAATTGGCCCATTTCACGCCCGAAGTCTCGGTTTGCTCGTTCCACCCCCGCATTCTTATCCAATGGAGAGCGCACAAGAGATCCTTGCAGGACGCATTATGGGGCAGAGTCTCAGCCTTCCCTTTTTTTGGGGTGCTAAGCCCGCGCCTGAGCTGGAATGGGATCATTTTCTGCATCGCTGCCATTTTTTAAGGACGCTTGTGCGACACGTCGCCCAGACCGGATCGAACGAAGCAGCCCAATGGATCGATGTAGTGATTGGTTCCTGGATCGCCCAATTTCCCGTACCTGTGGATGCGAACGGGGGCGCCGGTCCCTCCTGGGAAACGCTGTCCGTTGCATGGCGCATCCGTGAGTGGTTATGGGTTGCGGGAACTGTGTGGCTGAGTCCCGGTCTTCAGGTTGACACGAGGATAGCCATGTTGGCCGTGCTCTGGGAATCAGCCCAGAGTCTCATGCATTACAAAGGACCTCACAACAATTGGCTCATCGTGGAATCAGGGGCGTTGGCCCTCCTCGGTCTTTGTCTCCCAGAGTTCAAGGAAGCTGAACAATGGTTTTCCACTGGACTGGAAAGGATATGCGTTGAGTTGGAAAGACAGTTTTACCCCGATGGGGTTCATTTCGAACTCTCGCCTCTGTACCACGGCATTTGCATCGGCGTCTTGTTGGACTTGGTTCATGCGGCTCGCTTTTATGAGAGGGCTCTGCCCAGCAGCATCTTCGACGTACTTGAAAAAGGATTGGATTACCTGGCTTGGCTCATGAGACCTGATTATACATGGCCTGCTTTGAACGACTCTGGCGGCTACCAAGGCAACTATTGCGCGTTGATGAAGTATGCCGCGCACATCCTTGGCAAAGGCAATCAACGAGGGATCGCGGAGCATTGCGAGGCAGCTCCTCAGGCGATATGCTGCCGCACGTTCCAAGACGGCGGCGTCACAATCATGCGACTCCCAAATCGTCAACACCCCACCTATCTATTGTTTCGCGCAGGGCCAGCCGGCGCGTCTCACCTTCATCGAGACGTCCTGTCCCTCGAACTGCACGCACGAGGCCGAATTTGGCTAGTCGATCCCGGAATCACTTCGTACGCCCCTGGCGAATCGACCGACTATTACCGTTCAGCAAAGGCCCACAATACCATTCTCATAGACGGCTTTGAGCCGAGGCCCGACCTGCAGCATTTCAGGGAACGTACGCGAAGCGGACGCCGAAACACTTTTTCGCTTTGCGGCGAGGACGTCCATATTGCCTCGGGAATTTATCCCGGGCCGTGGGACGGTCGTGCAGAATCCTTTACGTGGGTGCGATCTATGCTATCCATCAAGGAGGGAGAGTACTTTATCGTGGTGGATGAGCTATACGGAACCGGCTGCCACG
>CAYRVH010000045.1:0-26915 GCA_964427855.1 uncultured Syntrophaceae bacterium
CTCTTCAGAAAAATCCTCAATCACCTACATGAAATCGTGCGGAATGTAAGATTCAAAATGATAGGGCTTTGGGGCTCCTGCCTGCCGCAGAGGGTTTACAAAATCCTCACGCAGTTCATGACGTGACCCCAGATCGGCAATACCAGGCGCACGGCTCTCAAGGTTGTGAGACTCCCCTTCCGTTTATGGCGGGGCGTTTATTCTCGCTTGTCAGAGCACGGAAAAACTACGGCCCTACGATGCATACCGATATCGTTGCCCCGCCTGGCGTACCCCCAAGATTGTGGGCGAGGCCGAGACCAGGGTTTTTTACTTGACGAGGCCCCGCCTTGCCTTGGATCTGTTTATAGAGTTCATAGATCATCCTCAAGCCGGTTGCTCCGATGGGATGACCAAAACATTTCAACCCGCCGTCCATATTGACTGGCACCTCCCCGGTCAATTCAAAAGTTCCGGCTTCGATGTCTTCGCGGCATTTACCCCTTTGAGAGAACTGGAGATCTTCGTAGATGATCGCCTCGGTGATAGAGAAGCAATCGTGCACCTCTGCCATGCTGATTTCAGATCGAGGGTTCTTGATGCCCGCTTGTTCATACGCGCCCTGGGCAGCTCGAAATGTCTCTTTTACGGATGTCCAGTCGTGTTTCGGGTTCATATACCCCTCCGAAGGACCAACGGCAATCTGGACAGCCTTGACGAATACCGGGTCTTGCCGGAAGCTTTTTGCAAGGTCTTTGCGAACGAGTATTGCCGCAGCTGCCCCGTCGCTGACGCCGCAGCAATCGAATAGTCCCAAGGGCCATGCAATGATAGGCGCTTTGAGGACATGTTCCACCGTGATTTCTCTCCGAAAGTGGGCCTTTGGAGACATTGTGCCGTTGTGATGATTTTTGACCATGATTTTTGCCAGCATTGTTCTGCCTTCTTCGGGCGTCAAGCCGTACTTATTGAAATAGCTTGTGGCCATCATGGCGAAGTGACCGGGGGCGGTAAAATTGCGGCTTCGGAAGGTGTTTGGTGCAGTAGAGACCAAACCCATGGCGATATCGTCTGTGGGCAGTCCGCTGTACCCGGAATCCTTTAGTTTTTCTGCACCGACGGCCAACACGATGTCGTAGGCGCCGGAGGCCACTGCGTAGGCAGCATTCCGGAATGCGTCGGATGCGGTGGCGCACATGTTTTCAAGACGCGTCACCGGCTTGTAATCAAGTTTCAGGGTGGTGGCCAGCGGTTGACTAGGCGCAGGGATGTTCGACCAGTAAGACCCCATCCACACAGCCTGAATGTCTATGGGATCGATGCCGGCATCCTCGTATGCTTCATAAACGGCCTCGATGACGAGATCATCAAAGCTCTTGTCCCAATTCTCACCGAATTTGGTGCAGCCCATCCCAACTATTGCCACTTTGTCTTTTATCGTTTCCATTGCGTTGGTTGACCTCCGATAATGTTCTTTAGCGACCAAGGTTTTGGCGCGTTACCGTAACGGCCGCGACTTCCACCAATAAACTTGAACCCCCTCCGTGCAGCGAAACTTTCGAAAAGTCATTTCCACTGGCATGTGTATAGAAACCGCTGAGGGATCTCTATCAGTGAGGTCCAACATCATCCTCCCACCGCCCTCAAAATCTACGGCAACGAGCGTCGTCGGAGGATCGAGCGAAACGGCGAGGTTGTCATGCGAAAAAGTGGTGATTTTGCCTTGCTTGTCCGCGAATGGATACAGATCATACTCGTCTTTTGCGCGGCATTCCATGCATATCCTCTGGATGGGATACTGTACGGTTCCGCATCTTTTGCACTTCGAACCGTACAGAGCCAAGCCAGACAAGCGATCTCGGTGCAAGGCAGCAGCAGACGCTGGTTCCGTCTTCGGTCTCATGGGTGGCTCGGGATGGACGAGTTCTCGCCAACGGAGATATCTTTGATAGGTCGTGTAACCTTTTGAATTCATCATCCTGATTACAGCCTGTTTTTGTTTATAATCTTCTATTGCCTCGCGCACGGTGAGCGCCATGACATCGCAGCCGTCTCCATAGGTTACCCATAAAAGACGGTCGCCTGGGCTGCTTTGATCTAAGGTTGCAGCCAACAAAGCCAAAGAATGGGCTGAACCGAGATTGCCCACGGAGCCCCATATCCCATCAGAACATTGAGATTTGGGATCGAATCCCGCCAGCTTTGCCGCAGTGGCGAGATAGGTGGGATTAGGTGCAGAAAACACAGCCTTGGCAAAGTCAGTGGACTTGAGGCCAAACGACGCCAATGCAGCCTTTACTGCCATGGGGACGACTCTGGTGTAACCGACCTCTCTCACGAATCTATCTTCCCAGGACCTTACAAACCTCTCGTTTGAGGGTCTATATACGTCGTACAATTCATTGTACATAGAGTAAGAGGCGTCTATACTGACGAGAACATCGCCCTCACCGATCAACACTGCCGCTGCCCCGTCGCCGAACTCGAGTTCCCGAGAACCGTTTGGCATGCCCAGTCGCATGTCCGACGCACATACCAATACCTTGCTTGCAGAATGGACCTTGACAAAATTCACCGCCAAACTCACTGCATTTGCGCCCGATCGCAGTGTGCCGCCTACGTCAAGCGTCATTGTATTACCGGAAAAATCGAGGACTGCAGCCGCTAGTGCTGCATTTTGCTTCTCTCCATACGGCAGCGTAGTTGACGCGAGAAACAGCCCGGCGACGTCCTTGACGTTCTCTTTCTTTAGACACTCTCGACTGGCTTCCACTGCCATGGTTAACGTATCTTCGTCGAAATTGGCCACTGCCTTCTCCCCAGGCAGCTGATAACTGTCCCAGAAAGCGCCAATGTCCGCTCGCTTGAGGCGGTAATAGGGGAAATAAACTCCATACGACGTTATGCCGGGCATGATACCTCCAAAAAATT
This sequence comes from uncultured Syntrophaceae bacterium, assembly GCA_964427855.1. Taxonomy (GTDB): domain Bacteria; phylum Desulfobacterota; class Desulfomonilia; order Desulfomonilales; family Desulfomonilaceae; genus JAUPKT01. Next base: position 2,911 of record CAYRVH010000045.1, read on the forward strand.
AATTAGTTACTGGCTCTGTGTGGCCTGCTTGTGTACATAGGCCTTGTAGATGGGATCGTTTTCTTTCAGCTCTCTTCGCATGACCTTGCCCACAAGGGTCTTGGGAATTTCTTCTATGAACTCTATGTACTTGGGTACTTTGTATCGAGCCATGTTGGCGCGACACCATTCGATCAAGTCGTTTTCTGTCATTCTTCCCTTGTATTTTTCTGTGAGGACGACCCAGGCCTTTATGGCCTCGCCTGTCTCCAGGTCCGGCAGTCCTGCTACCGCGACTTCATGGACGCATTCGTGCATTCCCATTAGTTGCTCTATCTCTGTGGGAAACACGGAATTCCCTTTGACCTTGATGAGTTGCTTCTTCCTGTCATTGAGGACCACTCTGCCGTGTTCGTCCATGCATCCAATATCGCCGGTATAGAGCCATCGTTTGCCGTCTATTGTCCTCACCGCAGCGGCTGTCTCGGATGGGTTGTCCAGGTACCCCTGCATTACGGTGGGACCCGTCACCACGAGTTCTCCACTCTCCCCCACGGGGAGCTCTCGATCACCGGTCTCCATGTCCATGATTTTCCATTCAATCCCTGGCAGCGGCAATCCTATGGTGCCTGTGGTTTGAATCGCTCCTAGGGCGCCGCCCGAAACCACCGGAGAAGCCTCAGATAGGCCATAACCTTCCACAAGCATTGCGCCTGTGGCTTTTTCAAAACGCTCTTTGACGTTTCTATGAAGGGGGCCTGCCCCGGAAATACACCCGCGCAGTTTTCGCGCCACGGGATACTTTGAGATATGGGGAAAATCAGCCAGCCGTTGAAAGAGCACTTCTGCGCCCGGATAATATGTTTGGTGGTCCGGGGCAAATTCAGTGATAGCCTTGAGTAATTCCTCTGTTTCAGGCGGTCGCGGGAATAGCATCATGCACATGCCACTGCGTATCACCGTGTTCATGACCGCGGTCATGCCGAAGGAATGAAACAAAGGCAGTATCCCGATCATGAATGCCCCCGGCTCCTTCATCCAGACCCACAGACTGACTTGAATGGCATTCGACACGCAATTGAAATGAGACAACACCGCTGCCTTCGGCACACCGGTGGTACCCCGGTCATGATATACGTTGCCGTGTCTGTTGACTTCACATCGTGTCTAATGTCAATGTGAGGATTTTTTAGAAGGTCGAGAAACCTGATGGAGTGTGGCGGTGTTTGGCCGGTTGGGATCTTTTTTAGCTTTTTTCCAAGCCATTTCTTTATTGATGACATTTTCAATAGATCGGCAATGTTGGTAGTAATGAATGTGTCGATGCGGTATTCATGGGCAACTGGGGCGATCAACATATCGTAAAGGGCGTCGAGTATGACGACCGTTTTGGGCTTGGTCAACTTCAGTTCATGCAATACTTCGCCAGGTTTGTACGTGGGATTCACTCCGGTTACAATGACACCGAGTTTGGCGCAGGCGTAATAGGCGATGACGTACTGAAAACAGCTTGGCAACGCGATTGCCAATACGTCGCCTTTTTTGAGTCCCATCTTATGCAAACCGACGGCAAAACGATCAACGTGATCCAGGAGTTCTCGGTAGGTCATAAAAGAATTGAGGAACCAGATCGCATTTTGCTGCCCATACTGGTTCACCGCTTCTACAAGCATTTGATAAAGGGTTATCTGCGGAAAATCATAATTCTTTGGGACTTCGGGGGGCCAGCCAGCCTCGGGCTGCAACCACGGTTTTGACTCATCCACGTAGTAAGTGCTTTTGTTTGTCATTGAGCTCTCCTTATTTCTCTACGTCCAGATAACACCCCGGCCCCGATACGCTGAACGCTCATCATTAAAACCTCTCCCTACAGTTGTCTTAAAGACTCATAGGAAAATTACCTGGCTTGCTTTTTCCTTTTCTTTCAGCGCGTCTGTGATCTCCTGCTTCATAGAGGGATCGGCCACAGGGATCACTTCGGACACTGGGTTCCCGTGTTCATCGACGTCGAACTGATACCGCACCACGTACCCCGCGACCACACAATATCGACATCCCCAAAAGCCGCAGCAGGAGGCGTCCACCACTGCGTTGCCCACGGCGTAGAGCAGGCGCCGTCCGCGCCACTCGAGCAGGACCTCTGTGTCAAACTCATATCGTGCGCCGATGGATCGAATTTCTTTTGCGATCTCGTGGACGTAAATAGCGCTCATCTTGTCTCGCTGCCCGACTCTCCCGCGAAAGGCACGCATCAAAAACCGCTTATCAAGTAGGTTTCTCAACAGGACCCACATCTCTGGGGTCATTTCTGCTCAGCTCGCAAAAGATATCACTCAGGACACCATCCGTTCACGCCCCGTCCAATACTTTGCCCTAATAGCCTTCTTGTCCAATTTGCCCAAATTGGTGAGCGGGATTGCATCCCAGAATTCGACGGTTTTAGGGGCTAGAAGGCTGCCTTTTCGTTCTTTGACGAATTTGATGAGTTCCTCTTCAGTGGCGGTCATGCCGTCGTGAAGAACCACGACAGCCTTGACCTCTTCTCCCCATTTCTCATGGGGGACCCCAACAACCGCAGCTCCCTTGACTGCGGGGTGCTCGAACAGCACATCCTCGATCTCCCTGGGGAAGATGTTAAAGCCGCCGCTGATAATCATGTCCTTTTTTCGTTTTTCTTTATAGAGGAATCCCTCCTCGTCCTGTTTGGCGATGTCTCCGGTGTGAAGCCAACCGTCAACAATTGTTTCGGCAGTCGCCTGCGGATTTTTGAAATAGCCGTGCATCATGTTTGCGCACCGGACTATCACTTCTCCGGACTGCCCGGCAGGTACGGGGTTGCCTTGTTCATCGACTATGCGCACGTCGGCATGGAACGTAGGTCGTCCCGCGGAGCTGAATATTTGTCTTTCTCTGTCAGGGTCAGAAACCACGTGTTCTTCTCGAGACAGGGCGCTGATGCACATGGGGGCTTCGGTTTGTCCGAAGAGCTGCGTCATGATAGGTCCGAAGGTGGTCACAGCTTGTTTGAGTCGCTCTGGCGCTATTGCAGAGGCCCCATAGATGATGTTTCGCAGACTGCTCACATCGTATTTTTTGAGGTCTGGATAGTCGAGAAGAATATAAATCATTGTGGGAACGAGGAACGTCGCGGTAACTTTTTGCCGTTCGATGGTTTCCAGGAGCAATTTTGGATCGAAATGATCAAGAATGACGCATTTTCCTTTTCTTAAGAGCACCGGCAGCATCAGGCATCCGCCGGCATGGGTAAGAGGCGTCACATACGCAAACGTTTCTTCCCATCCGAAACCGAACTCCAACATCTCTATCAACACTGTGTACACCCACGCGCGATGAGACAACATGACCCCTTTCGGCTTTCCGGTAGTGCCGCCGGTGTAATAGATGCCGACGAGATCTTCGGGGTCGATCGCCCGGCTTTCAGCCTGCTGCGTGCACTCTTGCATCAAGGTCTGGAGATGGAAATGACCTTTGGGAACTGACTGGGGATCCCCCCCGATGCAGATGAAATACTTCACAAAATTAAGGTGCGGCGTCATCTCTAGAACTCGGGAAGTCATGCGCTCGTGGTAAATCAGCGCCGCACATTCCGCCTGGTTCATCATGTAGATGTGATCCTGAGAGCTGAGCAAGACCGCAAGGGGGACTCTGATGCATCCTGCCTTTGCCAGCGCGTATTCGCAAAAGATGTATTCGGGACAATTTGCCATAAGGAACGCTACGGTATCGCCCTTTTGCAGTCCTAGTTTTTGAAGGACTGCAACGATGCGAGTCGCATTCCGGCCCATGTCGTTGTAGGTGTATGTTTGGTCAGCCGCAATGATGGCTGTTCTGTCTCCATAAAATTGTACGCATCGATCATAAAGATCTCCGATAGTCAGACGTATCATCGACATACCCCTTTCTATGGATTCAATGTCTCGAGTCCGTCAGATGGTTTGGAGAATCGTCACGCTGCAGGCAAATTCTTCCGTGGAAACGACTCCCCCGCCGTTCTCGATGAGGCCGACCTTCGCGCCCTCCACTTGCCTCTTGTCAGCCTCGCCCCGCAATTGTGTCACGATCTCGTTGATCATGGACAACCCTGTAGCTCCTACGGGGTGGCCTTTAGACACTAACCCTCCCGAGGTATTAATTGGCAGAGGACCGCCGAGTCGCGTGGCCCCTGATTCTATGAATTTGCCTCCATGCCCCACAGGGCAAAAGCCAAGCATCTCAGCCTGATAGATCTCGCAAAACGAGGTAGCATCATGGACCTCGGCTACGTCGATCTGCGCGGGGGTGATTTCCGCCATTCGGTATGCCCTGTCCGCAGCCGTTTTACTCAAGCTCGGCTCTGAAATCTTCCGGTGCTTTCCAGAAACCAATACATTCGATGCAATCTTGACGGCCCGCCGCTTCGTTTCCGGAGGCAAATCCTTGTAGTATTCAGCCGAACATAGGATTGCAGCCGCCGCGCCATCCCCTATGGGAGCGCACATGGACCTGGTCAATGGGTAGCTCACCATGTAATCAGAAAGGACCTTCTCGACTGGTACTTCAAATTGATATTGCGCCAAGGGATTCAGGGAACCATGGTAATGATTCTTGGATGCAGCTATGGCGATTTGTTCTTGGGTCGTTCCCCACTTCCACATATGCCAGCACGCCTGCATCGCGTAGGTGTCCATGAATATCGTATGTCCTGTTCCAAGGACAAAGTCGCGGCCGCATTCCTTCGCAACCTCCTGATATTCCCTTACAAGGCGTTCTTTATTCTTGCGATCTATGCCGTGTTCGTAGGCCGAAATAACCAAAGCCATATCCTCGTGGTAGAACTTGTCCGCTCCAACAGCGAGCGACACGTCGCATTGGCCGCTGAGTATGTCTTTCCATGCTCCGTGAAATGCCATGGAGGCGCTGGCGCATGCTCCCTCGACATTGATGATGGGGGTTCGTTCAGGCAAGAGACCATCCTCAATAATGGGATCCAAGCACACATGGCCCCTGATGAGGTCCTGACCCCAGAGGACGCCCATAGCACAGTTAGAAAACCACACGAATTGAATGTCCCGTCCGTTTTCCATCCCCGCATCATGCAAGACGCCGGCATAAGCGTCACGAGTGAGATCACTCAGTGTTTTCTCAGGCCAACGCTTGAAACGGGTACTGAATGAACCAATAATGTACACATCATCGGGTTTTTTCATGGCACTTCTCATTCCCTGTAAAACATTATTTCATCTATTACGGTCTCATCATCGTTATGGCCGCATGTGAAACATCATCGTGTAATCAAACACCATGACAGATTCTTGGCGCTGATTTTTTACCGTATAGCGCCACACTTGGATGCCTTTTTGGGGTTTACTGGTGGGCTTCTTGTCAATAACCTCGACAACCACGGTAATTGTGTCCCCGATCTTTACCGGCGCCAACATCTTCATGTTGTTTGCCCCCAGCCAAGCTACTGCGGCATCACCAGCAAAACCGGCGCTGCTGACTAACCCCACCGCCAAAGCGAATACAAGGGGACCGTGCACCAGCCTTTCTCCGAATTCGGTCCGGGCCGCATATTCTTTGTCAACGTGCAGCGGATAATAATCCATGGTGAGTCCTGCCCAGTTGACAACATGCGTTTCAGTGACCGTAATGCAGGCCGTGGTGTATACATCACCGACCTGGAAGTCATCTCCATATTTGCTGTGTTCTATCGTCATGTGCAGAGTGTTCCTTTACGTTTTTCTTGGGAAGTTTGCCCTCAGACGGGCCTAAATTTCGGCAACGTAAATTCTTCGGTGAGTTTTTCAAAAGTGACGACTACCGGCATCTCGCACCTCAGAGTCGTCGATTGCCAGTCCACGATGTTTGAGAGCATCTGCACGCCCTCTTCCAGTTTGACGATCGCAACAACGTACGGCACGTCCTGTAGAAACGCTGACGGCGGATTATTCTGGACAATGGTAAATGAATACACGTGACCACGACCTGAACTTTCCACCCATTCAATATTTTCGGAAAAACACTCGGGACAGTACTTGCGGGGATAGAAAATGTATGCCCCACACTCTCTGCATCTTTGTATCAACAGCTTATGTTGACGGGTCCCCTCCCAAAAGGGACGAGCCCATTCGTTAACGACTGGTATAGGTTTGTGAGGGTTTTCCATAAGTAAGCCTCCATTAAGGGATTTCGACGCCTAGTATTGAGACATGTGCATCCATGTACGTGCCGCCCGTACCGGTTTCCAAAGCAAATCGCGCCCCAGGTACCTGTCGATCACCGGCTTTTCCCATCAGTTGCCGTGCTGCTTCGACAAGAAGCGCGACGCCGCCGCCCGCGCCTGTATGGCCCTGAGAGAGCATGCCTCCGTTCGTAGTGGTCGGGATTTTGCCCCCTGGCCAGGTATCGCCGCGCAGATGCATCGCCCCAGCTTCCCCACGCTCGCAAAAACCCACCTCTTCAAAGCCAATGATCTGATAAATTGGATACGAATCGTATATTTCAGCGACGTCTATATCTTGCGGCGTCAGGTCTGCCTCTCTGAACGCATCCTCAGCGGCTTCTCGCCATCCGTATCGGGTGATGTCCGGCTCCTGAGAGAAGACGAAATGGGTCACTCTGGAACCCTCGCCAAGGAAATATACCGGTTTTTCGCACACATCTTTTGCACGATCGGCCGAGGTGAGGATAAGGGCCGAGCCGCCGTCAAAAAGCATATTTGACTCTTTGGCCCGGAGAGGAGTTGATAGCATTTTTGAGGAGAGAACCTCCTCTATCGTTAGGGGTGTCCTGAAACGTGCGTTGGGGTTGAGTGCAGCCCATTTCCTATTAGAAAGGCATACTGCGGCGAGTTCTTCGTCCGTGCAGCCTGTTTCATGCTGGTATCGGGTCGTCGCAAGGGCCGCAATGGAGGAATAATGCTGGCCAAAAGGGACCTCCCATTCCAGTGAAATCCCAGCCGTTGAAAATAGGTCTATGCCCCCTTGAGCCGTCACTCCAGTGCCCAATCGATCCGCGTGGACACAAAGGACGCAGCGTGCCACGCCGGCAACTATGAGACTGCCGCCCAATTTCAAAAAACAGCTCCCGCTTGAGCCGCCTGCAAATATTTGGCAATTGGTGCGCGCGTTTTTTAATCCAAGCTCTTCGATGATCCGACAGGTGACCAACTCCGTATTGAACTGCGGACTGTAAAGGGCTGCAGTAGGCATCACGAAGTCAATGTCTTCCTTTTTTATGCCTGCATCCGCAATAGCTGTTCTGGCAGATTCTATTGCGTGGTATATGGCAGATTTTTCTGGAAACCTCCCGGTAGGAACCTCGCCGGTTCCGACGATGGCAAATTTGCCTCTTAAGTTGCTCATTCTCTTCTCCGCACGAGTGAATCTTTTCGCCCAGCAGTACCGGCTGGCGAGTTATAACCCTAGCTGCTTGCCGATAATGTTCTTCTGGATTTCTGTGGTGCCGCCCCCAATTGATAGGATGAGTACATCGCGTAGAAAACGCTGGGCATCGTATTCCATCGTGTACCCATAGCCGCCGAGTATTTGAACTCCGTAGAGGCAAATCTTCTTCGCGGTCTCAGCGCAAAAGTATTTGGCCATGGATGTTTCTTTTACGCATTCCATGTGCTGAGTCTCTCTCCATGCTGCGTAATATGCCAGGCGTCTCGCGGCTTCCAATTCAGTGGCCATTTCTACAAGCCGATGCTGAATGACCTGAAATTTGCCTATGGGTTGACCAAACTGCTCCCGCTGCTTGGCGTACGCAAGGGCATACTCAAAGGCTGCTTGGCCGATGCCAAGGGCGCATGCTGAGAGCACCAGACGTTCTGAGTTCAGCAGCCTCATCATCTGGTACCAGCCTTGGTTCAAACATTCCTCGCCCCCGAGAATATCTTTTGGCAAGACTTTCACGTCGTCATAATAAACTTCACACGTGTTCGATCCTTTGTGACCGAGATTTTTGATCGGTTTGGCGGAATACCCTTGAGATTTGCTGTCCACCAAAAAAGCAGTGATGCCTTTGGTTCGAGATTCAGCCGTACGCGTATTAGTGACGATGATGTCGCTCACTCCGGCGCCTGTGATGAACATCTTGCTGCCATTGATAACCCAGTACCCGTCCTTGAATACCGCCCGAGTCCGTATGTTGGAGGCGTCTGATCCCGCATTCGGCTCAGTAAGGGCAAAGGCAAACTTCAGTTCGCCATTGACGAGCTTCGGCAAATATTCCCTTTTTTGCTCTTCATTACCGTTCGTCTTGATGATCGAATTTCCATAAAGGATAATGTTTCCCGCTGCCCAAGCTAACACAGGCAACCTTTTGGCAATCTCTTCAAAAAAAATCATCTCATCGATCACATTCCCGCCTTGGCCGCCGTATTCCTCAGGGACGTTGATCCCCATGAAGCCAAGATCGCAGAGCTTTTGCAGCAATTCGTGTGGAAAACGATCGTTTTCATCGATCTCCCGAGCTACCTCACTGGTGATCTCTTTTTCTACAAATCTGCGAACCGTATCTCGGAGCATCATTTGCTCCTCGGTGAACGAAAAATCCATGTAGTCCTCCTCGCTTACGCGACCAATATCTGCATCACATTAGGTATATGAAATCAGAGCGTTGCCTCATCGAAGGGTTTGGGACAACGATGCGCATACCTCCTGGTATTCCCGAATCATGGCCTCAATGATAGAGGCGGCGGGACAAATAGAGTCAGCCTGAGCCACACTTTTCCCCGCGCTCCACAGCTCTAGCCATTTTTTGGAACCGATTTCCGGGCGTTTTTCGAAGTCTTCGATACTTTTTGCCAACCAGTTTGCCCGATTTCCCGTAATTTTGTCTGTGCAAACGATATCATCAGGTCCGGCTGATACCACCGCTGCTTTATATGCGGGCAATGCGCGGGACTCGTTCGTGGCGATGAGACGCGTCCCTACGACGACAGCGCAAGCCCCAAGGGCCATAGCCGCCGCCATCTGTGCTCCTGTGCTGACGCCGCCGGCCGCAACAATAGGTATTTCGAGATGCGATTTCAAATACGGTACGAGAACGATTGTTGGGGTCGTACCTGCGTGCCCACCGGCGTCTGACGCCACAGCCACGACCCCATCGACGCCTCTATCCTGAGCCTTTATTCCTTGTTCAAGGGAGATGACGTCGGCGAACACTTTGCCGCCATTCTGGTGAACATCATCCAATATCAAACGGGGGTCCCCTAAAGAAGTGAGAAAGAACATGACGCCAGCGTCGAGGCAGAGCTTGAGTTGCTCGCGCCAAGCAAACTTGCCGGAAAGATGGATGTTCACCCCTATAGGATGCTTGGTCTGCTGTCGTATTGATTTCAGGGACTTGGCCAGATCATCCACAGACCGGAAGTTGGGCAGCGGGAAACTCCCCAAACCGCCGGCTTCGGACACGGCCACCACGAGTTCCTCGTAAGAAATGAGGAACATGGGGGCCCCGATGATCGGATAACGGACGCCGATCATCTCCGTAAATGTGGTGCGTATACTGTTCATGCTCCGCCTGTTTTAGAGCCAGACCATCGGCGGCGTCCACGGCCTCGAGAGTCTATACTGCTCCTATTGCTTATTGCTGTGGGGTCTTCGGCTCTTTTATGGGGTCAACAACAACAAACTTCTTGCCCTTGGCATCGGCTGCAAGAATCAGGCTGGAGAAACTACTCACATGACGTTTGGGCCCGAAGGTGATATTTGGGCACATGCCTCCCATGTCAAAGTTGTCGATGCTTTCCAGCCCCTTGACAAATGACTCCGGCGTCAAATCTCGTCCGGCTTTGCGGAGACCCTCGACCGTCGCGGCAATGTATCCCCATGCGGCAAGATACAAGTAGTCTTGATATTTTGGATTTCCGAGCGCTTTTTCAAAATTCCCATATTTCTTGTTTATTTCCTTGGCAAGCTTAGTGCCGGGAACATCCGTAGTGACTGGCACATACGGGGTGACAAGGAGGTATCCTTCCGCATTGTCCCCAACGAGGTCGAAAAGCTGAGGAACGCCCGTGGTGTTGTTGGAAATCAGCTTCACGTCCCATCCCATTTTAACTTTTTCTTTAATGACTGCCGCAGATTGAGGGAGGTATGTCCAGAGGATGATGTAATCGACGCCAGCTTCCTTCATCGCGCTCATGTGGGGAGAGAAGTCCACCGTGCCTGTTTTGTAAGGCGCTTCTTTAACAATCTCACTGTTCATGAATTTTGCGGCTGCTTTCGCGCCATCGAGACCTTCTTTGCCGAAGCCGTCATCTTGATAAATCATCCCTATCCGAGCTTTCGGGTTCTTTTCCAGAACATACTCCACGGCTCGGCAAGCCATGCTGTACTGCACGGTGTGAGGAACAAAAACCCATTTGTTGCCTGGGTCATAAAACACTTTATTCGCGCCGTGCGGCATCAACACAACTTGGTTTTCTTCGCACAAGGGAAGAATAGCACTGGAACCTGCCGTACCAAGATTAAAAGCGATCGTAAAAACGCCGTCCTTCAAGATGACTTTTTTTGCCGCATTCAAGGTGGTGTTGGGCAGAATACCATTATCTTCAATAATAAGGTTGAGTTTGCGCCCATGAATGCCCCCTGTGTCGTTCACCCAGGCGCAATAATCCTTGAAGGCATCAGAGATAGGAGGACCTGCGTACTTTCCAGGACCTGTGAAATCGACGAGGCAGGCAATCTTTATTTCATTGTCAGTGACGCCTCGCACATCCTTGGCCAAAGACACTCCTGGCCCTACAAGAGCTGCTACCATGGCAATACACACGTAAATGATCCATCGCTTCATGTGTCTCCTCCTTTTTGACGAGTTTTACTCTCGGTAAGCCTTACTCCTAAATGGCAAGGTTCGGTGGTGCTGTGGACTCTTCAGGGGTTCGTCCTTATACTCTAGAGACTAGTACCTGAATGGCCATGTGATCCAATACGTCTTCACCCTCTTGTATATTCCCACAAGCCCGTAAGGCTCGAATAGCAGCGCCAAGACAACGATCAAGCTAAAAATTCCCAGCTTGAAATCAACAATCAAACCCGTCAAAGATGGATACGTATCCTTCAAGGAGTCGGTTACATACACGATGACATGGGGAATTCCCGTAATGAAAATCGCTCCCAAGACAGACCCAAGGATTGTGCCCATGCCTCCCAGGACGATCATGGCGATGAATGCTATGGATACGGAGATGTCAAAGCTGCCGGGGACAATCCATCGCTGGTAATGCGCAAATAGGGAGCCGGCCAACCCTGCATAAAAGGAGCTCAACCCAAAGGCCATGATCTTATACTTCGCCAAGGGAATGCCCATTGCCTCCGCGGCGATATCACGGTCCCGGATCGCCTTGAAACTGCGGCCTATTTTGCTTCGAACAATATTTTTTGCACATAGCACGCATAAGGCGCTCAATGGGGTCAAGACGTAGAAATACTGAGCTTCGGTCTTCACGGTATAGTGTGCAAATTGGATGCGCTGCACTGACATACCGAGGTCGCCTTTGGTGACATCCCAATGGAATAAGACGTATTCAACAATAAAACCGAACGCCAAGGTCCCCAGCGCCAGATATAACCCTTTCAATCGAAGCGCAGGGATGCCCACAATCATGCCGAGAATGGCGGCAATGATGCCTGAGAGAGGCAGAGACAGAGCAAATGGCAACTGGAAGTGTCCGGTAAGCAACGCAGATGAATACGCGCCAATGGCAAGAAACGCCGCATGTCCAAGAGAAATTTGGCCGGTGAATCCGATAAGCAGGTTCAGCCCGACTGCGCCGATCACCGCGATAGCTATTTCATTGACGATACTTAATTGATATTGTGAGAGCACGTACGGACAACATAATAAGAGCGCCGCTAACACGCCCAGCCAAAACTTGACCCAGAGATTCGGCAGTAACGCTAGTTCGTCAGAATAATTGGTATATAACTTGGGACTCATGCCGTGTTGTCACACTCTTTCGACTTTTTCTTTTCCGAAGATTCCCCTAGGTCTTATCATCAAGATGATGATCATCATTGCAAATGCGGCCACTTCTTTTACGTCGCCAACATGAAATCCTTGAAATTCGAGGCCGCTCAAATAGTTCGCTGCGAGTCCTTCAGCAAGGCCAAGGATGGCCCCGCCTATTATTGCTCCTTTGACGCTGTCCATGCCGCCGAGAATGGCCGCAGCCATGGCTTGAATCCCATAATGGCTCATGGAGATCCGCACAAAGCTCTGCTCGGCAAGAAATATTCCCGCGACCGCGGCTACCGTTGAGCCCATGGCCCAGGCTATCATGTGAGTTTTGTTCACGTTGATTCCCATCAGGCCGGCGGTGTCCGGGTCTTCGGCAGCCGCCTTCATGGCCACTCCGTGAAGTGAGCGGTTGAAGAACAGGAGCAATATGACGAGCAGAACAATCGACGTAAGGATCGTATAAACAGCACCATAGGATATGGCGAACCCGGCTATAGCAAGATGCTTGTTGGTGAAGGGCGATGATATTGAATACACGTCGTGGCCCCAGATAAAGCCCGCTATACTGGAAATCACGCCGGCTAAGCCCACGGTCACCATGATTGACGCAAAAAGCGGTTTACCCACCATTCTGGTAAAAAAGACTACCTCAATGAGAGCTCCTAGCAGCGCCCCCAACAACAAAGACAATACAAAACCCGCCAGGTATGGCGCGCCAAAGATCATAACAAAGCTGAAACACAAGAATGCGCCTATCATGGCCAGTTCACCCTGAGCGAAATTCAAGATACCTGTGGACTTGAACACGATGACAAAACCCACTGCTAAAAGCGCATAAATGGCGCCCATGGAAAGTCCGTTTATCAATATTTCAAGCAGCTTCATGTGAAGATCCCGTTGACAAATTCGTTTCAATCAAGCAGAGTGATACATTTCCTCTATTTCCTTTTGGAATCGCTTTGAAATAACTTTCCTTTTTACCTTCTGCGTGGCGGTCAGCTCCTCATCATCCTGATCCAGCTCTTTTTCCAATATCTTGAATTTCTTTATTTTCTCCACCTGGGCCAAGCCGTCATTGACTGCTCGGATCTCATCCTCGATCAGGCGGTAGATAATGGGATTTGTGGCCAGACTCTTGTAGGTCGTGAAAGCGACCTTGTTGTTTTGAGCCCAGTTTCCCACGTTGTCGTAATCAATCTGGATCAGAGAAGTAACGAATTTCCTCCCGTCGCCGACTATGATCGCTTCCTTGATGTACGGGCTGCACTTGAGTTTGTTTTCTATTTCTGATGGAGAGATATTCTTGCCACCAGACGTAATGATGATGTCCTTTTTGCGGTCCACAATGTAGAGATGCCCGTCTTCGTCGAGTTTTCCGACATCGCCGGTATGCAGCCATCCATCACGAAGAATCTCCGCCGTCGCGGTATCGTCACGGTAATATCCTGAAAAAACAGAGTCCCCTTTGAAAAGGATTTCCCCGTCCTCGGCGAGTTTGAATTCAAGACCGGACGAAGGTTGTCCGACGGATCCGTGTTTGATTTCGCCCAAAGGTCCTGTGCATCCGCCGCTTGTCTCCGTGAGTCCGTACATTTCAATGGTGGTGATTCCCAGATGCCGAAAAAAGGCCAAAACCTCAGGCGCAATGGGCGCTCCGCCGCTCATGATGCACCGGCACCTCAAGAGCCCCAGTTTTTCCCTCACCGGTCTGAAGCTAACCACGTAGGCAAGCCCGTAGAGGGGACGCAGGGGAAGAGGCAGAGGAATCCTCTTCATCTTGTACGGAACAGTTTTCCTTCCCACCCATTCTCCAAAACGAAACCCTAATCTTTTGAGAGGAGTGCTATTTTGAAGTTTAATCTGCACAGAAGAGTGGAGTTTTTCGAGAATACGCGGCACCGCGGCAAAAAAAGTAGGTGAAATCTCACGGATATTTTCCTGCACCGTATCTATGGATTCTGCGAAATTCACGACGTAGCCGAACACGAGGGGCATGGCCATGGAGAGATTTCTCTCGAAAATGTGGCATAAAGGCAAATATGAAAGCAGCGAATCTCGTTCTGTAAAATGCAGCACCGGCTGAAGCGTCGTAACGACCTGATGGATGATATTTCGGTGAGAAATCATGGCGCCTTTAGGAGGTCCTGTGGTGCCGGAGGTGTACACGATAAAAGCGACATCATCGGGCTGGGTGGCATGAGCGATCTCGGCAAAGGTATCCGGGTTTTGGGCCAATACATCAGCGCCCTTTTTTTCCACTTCCCTGTACGAAATAAGAAGAGGATCTTCATAATGAGTCAGACCCTTCATATCGATGACCACAATCGCCTGAAGCTCAGGAAGTTCCGATTTGGCCGCGAGAACTTTGTCTGCCTGCTCCTGATCTTTGACCACAACCACTTTTGATCTGGAATGATCAAGTATATAGCGGACTTGCTCGACGGAATTGGTGGGATACACGCCAACGGATATTCCACCCAGGCTTTGGATGGCCAGGTCTGAAAATACCCACTCCGGGCAGTTCTCCCCGAGTATTGATGCGTGGTCGCCTTTCTTCATGCCTAGATCCATGAGACCGCAGCAGAACTGGGCGACGCGATCCGCATAAGCCTGCCAGGAGATTTCCCGCCATATCCCTTTGTGCTTCGTCCTCATCGCAACTCGATCTCTGTATAATTGCGCATTGTGCAAGAGGAGTCTTGGCAATGTGGTATTAGTGCTTTTCGCGTCGTTAAACGTCATGAGAAACGACCCAGGGCATAGCTGGAAAGCGGCTTTAGGCTTGTCCCAGATATGCAGTGATGACTTCGGGATTTGCGTATATGTCCTCAGGTTTGCCTTCAGCAATCTTGATGCCGAAGTTCAAGACGGTCACGGTATCTGAGAGGTCCATGACCAGCCCCATATCGTGCTCGATGATCATCACGGTGAGATGCATCGACTCATGTATATCCAAGAGATAACGGGCCATATCCTCCCGTTCTTCGAGATTCATGCCGCTCACAGGCTCATCCACGAGGATGATTTCTGGATCCATGGCGAGCGCACGACCGAGCTCGACTCTTTTCTGCAGACCATAAGGGAGCGCTCCCACCGGCATGTTTCGAACGCGCTGGAGATCGAGAAGTTCTATAATATCCTCAACTCTGTCCCTGCTGCGCGCCTCTTCATTCTTGCATCGTCCGAGAAACACAGCGGCCAACAGCAAGCCGTATCTCTGAAGGTGTCCTCTCGCCGCCATTAGATTTTCCAGCACAGTCATACCCTGAAAAAGAGCAATGTTTTGAAAAGCCCTTGCTAACCCTGATTGGGAAATCTTGTGAGGTTTGACGCCAACCAGCTCTCTACCTCGAAACCGGATGCTTCCGGCTTGCGGTCTGTAGATCCCACTGATGCAATTGAAGAGAGTCGTTTTGCCTGCGCCATTTGGTCCAATGATCGAATATATTTCTCCCTGGCGGACTTTCAGCGACACGTCCTGCAGCGCAACTACTCCTCCAAATCCCATGGTAAGGTGGTCCACTTCCAGGTGATATGCTGGGGTGTCATTTAGGACAGCCATCTTTTCCTGCGTTTGTAGTGTTTAACGTCGCGAAAGCTCTTCTTTTTTCCAATATCCGTAAGCCCTAAGTAGAACTCTCTGATATCTCTATCCGCCTTGAGTTTTTCGCTTGGGCCTTCCATCACGATGCGACCATTTTCCAGAATATATCCGTAAGTGGCTATAGATAGGGCTATCGCGGCATTTTGCTCCACAAGAAGGATAGAAACGCCTTGATCTGCGTTTATTTTTTGAATAATGTCGAAAATCTCCCTTACCACGATGGGCCCCAACCCGAGTGACGGCTCATCCAGCATCATGAGGCGGGGGGCTGCCAAAAGCGCCCTCCCAATGGCCAGCATTTGCTGCTCGCCGCCGCTTAGGTAGCCGGCCTGATTATGGCGGCGAGAGGCCAAAGCGGGGAAGTAGTCGTAGACCATGTCTCGCATTTTGCTGTATGTGCTGCGATCCTTTGTCCGGTACGAGCCCACAAGGAGATTTTCATCAACGGTGAGTTCCGCGAAGATTTTCCTGCCCTCGGGAACCTGGACAATGCCTCTTGCTACCACGCCATGAGGTTTTTCGTTGTTGATGATCCGACCCTCAAATTCTATTGCGCCGTCTTCGACCTTGAGGTCCAAACTCTCTCGAAACCCGGAAATTGTGTTGATAGTCGTCGTCTTCCCTGCGCCATTTGCGCCCAGCAGCGTTACGATGCTCCCTTGGGGGACTTCGAAGGAAATGCCCCGCAGCGCCTGAATAATGTCGCTATACACGGTTTCTAAGTTGGTTACCTTGAGCATCTCCATAGTCCCAAGAAGGACACAGGTTTCGGGTCAGTCCGAAAACCCTGCGCTACAACTGTACAGCCTCTTCTAGAAGAAAGCGCCTCCATTGACGACAACGATATGCCCCGTCATGTAGTTGGCTGCGCTTGAAGCGAGGTAAAGAGCTGTTTGTGCTATTTCCTCGGGCGTCGCCACGCACTTGAGAGGAGTAAATTTGAATTCCTGCTCCATGAGCTTCTCATTTGTCCACAACGCCTTGCTGAAGTCTGTCTTTACAATACGAGGGGCAATGGCGTTTACCCTCACGTTGTAAGGCCCCATTTCCAGCGCCATGGCTTTGGTCAACATGTTTATGCCTGCTTTGCTGATGCAATAAGGACCTAGGCCTTCGGCAGGGCTTACGCCGCCGGCTGAAGAAACATTTATAATCACACCCTGCTTCTGATCTCGCATGATGCGTCCCACAAGCTGGCTCAAGATGAAATAGCCTTTTAGGTTCGTCTCGATGATGTGATCGTAAATCTTTTCCTCTGTGTCGATGAGCGGCCCCATGGCCGGATTGGTCGCGGCGTTGTTTACCAGGATGTCGACTCTTCCAAATTCCTTCATGACTTGCTCTACGAGGTTTTTCAGGTCCTGCGTATAACGAGCATGAGCGGCGACCGCGAGACATTTTACTCCCAGACCCCGAATCTCTTCAGCCACTTTGTCAAGGTCGGCTTGCTTTCGACTCGAGATGGCGACATCGGCCCCGGCATCAGCGAATCGCAACGCAACCGCTTTTCCTATGCCCCTACTCGCGCCGGTGATCAGAGCTACCTTTCCGGCCATGGATAAAAACGAACAGTCCATTTGTGTCCTCCAAGTATTCCTAGGACAAAAGCTTGCGTCCTAATTCTTGATCCCAGCCATGTCTTCGACGAGCGATTTGCATTGGGAGATCACCTTTTGGGCTTCCATGAAGATGGTCATGCGTTCCGCCATGGGTGAACCCTCTCCATGAAGACATATCGTTTCAAGATCGGCGCTTGTCAGCCGTCGAATCAGGTCAAACATCCTCAATCTATTTTCCGTGCTGACTCCCTTTTTCGCACCGAGATATTTGTCGATAAAATCGTGGAGTTCTGGTCGCTGGAAATCTTTGTACGTGGGGGCTGTCACGAGCAATCCGCCGGCGAGGTCTTGAATAACCTTGACGACGTCATGATAGTTATGCGCGAAATGATACTTGGCGATATTTGTGGTAACAGGATTGGGCACCGCCATGTCGCCGTGCGTCACGTAGTCCAGACACGCGGCTTTCGAAAGCGATTTAAGCGTTTCGAGATAAATGACCAGGTCGGTTATCTTCTCTCGGACGTGAGGCGCTTTAGATATACCGTTGTACTCGGCAATGGCCGCAGCTATACCAAGGAGATGTTCAGACATTGGTACGCGATACGCGCACCCGGTTCTTCTGTGTAGCAACGCGAAATTATAGACCATGGTAGCCGCAAACTTCCATTCACCGCATAGAAATACCCTTTCCCATGGAATAAACACGTCATCGAAAATAATTAAGGAATCGGTATGCATCCTCATAGGTCGATCGTTGGGAAATTCCAAAGGACTCAGAGAAGCTCTAAAGGGCCTGCATACCTGGGTTATACCTTTGGTGTTCGGCGGCGTGGCGAAAGCCACCGCATAGTCTGAGTCTCCCTCCGTCATTTGACGGCACGGAATGGCGATAATTTCATGGCAATACGCCGCGCCAGTGATATGGACTTTTGCGCCTCGAACCACGATGCCTTTGGAGTTTTTCTCTACGACCCGCAAGTAATAATCAGGGTGGGACTGCCCCGGATCCGAAGGCCGCAGCATTCGATCGCCTTTTACACACGTTACCGCAGCGCAACAGGCTACATCTTCCTTTTTCAGGTACCGGCGAAAGGCTTCGATTCGATCAATATAATCTTGGTTGCCCATCATGTGAGCCGTAATGCTTATGGCATTCAGGGCGTCTGCTCCGATATCGTGGGCCAGCGGTATGTAACCGTCCGAAATAGCAGTTGATGTCACGATCAACTCGTGGGCCTTGAGCAAGTCCTCTGCCGTCTGGGGCTTGTAGTAATAACGGCTCACCAAGTCGCCGAGCTCAGGGTCTTTTACGAGCGCCAAGTCTCGGTATTTAGGATCATGAGCCATTTCGTAATCGACCGCCATAGTATTGACGCAAGCCTTCAAGTTTGGGTCGGTTGCAACGTTCTCCACACGCTCTCCCTTGTAGTACACGACCCTTCCATCATTAAGTTTTTCCTTGTATTCCTCAGCAGTTAATAATCCCATGCCTTATCTCCTTATATTTGGCCTCTTTCGGCCGACCGATGCACCCATTCTTTTCACCACATGACAACGTGTGCGGCTGTAACGCTTCGCGTCAAAAAAGACGCGAAGCGCCGTTATGTCTGTATATGCGTGCGCAGTGTCCGTGAACTACCAGTTCTTTTTCGCAGCCGGAATACCCCGATGGTAAAACGGCAAGACCTCTTCCTCGAGATTCGTTCCCATGATGGTGTCCACACACATCAGGGCGCACAAAGAGGCTCCATCCACGCCGCCGCCCCACATGCGCTCGCCATATTGATCGCCTACGAAATAGAGCCCCTCTATGTAGGGACTTTTGATCGCCGGCCGCTTTTCGCCTACTGGCCGCCAATTGCCATAGGCCTCGTCGGATGGCGTCCACAGCACGAACTCGACATTATCCTTCCACCCTTTGAACGTCCGCTTGAACCAATCCATACAGTAATTGATCACTCTCATGACCTTCTGAGGATTTCTCATCTCCTTGTCGGTGAGAGCGGTAGAAAAAATGAAGTCGCGTTTGCCCTCAGGAGCCCTTTTCGCGCATGCGGCCATGTTCCACATCACCATATCCACCGCGCCGATGTAACCCTCGTGTTTGATGATGCCGGGCATCCAGATAAAGCTTCTCTCATCTACCCCGAACTCTTCCCACACATTGTGTTTCAAACCGATGAGGGCGGACAGGAGACCTGGCGACCAAAATTTCGTTTGAATGAGATCAACCCACTCCTGGGGAAAATGCCTCGGGTGCAGCACTCCAAAAATGTGCTTCGGTGGGATGTTGCAGATGACGGTATCCGCTTCCAATATTTGGTATGATCCCTCTGATGTGCGGATGATGACGCCCCTCACTTTGCCGTCTTCCACGACCACCTCTTCCACCGGCGTACTCCTCAGAATTTGACCTCCGGCGGCCACAAGCTGTTTCTCCATCGCAAGTGGTATGGCCATGCATCCAGGCTCGGCAACCGTCGCAACTGATCCTGTGTGAAGATTCATGCCAATGCTGCGAGCCATCGCCATATAACCGAGAAAGTCGCCGGCAGGCGCCATTCGAGGCTCCGCCATCGCATTTTGACATGCCATCACTACCTTGATGTAGTCGTACGCCTCTTCATTCTGGGTCAGCCCTCTCTCTTCGAGCCACGTCTGCACGTCCATTTCCATTGCGGCCGCGCACTCTTCCAAAGTAAGGCCGCCCATTTGTCGCAATGCAGCAATCGTCGCCTTATACCCTTCTTCGCTCTGCCACGGATAAGGCGAACGAGGGGGCACTTGATATATCTTGTTGGTGCGGCAGTCCACAAAGCCCAAGCCCTTGTTCACTGGCATATCCACCGGGCATTCCAGGTAATCCAACAGCAATCGACAGCGGGATTTATTCCCCCAGAACAGGCCGTGGCCTCCATTTTCAAAGGTGTACCCGTCAAGCAGACCTTTCTCAAACATGGTATTGAGGTCGGGTTCACAGTACGAGACCCAACACCTTGAATCAGCAAGGGATTTCCTAAAACCTTTTGCGTCCAGCTCCAACCCGTCGATGGTGACCTTGTCGCCTTTGCCGGTGTAGGACGCGACCCTGCCCCCGATGTGAGGGGCCTTTTCCAAGACGATTACGCTCTTGCCAAATTTTTTGGCCAGCAGAGCGGCAGCCCCCACGCCTCCGATGCCAGATCCAATGATTATGACGTCATACTGCTTAGAAGCCATGTACTTACCTTTCTTTGTCTTGTGATGGTTCACCTGAGCGAGAACGGCCTCGCATCTTTGTTGAGAGTTTTGACCGATGCGTAGCAATGTACGTGGATGCAAGAATGATGCCTTTACACGAACAAGAGGCGGCTGAGCGGAAGAAAAAGCCCCCAAGAAGGCAATGAGCCCTATATAATGTCATCCCCGAAGTGGATTTACTCTATCCAGCGCTATAGGGGTGTCAGACAATGCCTCGACGCCATTTTGATGATCAAAAGCATAGAGAGCGTCATTGAGGGGGCCTAACTACATGGCGAACTGTGGCCGTTTGTCTTAGCTATGCGCAACATTCGGCGTCTCAGAATCCAAATGTTGTGCATCAGGCCTTGACAGAAGACGCTGTAAACGATACCCTCGAAGCCCAAGGGGATACCGGCGTGCACACGACATCGTTATACCATGCCACAGACGATTACCAACGCGTTTTGATACTCTGTTCCCTCTTCGAGGGAGAAGTTTCCATAGACTGGCTCACTGAGCTCATGATTGGAAAGAAACCCTCCGCGATTTTGGCTCAGCTCGAACAGGGAGTCGCGGATTCATGGCTGGTTCAGAGGAAGCCAGGTTGCTATGCATTTCAGGACGCCAAGAAGCGGCAGAAATGGAGGCGCTCCCTTGCTGGGGATGAAGAGACGCAGTTGCATGGTAAGATCGCGGATATACTGATGAGAGAGCTTCCGGACGATGATTCGAAAGCGAAGTTGTTGGCGCATCATCTTCTCCACATCACAAATGATACCAGTCGTTGCAGGTATTTGAGCGCTGCAGGGGATCGTCATCTCGCCGCGTTCAGAACTGAGGAGGCCTTGCAATGCTATCGAAAGGTGCTGGACGATTTGTCGCATCAAACTGGTCAGGAAGCCGATCACTTGTTCGCAGCCACCGCCGTAAAGTATTCAAAAATATCCACTGGCAGGCATGAGACGGAAAAGGTTCTCGCCCTCTTGCGGGCTGCCCTGATCAGGGCTCAAAAATGGAATCTCCAGGGATTTCAATCTATTCTGAATATGCATCTTGCCAAGAATGAATGGCTGAAATCCCAGTATTCTTATGCGTTGAAACACTTCGAAGAAGGCTGGGCCATCGCGAAAGAGCTCAATGACCCGAAAATCCTGCGCGCTGCAACCACGTTCAGTACTTTTTTCTTGTTTTGGCAAGGCAGATTCAAAGAGGCGGTGCAGACGTACGAGAAATCTGTGCCGGATATCGAAAAATATCCTGCGGGTGGGTTCCCGTTGCTCGCGGTCATTACCGTTGGCTACTGCTATGCTCAGATAGGTCAGATCACCCAAGGATTGGGGATGCTGGATGCAATTCGCACCCAATGTCTCCAAAAGGGCAATCTCTATTTATCCGCATACACTGCAGGCAATATCGGGAATGTGCTCCTCGATATCGGAAGAATAGACGAGGCCATTGATTTTATCGAAATTTCCGCGCATGAAGCTCAGCAAGTTCATAACGACTGGGTATGGATCACTGGCAAGATAAGCTTGGCCTATGCGAATTATCTGAAAGGGAACAAAGAAAAAAGCCTGGCATATTTACACGAATTCCTTGAGCAGAGCAGAAAAGTCCAGGTCACCGTCTATCTGTATCCCTACTTGATGGAGCTTTGTCTGGCGATGGAGCAGGGCAGACTGCCCGCAACTGAGGGCTTGTCTCTGGACCATGAGATCCAGACTGTGACCACGGGAGAGAATATTTTTCTTAAAGGCGTCGGGTATAGATTTCAGGCCATTCTCTCGGAAATGCGAGGCGCCCCATCCCAAGAGGTACGAGACCTGTACGAGAAGTCGATCCAGGTACTGGAAGAATGTGGAAGCCAGGTGGAATTGGCAAAATCGCGCTTTTGGCTTGCGCGTCATTGTGTGGCGATTGGTCAAGAGCAAGCGGCGCGTCAGGTGATGGCTGTTGCGACAAAAGCCCTGGCAGGGTACCAAGAATCTCTCATACCTGACGATCTCCTCGCCCTGGTGAAAGAGAGGCCTGCCAGTGAAAGCCTTCTCAGAGAGATCCTCGATCTCGGACAGCAGGTGGTCACCATACGAGATTACCGCGACCTCATTCAACATGTTTTGTCAACAGTGAACAGGCTCACCGGCGCAGAACGCGGCGCCATTTTTAGAATTGAACAGGCCGGACACAGCCAAAAGCTCTCGTTAATGGCCACCAAGAACTTGACGCCAGATCAGATCGCGCAGCACACTTTTTCATCTTCGATGAAAATGATCGACGAGGTCGCACGCACTGGCAAAGGGCAAATTCTTGCCATCGATGAGGCAGAAACCTGCGGTCAAAGCACTGTGAATCTCATTCGATCCCGCATCTGCGTCCCCATGAGACTCAGGGACAAAATTTTCGGAGTGCTGTACCACGATAATCGTTTGTTGAGCAGCGCGTTCAAGGAATCAGACCTCGCCTTGCTTTCCTATTTTGCGGCGCTGGCAGCGTTCGCTCTCGATAATGCGAGAGCCTATGAAGAGATTCAACGCCTCAACTCGAAACTGAGCGAAGAGAATCTTTATTACAAAGAGGAAAACCTCCAAACTCTTCATTTTGACGACATTGTCGGAGAAAGCCCGGCCATCAAGAAGGTCTTGTCTCAAATCGATCAAGTCGCAGCAACCGATGCAACGGTCTTGATCGTCGGCGAAACCGGCGTGGGAAAAGAACTCGTTGCCAGAGCCATTCATCGAAACAGTATGAGGAAAGACAAGCCCTTTATAAGGGTCCATTGCAGCGCTCTTCCCGAATCCTTAATCCCGAGTGAATTGTTTGGCCACGAGAAAGGGGCTTTCACCGGTGCAAACCGCAGACGACTAGGACGATTCGAGTTGGCCGACGGTGGAACCTTATTTTTAGATGAAATAGGTGACATAAGCCTCGACATTCAGGTAAGTCTTTTGAGAGTGCTTCAAACGCGGGAGTTTGAGAGAGTAGGCGGCTCAGAGACATTGAGTTCAGATTTTCGCCTGGTCGTGGCAACAAACCGAGACCTCGAACAAAGGATCAGAGCCAATAAGTTTGGCGCGGATCTTTATTATAGGCTCGCCGTCTTCCCGATTTATGTGCCTCCTCTCAGAGACAGGCGAGAAGACATTCCGATCTTGGCGCATTACTTTCTCAACATATATTCCAACAAGATGGGCAAAGAGTTTCCTCGGATTCCCCACAGTGAGATGGAAAAACTCGTGAACTATCATTGGCCGGGAAATGTGAGAGAATTGGAAAACGTAATCGAAAGAGGCACAATCCTCAGCAACGGCCAGCATTTCAGGGTTCCGGAACTCGGCGCAGAGATTCCAGAGGGCCTGGCGAGAGACGGCGTGACGACGCTCCGAGAAAACGAGCGCAGGCACATCCTATGGGCCTTGGAAAAAACGGGATGGAAGGTGAGGGGTAAAGGAGGCGCCGCGGAACTCCTTGATCTGCCGGCCTCGACACTCGCTTTTCGTATGAAGAAACTCGGTATCCAGCGGACAAAGAGGTATGCTCAACCTGAAAAGAGCAATGATTCAGTCCTATAGCCGTTCTCCACTAAAATGACGAATTCCGTGACGCCTGCCTGATGTGATCTTACATTCCGCACGATTTCATGTAGGTGATTGAGGATTTTTCTGAAGAGG
>CAYRVH010000046.1:0-5331 GCA_964427855.1 uncultured Syntrophaceae bacterium
AAAAAAACGTCTGGTTGTGTCTCAAGAACTCTCACAACGGAGTTTGGTAAGTAGTGGACATTCTTGGCGGCGAACAAGGCATGTCATGTCTGACATGATTAAAGTGAGCGATTTACTTGATTTCCTCATCCGCCGAGAGGAATCATCGGCCGCAATATTTATTCTCATGGCCGAACGGAGCAGCGATTTTTGTTTGAAGGAATGGTTTCACGAGTTTTATCTCGGTGCGGTGCGCCGAAAGAATTGCCTTTTAGAGTTCAAGAAGGCCGATAAGAGAGGTTTAGCGAAGCCGATTCCTCTGGCTTCCGTGAGGCAGTATTTGGTGGATATTCAGCTCAAAGACCGGTTCAGCGACAGTCAAGCACTGGCTATCAGCATCTTGCGTGCTGAAACCTCTGGGCAGCTGTATGCTCGTATTCAGTCACTCGTTGACACTGCTGTTGCGCGGGCATTTTTTTGCCATTTGCGGGAGGAGGTAGAAGCCCACAAGAGGCGGTGCAACCTGCTATATGACCGAGCAGTGGACCCTGAGATTTCTGGCGAAAGCATGATGAGGCCATCAGGAGATTGCACAGCAAACAAAAGCCATACGCCGGCCGTCGAGAACTGCGTACGATCGCAGCAAGATGGCGCGCCAAAAAAGATATAAGTCTGCGTGAGCAGTATAGCCGGGTGACCGGCAGAAGACCACAAAAAAGGAGAAGTGACAATGACAGAACCTTACAAACCATCCGACCCGCTGGTATGGGTGAAAGACCGCGAAGGCAACGAATTCATTTGCCATCTCAGCCAACTGAAGGATCCCAAGAAAGCGTCGCCGGACGAGCTGAAGAACTGCGTAGATTCTGCTTCCGCGGCCTACGATCCGAGCAACTAATAGTTTCAGGTTGTTTCACGCGTGCGGGCCGAGGGTTTCTGAAGGTTTGTAATGCGTCTTCCTCTACCCGCACGTAACACGCCGCTCGCCTCATCGTCAACCCGGGTCGCGGCTTCCGGGCCCTAGGGGCTTTCTTGGAAAGTTGAGCACTCGTTCATTGCCTTGCGCAACTCGATTAAAGCTGCAATCCATTCATTGTCGAGCTGTTTTGCTTCGTTCACAAGCTGTGCGCGCCGTTCCTTTCCAATGTCAGACTCCTTTAACTCTGCGATAATTTTTTGTCTTTTTAGATACGGTCCAACCGCATTGTCGAACGCGCGTCTTATAGGTTCAAGTGGATTGCTCATGGACTCCTCCGAAAGATTCTCTGCGTGAGGGATTGAATAATAGTGAAATCATCCTCTATGCAGCTCACGCGTCATCTCGCGCAAGGCTCGAAGGACGCCAATTCATCCTCGAGAAGTATGGTGCTGCACACAGGACATCTGGTTATCTCTCTCAATTCTTGATCGAAAAAACGTTGAAACCATTCATTCCCATCGAACAGATATTCTATCCATATTTCGTTGCCGCATTGACAATATCCTACGAAACTCTGTACCACCATTTTTTCCCGCGTCCAATAGTCTTCTTGATCAAAACTTAAAGTGCTTTAGCACTTTGCGGTGATCCGGTCTAAAAAATTTGACTTCAAAACGTTTTGCCCCGTCCTTGCGAACCACCTGCTCTTGCGTGAATACGCGATGGAATTTATGTATTATAACCTTTCTCAAAAGAAATCGCGAAATGCTCAGACGTGACATTGTCATTACCACGAAAATGGGAATTCAGGAAACTCAGTATGGATCACCACTTTCGTGGAGATGACACAATGAGGGGACACGCACCCAATTCGTGATTAATCTCGAGAATTCGTATATCTCGCGTCGATTTTGGTCAGCTACCAATGGCTCAATTGTGAAGCGGCAGGAGAACTGACAGGGACCGTCGTATGAGGAATATTCTTTATGGAACGATTTGATATTGCCTTCCTGGGAGGCGGACCGGCAGGCTATCAGGGTGCGATTCGAGCCGCACAGTTGGGGGCTCGGGTCGCGGTGGTGGAAGCGGCATTCGTCGGGGGGGTGTGCCTCAATTGGGGGTGCATGCCCACCAAGACAGTTCGAGCATCTGCGGAGGCGGCT
The DNA here is from genome assembly GCA_964427855.1 of uncultured Syntrophaceae bacterium. Lineage (GTDB taxonomy): Bacteria > Desulfobacterota > Desulfomonilia > Desulfomonilales > Desulfomonilaceae > JAUPKT01. The sequence continues at coordinate 2,062 of CAYRVH010000046.1, forward strand.
CGCGTCATACGACGCGCGTCCGAATTTGGCCTTGGACAACTGGCTGCGGCGCCCGATATTGCAGCAATCATTGCTCGAAAGGACCGGGTGGTTGCAGGGTTGCGCACGAGCGTGGAGCGCCTTTTTCACGCGCACAGGATAGCCCTTCTCCGAGGCTACGGGAGGCTGGTGGGCCCGCATTTCCTCGAGATAGAATCGGATAGCGGGACGACTGCGTTGGAGGCTTCCAAGATAATTGTTGCGACGGGCTCCTCACCTGCGAGCTTGGACGTCATTCCACCCGGGCCTCACGTCTTTCTTGCGGACGACGCCCTTACTATACCGTATATGCCCAAACGCCTCCTAGTCGTAGGCGGCGGTGTGGTGGGCGTTGAAATGGCCGCGATCTTCCGCGAGCTGGGCGCAGAGGTGACCATCGTGGAAGCCTTGGACCACATTCTGTACGAGAGCGACGCAGAGATGGCATCCACCCTGGCCAGGATTCTGCAGAGGCGAAAGATAAAAATTCTTTGTGGCGTTCGGGTGACTGCGGCAACTGAAAACGCAGAAGGCTTGACTGTCAAGCTCTCGAATGAGGCGGACGTCGATTCTGATACGGTTATCGTGGCCGTGGGCAGGAAATATAACACCACGGGAATTGGTTTGGAGAAACTGGGCATCGAATTGGACAACGGGAGAGTGGTCGTGGATAAGCATCTACGAACCAGCAATGCGTCCATTTATGCCGCGGGAGACGTTATCGGAGGATGGCTCTTGGCGCATGTCGCGTTTGCCGAAGGTATATGCGCCGCTGAGCACGCGTTGGGACAGGACGCTCGGATGGACTACGGGGTGGTACCACGATGCGTATTCACTATGCCCGAATACGCGTCAGTCGGTCTGTCTGAAGAGGCAGCGGCGTCAAGTCGCACCGTGAAGGTAGCGCGATTTCCCTTTAAGTCTTTGGGAATGGCTCAGGCTGTTGGAGAGGTGGAAGGCCTTGTCAAACTGATAACGGACGCTCGCACGGATCAGATTTTGGGGTTTCACGTGATCGGACCCCACGGCTCCGACCTGGTAGCTGAAGTCGCTGTGTGCATGAAAGGCAATATACCCAGCAAAGTGATAATGGAAACTATTCACACTCATCCGACTCTCTCCGAGGCGATCCTTGAGGTTACCCAAGCGGTGCATGGCCAGGCCATTCATGCAGTCCCGAAAAGGCTGAAATGATGATGCAAGCCGCTCCGCATTGGTTGGTCAGCGAAATTAGGCATGCCAAAAGAGGTCTAGGACAGGCGCCGGTGCACCACACTGTGAAGCTGCTCGAGAAATTAGGGCTTTCCACTGTGTGCCAAGAGGCGCGATGCCCAAATCGTGGAGTTTGTTTTTCGAACAGCACGGCGACATTAATGATCTTGGGTCGCACGTGCACGCGTGGGTGCCGCTTCTGTGCAATAGTCCACAACAAGCAGGCTGAGCCGGTTGATGAAACGGAGCCGGAACGCCTTGCGCTGGCAATAGCTGACCTGGGCGTTCGGCACGCGGTGATCACATCGGTGACTCGAGACGATTTGCCTGACGGCGGGGCCGGCCAATACGTCAAGACGGTGGGGAGGCTCCGTGAGTACTCTCCAAATACCACCATCGAGTTGCTCACGCCCGACTTTGGCGGATCACACGAGGCGCTACGCTCTGTCATAGACGCAGGCCCAAACATTATTGCCCACAATCTGGACACCGTTGCCAGATTACACCGAAAGATCAAACCAAGGGCAAATTATGAGCGGTCCCTAGAGTTCCTGCGGCGTGTCAAGAAAATGTCTCCCAGTATGATCACGAAGTCAGGCGTCATGCTCGGTTTAGGAGAAACAAGGGAAGAAGTGGCTGAAGAACTGACTCGGCTCAGGGCAACCGGTTGCAATATGGTCACATTAGGGCAGTACCTTTGCCCGTCCCCCCGGCATGCGCCCGTCGCCCGTTTTCTCAAACCCGAAGAATTCATCTTTTGGCGGGACTACGCAAAGAAACTAGGATTTGAGAGCGTAGCTTCTGGGCCTTTGGTGCGCAGTTCCTTCAACGCCTCTGTCTTTTTTAGGGAGCTTTCATGAAGACGTGGCGGTATCTTGAGGGTGAAGCATCGGCGGCTATGAACATGGCGATAGATCGCGCCATTCTGCAGTTGGCGGCAAACGGAAAGTCTCCCCCAACGCTGAGGCTCTACACATGGAATCCACCAGCAGTGTCACTGGGTTATTTCCAAAGGAAACGTGTCCCCAATCCTGATGCGCTCCAACGTTTCGGCTTTGAGGTGATCAGAAGGCCGAGCGGAGGCCGCGCCGTGCTGCATAAGGGAGATTTGACCTACGCGGTCGTGGCGGGTTTGGACGATGGGATGCCTTACGGCGCTGACCACGCGTACCGGCTTATAAGCAAAGGCATCCTGCTGGGGTTGCGCCTCCTCGGCGTCGCTGCGGACTCCTATGATGGCGCTCAGGACGCGCCCTTCCATGCAATATGCTTCCTCCGACCAGCTTCGAGCGAAATCGTGCACCACGGCAAGAAATTTGTGGGTAACGCTCAGACATGGTTAGGCCAAACCCTTCTTCAACACGGTTCCATTGCTCTTGAAATGCAGGCTGACTATCTTGCGGAGCTGTTCAGACCAGAGCATTACCCTCTCGCAAAGTACCGTGAAGCCATCGCATCTAGGATCACGGCAATCAACGAGATACTGGGAAGGGCCGTGAGCGTCGCAGAGGTTGCGGAAGCTGTGAAAGTAGGGATGAGTGAGGCGTTAGGGGTAACATTTCAAGAGGGGGAGCTGACCCGTGAGGAGTTGCACTTGGCCGAGAAGCTGGCGTTACAACCAGAGGAAGAGCTCACCCATGGAAGGCGACGCATGGCTCTTTCTCGGACGTAAGATGAGAATGCCCTCGTGGACTTCATTCCGACTCAAATCCTTGGCCCCACGCGTGCGGACGCCCTAGAATCCTGCAAAAAAGACCTAATAAATTGAGCCACTTGATTTTTGGGTTGGATCACGCCGTAATGCCCTTCGAGCAAGAGGTCTGCATCGAGCTCCAAGAGTCTTTGCAGTGAGCGTTGATAATCCGCTTGATTCGATAATAAGGCGGTGTGAACAGGGCCGTGCACATCCTGGCCGAACAATACGAGGCTGTCATTGATTTTCGCAGTAAAGACGAGGGAACCTGGCGAATGACCTGGGCAATGCAGCGCGGTAATCTTCCCATCGCCGAGGGTGATTTCGGTTTCGTCGCCACGTAGTTT
>CAYRVH010000046.1:5345-17226 GCA_964427855.1 uncultured Syntrophaceae bacterium
CCACGGAGAAAGGCTCTAAGTGGGTTCCATACCAGGATGCCGCAGTGACCAGGTTGTCCCCTCGTTCCAAGTAGGTTGCATCCAGCTCATGAGCCACGATAAGGCATCCGTAATCTTTGCGAATGGCTGCAGCCCCCCCTGTATGGTCGAAATGACAATGGGTGAGAAGGAGATATTCCATCGCAACGGGCGGCGCAATGGCATCGGCAATGCGCTCTTTCAACGCGCCATGCGCCATGCCAGTCCCTGCGTCAACGAGGGCGGCCTTGTCTCCAAAGCGGACGAGATAGACAGCGGCGTCAGCTTCATGGGTCAAACCACTGCCCCCTACCTGCCACAAATGATGATCAATAATGGTTTTCAACGCTGCCCCCAGCTATGTTCCTTTCCCTTTCCAAAGTCTTTGCTGTTCTCCAATGATCAGGAGTATATTCCTTTTTAGGGCTGGCGAGAACCCTCTGCGAAAGTCCCTGAGAAGGCAAAGTAGGATGAACCGGTGGTCTTGGCTGCGTGATCTCATTGCAAAGGGTTCCCGCTTTACTGGCTTCAATCGAAGCCAAACAACGCTATCACAGCGACGTCGCGTCTGATGAGACGCGTTTGGTTCGAGGAGATATTATGCGTATTCAATTCTTCACCACTTGTCTCGTGGATACCTTTTATCCGGAAACCGGTGAAGCCGCTGTCAAGCTGCTGCGACACTTCGGCTGCGAGGTGGTGTATCCCAAGGGACAGACATGCTGCGGCAAACCGGCTGACAGCGGCGGGTACGTAAGAGAAGCGAGGATGGCGGCGAAGCACTTTATCGAAGTATTCTCCGGCCAAGATCCCATTGTGGCGCCTTCGGGCTCCTGCGTCTCGATGGTAAAAAATCATTATCCTCATCTCTTCAAAAACGACGAACGAATGCGACAAAAAGCCGAAGAGATTGGGCAGAGAACCTATGAGTTGACCCAATTCCTCGTCCATATTCTAAAAGCTCACGAGCAGGCATTTCATGGTCAAGGCTCAGTCACCTACCACGCCTCATGTCAACTCACGAGAGAATTGGGTGTTCGAGAGGAGCCTCTTGCGCTCATAAGGTCTATAAAGGGCTTGGATTTCAAGCCTATGCCCTATGCGGACCGGTGCTGCGGGTTCGGCGGCATTTTCATGGTGAAACAGCCGGAGATTTCCATGGCCTTAGCGGACGACAAACTTGATACGATTATCGCGAGCGGCGCTGAGACGGTCACGGGGTGCGATCATGGATGCCTGATGAACATCCAAGACGCGGTGCGTCGAAGAGGCGCAGATATAAAGGTCAAACATCTGGCCGCGCTTCTCGCAGAGAGCTTGCCATAAGTTTTTGGACAAGAGTGCCACCATCTCGCGTCGGCGCAACTATGGCTTCGCGAGATCCGCCCTCCCAACCCAATGCAGGGGCTGCCTTGGACTGCACGTTCCTCATTGAGAAGGCAGGCCCTTATTTGGACGCCGTGACGATCATTTGATGCCCGTAGGGGGTAAGCCGCATGCATTCATCGAGAAATTTTCGGAAAGGCAGCAAAATATAGGGCCGAGGCGGCAGTTCTTGTTCGGGATGATAGCGTTTCCTCCTCATGTTAAACGAGCGGGTTTGGATTTTGATACGGTTGAACCCCACTTTGCGCAAAAGAGCCGTTATTGTCGAAGGCTCGAAAAGAACGATGTGATCAGCCCCATTGAGATAGACCCAGTCCTTGCCATTAATCCATCGAGAAAGCGAGGCGAAGTTGGTGGTGGAGAGACGAAGGACTCCACCTGGCCTAAGCGCACAATAAATGACGCTGAGAGCCCTCGAGGGGGATTCCAGGTGCTCGATCACATCCCACAACCGAACTGCGTCAAAGAAACTCGATGGAAGCGAAGCCTTTTCTATGGGGGACTGGATGACATTGTCGAGCCCCAGGGAACGCAGGGCCTCGACTGCGGACTTGTTCACCTCCACAACCCACGTTTCCCATCCAGCACTTTTGGCGCCGCGGGCAAACCAGCCGCGACCCGGACCTATCTCCAGGAACCTGTTGCTTTGGCGACATGGTTCAATTTTTTTGAGTTCCCGGTTTATTCTTGCGATCTGGGAATTTGAAAGACGCTCCTCCCCCATTAGGGCCGTGCCGCCTGATGACTGTACATCCAGGTGTCTCCTGCTTATGGGATTCACGAACACCAGGTTGCAGCGGGCACATCGTACATGACGATACCCTTCCTTCACGAAAAGCATGCGGTGGCTGTCGCTACCGCAAAGATCACACTTCCTCGCTATGTATTCATTTTCTTGCATCAATTCGTCTTTGAGGCACGCAAATGCACGTGGGCCGCAACGAGCCGGGGCCAACTTGAGTCAAACGGTACGCGTGAACGTTCCCAGCGGTTCAAGCCTTGAAAGATAGCATAAACCATGATAGTGAACCCCGCGTCAAGTTCACGGATTTTGAGGGAACACAGTGGAATTGAATGCGGTGGCGGATTTCCTTTTCGAGGTTGGGATGCTCAAGCGCACCCCTCGGACGGGATTTCAATTTCTTGGCACAGGCAAGGAGACAGTGGCTGAACACAGCCTGAGATGCGCTATCATTGGCTATGTCCTGGCGAAAATGACCCCCGGGCTGCAGACTGAAAGGGTTGTGTACATGTGCTTGATGCATGACATTGCCGAGGCCCGAACTGGGGACCTCAATTACGTAAACAAGAAATACGTGGTAGCCGATGAGGACGCCGCAGTGCGTGATATGACGGAAAATCTGCCGTTTGGTGATGAGATCCGAGCTTTTCTTACAGAATTCAATGAAGGGACCACGCCCGAAGCTGTATGCGCGCGTGACGCGGATCAGTTGGAGATGATCTTGCAGCTAAAAGAACTGGGCGATTTGGGAAATCGATATTCTCAGCAGTGGATTGCCACCGCGATGAAACGTTTAAAGACGGAGAGTGGGAAACGCCTTGCTCGCAGCATACTCAATACGGACTTTTCGGGTTGGTGGTTCAAAGAAAAAGAGGACGACTGGTGGGTGAATGGTCGGCGCAGGGACCAGAGTGAAAAGTAGGCTGTACTCGACAAAATAGGTCGGCCGAGCCTGATGGTAGAGCATTGTATCAGGGCGTAAAGGAAGGTCTGCTGTATGGATTGGCGTCAACGCTCGGTATCGCGACAGAGGGGGCTGCCGAGGCAATTTGGGAATGTGTGGCGCACGAGACCCCGAGGCCGACAGTAACGTATAATGCGCCCCTGGCAGGAAGAGATGGCATGCACAGCTTTCATCCCATGAAATCTTATCTTAAAGTGTTTTGCATGTTATTTGTGATCCACGGTCTGATGACGGGTGTTCCAATGGGTTTTGCCGAGGTCTTTGCCGAACATGCGCCAGGAGCGCAAGGGGGGATTGCTCCTCTGCACGTCTCGATGAAAAGAGAAGATGAACAGAGCAAAAAGTATCATTGGCTCTTTAGGGAACGCAAGAGCGAGGAAGCTCATGAGACGGAAAAATATACAGGACTGTTCGACAGCCTCGACAAAGAGATAAAGGAGGCGAGAAAGCTCTATCTCTCGGGCGATCTCGATAACGCCATTCTCAAATACAGAAGCGCCATAGACGGCTTTGAATCTATTCTTGATGACATTCCCCAAAGCAGCCCTTTACTTAAGGATCTGGAACAGCGGCTCAAAATATTCGACGAATTGGCTGTGAAGGTGCTTGGGCCCGTCCAGAATGAAATCCCAGAAGAGGCAAGCAACAAGATATTTCACATCATGGAAAAGAGGCGGCTGGTACAAAGAATTATGGTCTTGAAGAAACTCCCCAAACTAGATTTTGTTGATGTGCCTGCCCGCTTAATGGATCAGGAAGAGGGTCTTCTTCGGGCGCTTTTGGAGGCGCGGTTGGCGTCCCCATCCCAAGAAAATGCACAAAGAGAAGAGTCGCTGAAGTCTCAACTGAAAGAGGTACGCCAGGCCATTCAAAAAGCATCCGAGCGATACACCTTGTTCAGGGCGGGCTTGCCGATATCCCTCTCGGAACTCAGGAAGGACATCCTTGAACAAAAGGAAGGTTTGCTGGACATCAATATGCTTCCTGATCGGATGCTCGTGGGCGTAATTACAAAAGAGCATGCGCGATATTATCAATTCCCTGGGACGAGAACTGACATCGACAAAGTGGTGTTTCAACTGCAGGACAAATTACGAGAATTTTCTCAGGGGGAGAGGACGACCTTCATGGGGCACGCATGGAAAGAGCCCTGCCGGCGCCTCTATCGTTCCCTTATAGGCCCCTTACCCGCTCTGCCCCAAGATAAGACGACGCTCTTCGTGATTCCTGACCGCTCTTTATGGTATTTGCCCTTCTCAGCGCTGCTCGACCCTGAAGACCGCCCGTTCGGTCAGGATCGAGTCGTTTCCCTCATTCCCTCAGGCGACATCCTCAAACTGCTGCGCGTTGCGCGAGGCAACAAGGCAACCAAGACAAAAGCTCAGCCTTCCCTCTTGCTTTTCGAATCAATACCGTGGATTCCGGAAGAAGAAGTCCAGGAGAGGAAGACAGGGAGTCAGAAGGTTGACAAAGGCCGCGACCTGAAGTTGTCGGAAGAAGAGCGTCTCGAGAGGCTCATTTTGACTAATCCTGTGTACCCGAAGCCCTCAGACATTGTAATCGCTGTCCAAAAGCTTTTCGCTAAGTTTGAGGTATGGGTTGGTCCCACCGCTACTTTGGATCACTTTCTGGAGCGCGGCGAGGGACGGGAAGACGTGACGTTGCTCGCCCTCCCCTTGTCAGTATGGGACAAAGTCTCAGCGGAGAGACAGCCCATGTGTTTTTTCTCGCCTGACAAGCGTGGGCAGCGTACGTTGCCTGTGCAACAACTGTTTGCTCATTCCATGGCGTCGCGACTCATGGTATTTCCCGTGGCGTGGTTCAACGTGTTGGAACGAGATAATCCTACGGGCGAAGGGCCGCTATTGTTGAATCTGGCGCTATTTTACTCTGGGGTGAAGCTGTCTTTTTGCAACTATTCAGATCCCAATTGGGGAAGCGATGAACCTTTTCTCATTCATTTTCTCAAAAAAGTAGCCGGACGTGGGCCCATAGGAGAAATCTTGACCCAGTTTCCCAGGGAAATGCCTTCAGGTCTCGATTCCTCGTTTACAGGCAAGCCCCCCTCATGGACTGGCTGGATACTCGCGGGGGATGTTAACGTTCCGTGAAAACAACCTCCAATTGTTCACCCATCAATCAAAGTTTTCCCCACGTTTCATCATGCAAAGGGGGAGAATCGGAGCCGCTAGCGGGCAGGCGCCTTCATCGAGAGTCTGGAGATCTTTCTGGCAGCGGTGTTCTTATGAAAAATGCCTTTAGACACGCCCTTATGGAGCATGGACATTGCCTTCTTGAGGAGTTCGTTGGACTCGGGCAGCTTTTGTTCGGCTGCGAGGAGGTATTTCTTGAGCGTGGTTTTGACTTTTGATCGATATGCAGCGTTGCGCAGACGTTTTTTTTCAGCCTGCCGCATCCTTTTCAAGGCAGATGGGTGGTTTGCCATGTGTGATTCCTCATGTGTTTCTTCTGTGCGCCGCACCGGCGGCCTGTGTTTTGGCGCTGCCATGAATGCGACGCACGCCGATTTCGGCCTTTTCGAGTAACCTAATTATATGCCGCAAAGTTGTTCAGAAAGTCAAGGGGTTTCACAGGTCGCAGAGCCTTCCGCCGTCGCCGAGCGCAAGGCTATCACGCGTGCCGCCGGCGTCGTGGGCTTTTGGACGCTATTGAGTCGCGTCCTCGGGTTTTTGCGAGACATGGTCATCGCTCGTTATATGGGGGCTGGCTTGCCCGCTGACGCCTTTTTCGTAGCCTTCCGGATCCCCAACCTTTTGAGGCGTTTGTTTGCAGAGGGCGCGTTATCCGCCGCTTTTATTCCTACCTACGTGGAAACACTTCAGCATCAGGGACGATCGGAAGCCCTCCGTTTAGCGCGCCTGACCTTCACCATAGCCGCCTTGATTCTATTGATAGTCACTTTGTTGGGCATATGGGGCGGCCCATGGATTGTCAGAGTTATCGCGCCCGGATTTTCTCACAATGTTGAGAAATTCGAACTTACGGTGCGCCTGACTCGAATAATGTTCCCCTACATCTTCTTTATATCCCTGGTTGCCCTGGCATCTGGGGTTCTAAATTCCATGAACCATTTTGCGGCGCCTGCGGCTGCACCCACGCTTCTCAATTTATGCATGATTGGCGCTGTCCTGTATGCGGGGGCTTTTATGGCGCCGCCCTGGTATGCGTTGGCGCTGGCAGTGACAGCAGCAGGCGTGCTGCAGTTCATCCTCCAAATACCATTTCTAAGGCAGCAAGGGTTGCGATTCAGGCCGCTTTTCGAATTTCGTGACCCTGTGCTAGCGCGGATCGGCCGCTTGTTTGTGCCCGCGGCTTTGGGTGGCGCCGTGTATCAAATCAACGTGATGATCGGGACCATTCTGGCCTCGCTCTTGCAACCAGGAGGCGTCTCCTGGTTGTACTATGCCGACAGACTCGTCGAGCTTCCCTTGGGAATCTTCGCCATCGCCTTGGGCACAGCCGTCTTGCCCTCCATGTCTCGACAAGCTGGCAATGGGGATTTGGAGGGGTTGACGCATTCGGTTGCGTATTCTTTGAGATTGATCGCTTTTTTCACCATTCCGGCGAGTGTAGGGTTGATCATATTGAGAGAACCCGTCGTTGCCACACTATTTCAGAGGGGCAAGTTCACTGTTCTGGACACCCACCAGACCGCGTATGCCCTGTTGTGGTACACTGTCGGATTATGGGCATTCTCTGGACTCAAGGTCGTGACCCAGGGCTTTTTTTCTCTCAAAGATACTGCGACGCCCGTCAAGGTATCCGTGGCAGCGGTGCTCGTGAACTTAGGCGCGGGAGTGGCGCTGATGGGACCCATGGAGCAGGGGGGATTGGCCTTGGCTACTTCTTTGGCCGCGGCTGTCAATCTTTTTGTCTTGTTCTGGATCCTCTTGAAACGCCTAGGGTCATTTCCGGCTTGGCATTTTGTCCTCTCACTACTTAAGATGGCCGGCGCCACTGCGATAATGTGTATTCCGCTTTTTTACGGACGCAGCCTCGGCGAATGGAGCAACGGCTCAAATTTCAACAATCTTGTCATCCTTTCTGCATGCGTACTCGTCGGCATCCTCGCATACATCTCAGCCACCCTGCTGCTGCGATGCAGCGAGACAAAGGCCCTTTGGACGCTCATTTCCCAGACACTCAAGAGAACGACATCTTCTTGAGTGTCGGAATCTTGGCGCGCTTCCTTCTTACACGAACGGATTTTCTATTTTCTCACGAGCAATCGTCGAGGTTGGCGTGGGACCGTAGTGGTGGCCAGGCAACACCACGGTATCAGGCGGCAGAGTAAACAGCTTGTTTCTTATAGACGACTGAAGCACCTGGTAGGACCCGCCAGGAAGGTCTGTTCTCCCCACGCCCTGGACGAAAAGAGTATCCCCCGTAAGAACATACCCTGGAAAGTACAATGAAATACTGCCAGGAGAATGCCCTGGCGTGTGGATCACGGTGAGCTTCTGGCGCCCAAAGGATATGACATCTCCATCCTTAAGCAGCACGGTAGCTGGCGGGGACGCTTCAGCCCCGAACATGGCCAGCATCGCTCTATTTGGACGTGCGAGCATGTCTGCCTCTGCTTCGTGGATGGCGATTGGCGCCCCGGTCATTTGCTGCATTGCCTTGTTGCCAGCTGTATGATCGACGTGACTATGGGTATTCACGATAAGCTTTATCTGCCGAATGCCGCGGTCTGATCCTCTTTTGAGAATGGAGGGCGCAGGGCCTCCTGGGTCAACAACGATACCCTCTCCTGTCTCAGCATCGCCAAGGATATAACAAAAAATCTCAAAGCCGCCTATCTGTATCTGTTCAATGATCATACAATCCTCCAAGTCAATGTGTCCCTTTATGGCACGCTCAGCGGCGCGTGATCGGTTTCTGTCAGGAAACCCGAGAGAGACACAATGTCGTCTTCATTTGGGTAATCAGCCGTTTGGACTTGAGGTCCTCATGGCTGGGGGCATATACGCGCAATACGGCTCAGGCGCCAAGTATCGCCCTGTCGCCTCATAGGCCCTCGCTCGACACCCGCCGCAATACCGAACATAATCACAACGGCCGCATTTCCCCTCGAGAAGGCGAAAATTCCGTAGTTCTTTAAATAGCGGGGCGTGTTCCCAAAGATCTTTGAACTCGACCTCCCGAAGGCTGCCGGCCTTCATATCGAAGTAGCCGCACGGCTGCAACTCGCCTGAGTGTGAAACAAAGACAAAGGACAAGCCGGCAAGGCAGCCGCGAGAAACGGCGTTCATGCCGAATGTCCTCTCCGTAACCTCCAGTCCTTCACGTTTCGCCTCCTGTCTCATGATTCGATAGTACTGAGGGGCGCAGGTGGCCTTGGTCTCCATGGTCGTCGCTCGACTCAGATGATAGAAATCCCTGAGCGTTTCTTCATATTCCTCTGGCCCCATTTCTTCGCCGGACATCTCACGGGCTCGACCAGTTGGAACGAGCAAAAAGACGTGAAACGCAGTTGCCCCTATTTCTTTCGCCAATCTCATTATGTCCTTGAGCTTGGCTCTATTCCTCTTCGTCAGGGTCGTGTTGATCTGCACCGGCACAGAAGCTTCTCGCAGATGTTGGATGCCCTTCAGCGACGCATCAAACGCGCCGAGCACCTGGCGGAAGGCGTCGTGTTCTGCGGCTGTGGGGCCATCGAGGCTGATGCTGACGCGTCGCACGCCGACCTGGGCGATTTTGCTCGCAGTATCTCCATCGATGAGCACGCCATTCGTTGCTAATACGACCCTGAGCCCTGCATGAACTCCATGGGAGGCAAGTTCGAAAAAATCCTTTCTCAGGAGCGGTTCCCCGCCTGTCATAATGAGAATTGGGGTACCGACACTGCGGATACCGTCGATCAGTTTTTTTCCTTCCCGCGTCGTCAGCTCGTCAGGCAGGGCATGCTTGCAGGCGCCTGCCCTACAGTGGACGCACGCCAAGTTGCAGGCCTGAGTCATTTCCCAGGCCACTAGGCGAAGGCTGAAAGGCGTCTTCACCGCTTTCCTTTCTCTTTGGCCCCTCGAATGAGGCTTGCGGCTTCCATGGCGTGGTATGAAATGATGAGATCAGCCCCAGCCCTCTTGATAGCCGTCAGCACCTCCATCATGCATTGCTCGCCATTGATCCAGCCGTGAGCGGCGGCCGCCTTCAACATCGCATATTCTCCACTGACGTTATACGCAACAAGGGGGAGATCAAAGGCATTGCGCACTCTCCATATCACGTCCAGGTACGGGAGGGCGGGTTTTACCATCACCATGTCCGCCCCTTCTTCCACGTCCATGGCGACTTCTCTGAGGGCCTCGTCTGTGTTGGCGGGATCCATTTGATAAGATCGTCGGTCTCCGAATGCCGGCGCTGACTCAGCAGCATCGCGAAAGGGTCCGTAGAAGCCCGAGGCATATTTTGCGGAATAGGAAAGAATTGGCACATTTTCAAAGCCGGCTTCATCGAGACCCTCACGTATCGCCGCGACCCTTCCATCCATCATGTCGCTTGGTGCGACGATATCTGCGCCGGCGTGGGCATGAGATACCGCGGTCTTCGCCAGCAGGTCCAGAGTGGGGTCGTTGTCAACCATATCGCCTCGAATGATCCCGCAGTGGCCGTGGTCAGTGTACTCGCACAAACACACATCCGTAATGACCACCAGATCCGGGTGTGCATCTTTTATCCTTTTAATCGCCTGTTGGACAATTCCATCGCCGGCGTAGGCCTCAGAGCCCCGAGGATCCTTCTTCTTGGGGAGGCCGAACAAAATGACCGCGGGTATGGTCAGCTCCACCACGGCGCGCAATTCCTTCATTAAGGCGTCTGGGGAAAAACGGAATTGCCCTGGCATGGACGGCAGGGGCTCGCGTATGTTCTTGCCGTGCCTGACAAAGAATGGCATTATTAAATCGTCTATGCCGAGGCGGACCTCCCTCACCATACGCCTGAGCGTTTCTGTTCTTCGGAGTCTTCGGCCGCGATATTCAGGAAAGTGCATGGGAACTCCAATGATTTGTGCGTCGGATGCTACATGATATAATGCGCTGTCAGGACTATGTCAACGCGGCGGGGGGACTGCCTTCGTGCAATTGACGTCGTGAGTTTAATTGGGGCGCATAACACTGCTGACTTGCCGTAGAGAAGGTGCGTGGAGACATCACTCATCAGATTAAAAAAAAGAGCTGACCGACGCCTACGCGAAGGTCATTGCTGGGTTTTCTCCAATGAAATCGCCGATCCTCCCGTATCCGAGCTCGAAGCCGGGGCGCTCTACACCGTATCAGACTGGCAGGGCGAGTTCTTGGGAATTGGTTACGCCAATCCCCGCAGCCTCATCGCGTGCAGAGTCTTGTCCAGGAAAAAGGCTGAGCTAGACGGCGATTTTTTTCGATGTCGCATCAACAACGCAGCGTTATGGAGAAAGGCTGTCCTTGGAGATGCAACCAGTTATCGCATGGTGTTCAGCGAGTCTGACGGATTACCTGGCTTGATTGTGGATCGCTACGGCGGTCATTTTGTGTGCCAGAGCTTCACTGCCGGGATGGATAGGTTCATAGGTCTCATCACCGAGGTACTCTCGTCCGAGTTCCATCCCAGCAGTATTTACTTCCGAAATGATTCTCCATACCGGCTTCTCGAAGGGCTGCCTCTTGAGAAGCAGCTGGTCTATGGAGACATCTCAGATGCAGTAATAATGAACTCTTCTGGATTGGGACTCAGAGTTGACATCGTTGAAGGTCAAAAGACGGGGGCATTCCTTGATCAAGAATGGAACCGTTGCGTGATGAACCATTATGTGCCCCATGGCGCGCACGTACTCGATCTGTTTTCGTACACTGGTGCATGGGCGCTGCATGCCCTGGCAGCAGGGGCCGGCGCCGCGACGGCCGTGGACACATCGAAAAGCGCCTTAAAGCTGGCCGAGGAAAATGCTGAACGAAATAACCTCGCCCAGAGCCTCACCTGCGTCCGTGAACCTGCCGTGGACTTTTTGAAAAAGCAGAAAAAGCATTGGGATGTGATCACGCTCGATCCCCCTGCGTTCGTGAAAAGCCGAAGGGACATCGAGGAGGGGACGAAGGCCTATATCGACATCAATCGGCGAGCCTTAACGAGGCTGCGGCCGGGAGGAATTCTCGTGACCTGTTCGTGTTCCCAACATATTGATATGGCGACGTTCGAACGCATCATATTGAGCGCCGGAAAACAAGCCGGAAAAAGCTTGAGGCTCTTGGAGAGCAGAGGCCAAGGTCCGGACCATCCTGTGCTGATGTGCATGCCAGAAACGCGTTATCTTAAGGTTTTGGCGGTTCAGGCATCATAATCGGCGCGCTCCTCCTTAGGCGACCCGCTCACGCAAGACCGCGTCAATCACTCTGCATACATCCACGGCCCTCGTCACGTCATGCACCCGCACGATTGACGCGCCTCTCAATATGGAGGCTGCAATCGCGCCCAACGTTGCCGTGTCTCGTAACTCAGGGATGGGCTGATCGATTATTTTGCCAAGGAACGACTTGCGGGAAGGACCGGACAAGATCGGCTTGCCGAGCGGCTGGAACACGTTCATGCGGTTTATGAGGACCAGGTTCTGATCGAACGTCTTTCCAAACCCAATGCCCGGATCAATGATGATGTGGTCCGGCGGTATTCCCTTCCCCTGTGCCATCTCAATCCTTTCCTCAAAGAACCGATAAATATCATCGGGAAACGCATCGTAATGGATTTCCTGCTGCATGGTTTTGGGACGGCCC
>CAYRVH010000046.1:17236-26299 GCA_964427855.1 uncultured Syntrophaceae bacterium
TGCATGATGACGATCGCGGCTCCTGCGTCGCGAGCGACATCAAGAGAAGCGGGATCGTCTCGGAAGCCTGTGATGTCATTGACAATGGCAGCCCCAGCCTCGATAGCTGCCGCGGCAACTTCACTGCGCCGCGTATCGATTGACACCACCGCGTCAGGCTTGGCCTGGCAAATGCCTCGCACCACGGGGATCGCCCTGTGCAGTTCTTCTTCGGCTTCGACGGGAGATGAACCGGGGCGAGTGGACTCGCCTCCCACATCGATGATATCTGCGCCGCCTTTGATCATTTCCAGAGCCGACGCCACTGCGACGCCGGGATCAAGGAATTTTCCTCCATCGGAAAAAGAATCCGGAGTCGTGTTGATTACACCCATGACCAATGTGCGGGATCTTTGATGCAAAATTTCCCACACTCTTGTTGCGTGAAACCGCGGCATGAACACGAAACCTCCTAAACTATTCTGAAAGCATACCACAAACCTGAATACGGCAAGCAGCGGTTCTCAAAAAAATCACTCATACTATTATGCGTCCGTCGTTTCCACAGAATGTACGAGCATCGCTCGTTCGAAGTGACAAGCGATTGGGTCTCTTCGCTCCTTTCACGTTTCTCGAATGTGCTCACCAAGTCGATGATGCGGACCTCATTCGGACGGAAAAGTCGAGCGCCGGCGCGCCTCTGGGTTGCGCCACGAACACGGAGGCCGGCGTGTCACGCAAACCATCCGGAGCTTCTTTTGATTCATGCTTTTTCGGGATTAGCGCTGCTGGTTGCCGGCTCTACAATGGGCATCCCTGCCCCGCCGGATTGGTCGGTCGCGGCCGGCGTATCGCCAGGTTTTTTCTCGGATACCACGCGATCAGGCAAATCCGCCCCTTCGATGAGGGAATTGATTTCGGAGGCGTCGAGGGTTTCTCTTTCCAGAAGCGCCTCGGCTATGCGCTGCACAGTTTCCCTGTTTTGTGCAATGATGTCGCGGGCCTTATTGTAGTTTTCGAACACGATGTTTTTGATTTCACGATCGATATCCATCGCGGTTTGTTCGGAATAATCTCTGTGCCGGGCAAATTCTTTTCCGAGGAATATCTGTTCTTCTTTTTGCCCGAAGGTCAGAGGTCCCATTTGCTCACTCATTCCCCACTCGCAGACCATTTTCCGCGCCAGTTCGGTGGCCCTTTGGATGTCATTTCCCGCGCCGGTCGTCATATGGCCAAGGAATATTTCCTCCGCAGCCCTTCCTCCCATCAGGACCGCAATTTGAGCGACGAGGTACTGTTTTGAGTAAGTGTGTCGGTCGTCGAGCGGCAGCTGCTGGGTCACGCCAAGCGCCCTGCCTCGCGGGATGATCGTGACCTTGTGGACAGGGTCTGTGCCGGGGATGACCCTAGCGACAAAGGCGTGACCAGCTTCATGAAAGGCTGTGTTGCGGCGCTCCTCGAGACTGATCACCAGGCTGCGGCGCTCGCCGCCCATGAGGACTTTATCCTTTGCAAACTCGAAGTCCTGCATATCGATTTCGTTCTTGTTGTGTCTAGCGGCGTTGAGGGCGGCTTCGTTGACCAGGTTGGCAAGATCCGCTCCAGAAAAACCTGGAGTTCCTCGGCTTATGGTCTCCAGATCCACATCCATCGCCAAAGGAACTTTCCTCGTATGCACCTTGAGGATCGCCGTGCGACCACGAATATCAGGAGGCGGCACAATTACTTGTCTATCAAATCGACCAGGCCGGAGGAGTGCGGGATCGAGCACATCTGGTCTGTTGGTAGCGCTAATGAGTATTACCCCCTCATTAGTTTCAAACCCATCCATCTCGACCAGCAGTTGATTGAGCGTTTGTTCTCTTTCGTCATGGCCGCCGCCGAGCCCTGCGCCCCGATGTCGGCCTACTGCGTCTATCTCATCAATAAATATTATACAGGGAGCGTGTTTTTTCCCCTGAATAAAGAGGTCTCGTACACGGGAAGCCCCTACACCGACGAACATCTCGACGAAATCGGACCCGGAGATGGAAAAAAAAGGCACCGAGGCCTCTCCTGCCACAGCCTTGGCTAACAAGGTCTTGCCCGTTCCCGGGCTCCCCATAAGCAAGACACCCTTCGGAATTTTCCCGCCCAACCGCGTGAATTTTTTGGGATCTCTCAGAAATTCAATGACTTCTTCCAGCTCCTCTTTGGCCTCTTCCACGCCGGCAACATCTTGGAACGTCACTTTGTTTTGAGACTCAGAGATAAGTCTGGCCCTGCTCTTGCCAAAGCTCATGGCCTTTCCACCGCCGGCCTGCATCTGTCTCATAAAGAAGACGAAAATGGCCACGAGAAAGATCATTGGGAGCCAAGAAATGAGCGCTGTGAGGTACCACGGATTCTCGTCCTCGGGCAGGACTTGGATATCGACCTTGTGTTTCATGAGAGAGGCAACGAGTTCAGGGTCTTGGGGGGCCAGCGTGCGAAACGCCCCAGTCCCATCTACATACGTGCCTTTTATCCGATTGCCCTGCAGGGCCACAGACTTGATCGCCCCTTGTTCAACCTCCTGCCGAAATTGGCTGTAACTTATTTCCCGCTGGGGCGCCTTGGTCTGGTTAAAGAGGTGGAAGAGGAAAATCATGACTAGGCATATAGCAAGCCATAGTCCTAGGTTCTTGTAAATGCCGTTCAAAAAAGTCTCCCTGTTCACGCTGAGGGGCTTCAGAATCGCCTGCGAGCTGACACGCCGAAACCGTTTACACGTTGCACTTTTCTTATATGTAAAATGGGTTATATTTGTTTCATTGTCAAGTTCACAAGGGTCGCAGCACCATTTTTGTGGAGAGCGCTTCCCCGACCATATCTTGCTCGCCCCTGCGTCGAGCATAAAGGAGGGAGATGGCCCTGGAAAAGCTTCAGTTGATCTTGAGGGATGCTGGAGTTGCCTCCCGCAGAGGCGCCGAAGAGCTCATCCGGCAAGGCCGTGTGACTGTCAACGGCGAGCGCGTCTATGAACCGTTTGTAAAAGCGGATATATCGAAGGATCACATCAAGGTCGATGGCAGACTATTGTTCTGCGGTGACTCTGGAAAGCATTACTATATTTTCAACAAGCCGAGGTACGTCGTGTCAACGATGAGCGACCCGCAAGGTCGTCCCTGTATTGGGGATGTCATACAGAATATGAAGAAAAACGTGTTCAGTGTGGGTCGGTTGGATTTCGACGCCGAGGGATTG
Organism: uncultured Syntrophaceae bacterium; assembly: GCA_964427855.1. Classification (GTDB taxonomy): domain Bacteria; phylum Desulfobacterota; class Desulfomonilia; order Desulfomonilales; family Desulfomonilaceae; genus JAUPKT01. Next base: position 20,441 of record CAYRVH010000046.1, read on the forward strand.
ATGCTCCTGACAAATGACGGACTGATAGCACAACGCATGAGCCATCCTTCTTTTCGCGTCCCTCGCGTGTACCTCGTGAAGATAAAGGGCGTCCCGCACGAGCAGAAGCTTGCCCTCATCCGCCGCGGGCTCGGATTGGGCGATGGAGAGCGTCTGGGAAATGTCCAGTGGCAGGTGGTCAGGAAGCAAAGGACCTCAACATGGATGAGAATGGTCTTGTTCGAAGGCAAGAGGAACGAAATCAAAAGGATTTTTTTCCGCATCGGTCACCCCACCCGAAAGATAAGGCGGATAGAGTTCGGCCCACTTGTCCTTGGCGACCTGCCGGTCGGCGCATGGCGCGAACTCACCGAGCGTGAGAAGCAAAAACTGTTGGCGGAATTGAATTGCGTGAGCCCGGATAGGAGGTTCACTCCTCGAAACGTCGAAAAAAAATTCACCGACAATGACAGGACGCTAAAACGTGGTGTTAGTAACTGATATATTCCTGAAATTGACCATCGCAGGAGAGCCCCACCCCTCGCCGCTCCAATTGCTCAATCCAACAAAATATGGCCGGAAGAGCGATCCCTTCGTATCGGTATAATTAAAAACCTGCACCCCATCGACGGTTACAGTAACAGTGACTGGGGTTTTTTCTCCTTGAGTCTGCACTTGCACATCAATGCTATGCCACTGATCATACAGCCCGCCGGCGCCTGCGGCTGTGCTGTTTGTCCAAGAATCGAAGGCGTGTTCCAAAGATGCGTCTTGGAAACCTTTGGATTGAAGGCTGGTCCCTGGATTGGGGGTGCCGTTGTGCACCTCGGCAATGGAAAAGGTTTGATCTTGAGGTGAAATTCGGAAAAGGTATCCGGTTATGGCTTGGTCGGCGCTGTGCTCGCCGCCGGTTGGTCCAGCGTTAAAGTAAACCCCCAAGGCTGCTGCGGCGTCCGCGTTGAACTCGACGTGATACGAATAATTAGTCCAAGATGGCAGCACATTTTGGCCGTTGGGTCCTGCATTGTCTTTGAAAAGGAAAGCGCTCTCAGCAAGGCCTTTCTTGGCAGGGTTGAGGTATAAGTCGCTTACGACCGCGCCGTCAGATGTGATCGTTCCATTGGCGTTATAATTTCGATAAAAGGTTCCGCAAAGCCCTGGCCGCCACACATTGCCCGTGAGCGTTCCTGTGGAGGTTCCCATTAATGGTTGAGGGACCGCACAAAGGACGGCAGCCACCGTGCCGTCGCTCGGTCGCTTGCCTGTTGCGATTGCCAAAGCCGTTATAGGCGCGAGCCTTACCACGTCTTTTTGAGCCTCTCCAAGACCAATATACGAGGTGGCCATTGCCTCAAAGAATTTTGTGTTTGAGACTGTTTGGGACATCAAGCCAACTGCGATAAGGCTGACTACGAGCAACAAGGCTATTACCACGATGATCGCCATCCCAGAGTGGCTGTTCATGCTAACCTCCTATCCGAAGCAGGTAGCTGTGTAATATGTTCACTGAGATATCCTGAGTCGCGGAGATAGGTTGGAAAATGAAAGAAAACGGAGGCGTCCATGTGTACCCGACCGTGATCGTCGTATAATTGGACTGATCAGTTTTGACGAAGGAGGTCACCGAGATATCGCCTCCTAGTAATTCAACGCCGTTGCGCAACAGCCTGCCTTTGGAGGCGGTATCTTCCGTTGTCTGGAATTCATATACGATCGCAGGCGAAGCATACGAGCCAGCTTGGAACGAGGTCTGAGGGACAAATTTCAGGGTACGCATATAGGCGTTAGGCGCTGCCGTCTCGGTCACAGCAGTCAGCAAGGAGGCTCCTATCAGCGTCTTGCAGTCGCTGGATGAGACGTTGAGGGCCCCGAAGAATGCGGAGCCCAGGCCTGCTATGTCATACCCAATCCACGCAGGAAAGCGGTCCATAGAGAATGACCCATCCGAGCCCACTATTTGCCACGCCACCCCGCACCTATTGTTGTCGCAGTCTGGAGGACAGAAGACGCTGCGCACCTGAAGGCAGTTTTCCGCGGGGCTGGCTGGGGCTTCGAAGTTAAGGAAACCATTGTATTTTATGTACAGCCTCTTTCCGTTGCTATCCCACCAGACGCCGCTTGGCCCCCCCGCCTGTATCAAGTCGTTCCTTATAAGACCTAGGGCCATTTCAACGGCTTCGTGAGCGTTTACTGCTTTAGTGGCGTACACCGCGGAGCGACTCTGGTAGGTGACCACTGCCGCAGTTCCTGCCACGATGAGGAGCACCACCACGAGCGATACCAGGAGTTCAACTATGGTGAAACCAGACTGCTTCATTTCAGGTATCCATATACGCTGCTTTGCATCGCGTTAAAGGAATCGCGCACGCCGGGTTTGACTTGCGCGTCGCCGGTCCGGTGCATTATTTGAATATTTTGTGTATTGATTTGGGATGCCACATGGAGGGCATAACCGACGCCCATCAAAGTGACGGCCAAGATGGCGATAGCCGCCATCGCCTCGATCAAAGAGAACCCCTTGCAGCCCCAAAACCTCTTTCGCAACCACCATCGCGACTGCCATGTCATCGAACAGCCCCCACAGGCAAGACGTTTATGGTCGCCTTTGATTCCGACCCTCTGGCGTTGAGCAACGAGACCGAAACCGAATACGTTTTCTCTCCCACTGTCGCGCCTCTCCGGAAGAGAATTGCCCCCTCTTGTTTCGGCGTCGAGCCGGGATCTGACGAGCTAATGCTCACCGTCAAGGCATCTGTTCGGTATTGAAAATCCATGGTTGGGCCGCTTTCGTAGGCCTTGGCATAGTGGCCACCCTCGATCGACTCGACCCCTCGAATATTGACGGAATAATTCATGAATGCGTAGGCCGTTTGTTGGAGGTCCGTCGTAACATAGGAAGGGAGGGGAACTCCGACATCAACGGAGAGGCTATCCGAGCCGAGAATCTCTTTTACCCTGCATTGGGGGCCATTGATATACCACGGGAACAGGTTAGACGAGGTGAATGTGGCTTCATTGACCGGATAGAAGCCCATGAGGGTGAGGTATACGGGCAGCATACTTGTTGAAAGCCTGTGGGGAGACCTTGTGGTCAGGATTACGCTCGTGGCGTCCGAGTATGACATGCGGCTCACTGGGATGGCGGTGGAGGTATCCCCACGGACGCCTGCAGACGAGACTATCCCGCTCATGGATCTCGCGCGCGCCAGGTTGACTGCGGACTTGAATTCAGAAATGGCGTTTTGGAAGCGATAAGACTCGGTGTATGTGAAGTAGTACCGCATCCCAAAGATGGACAGCACAGCGACGATGGCGACCACCACAATGAATTCGGTCAAAGTGAATCCTTTCATGGACGACACCTCAATCGCAATATGGCCTTAAAAGTAGAATACATTTTTGTCCCTGTAGCGGCAAGAATAAAATTGATGAAGGATATGGACTAGCTTTCTGCATCCCTTGAGCGAGATGATGTTGGCGAGAATCCGTCGTCTCGTTTTTTGGGGAGAATCTTAGGTTCCTCTATTGCCGAGATTGAGACGGTAGGTATTTGCATTCTGATGTTTCGCCTGCTGAGAGCCACAATGTGGCTACACTCCTCCCCCGGAGCCACACCACCCCGCTAAAAGACCCCACAAAGACATGTTTTGGAAGAAATGGTTCATGAACGTCAGACCGAGCCGCCACGACACGCCGTCGCCTGGCCAGCTCCACGTGTGCACCTCTGTGTAGCGGCGAGCGCCCATCCACTCTGGGACATAGCACGGTACGGGCCTCAGCTGGAACTCACCAATAAGGTTCTCCTCTTTTGAAGAGTTTTGCAGATGAGTCACAATTTGGGCGAGGGCGTCGCGCTGTCATCCTCACGAAAATGGGGATCCATAGCGAGGTTCCTGGATTCCCATTTTCATGGGAACGACAAACCGACGCATGGCTATTTCGTGATTTCTTTTGAGAACGCTGGTAGCTTCAAAAAAGCGACAAGCTTACTCCATTTTTTTCATGAATAAACTGCCGCCCGTCAAATTCGGGGAGTGTCCTGACACCCATTATGTTGCGCTGCCTTCGTCCGCGCCTTTGCTTTTCTCCATTTTCCAGAATTGGTTGACCATTTGTATGTAGTCTGCCTTTGAAACTATTTCTTGACTGACTTGCCGCAAGGTTTCTTCAGACATCACCCCAGTCGTGACGAGTTCCGCCCCTGCCCTCTCTGCCGCTGCGAGAACCTTTGTCAGTGATTCTGAGAAGGCGTCCCGATAGGCCAACAGCGGGCCATGCGGCCGCAAGAGATGCCCCACGTATTCGCTCCCGAAATTGAGACACATCTTCTTACAATGCAAGACCAGGGCGTCGAAGTTGTCCATCTCGTGGAATCCGCAGTTGCTGATGAGTACGAATTTCCACTTTCGTTCGTTGGAAACGGGATGTCGGCAATGATCGTCCACCAAGATAAACTCGGGTTTTGCCTGGGGAACGAGGCGGTCAAGAAAAATCTTTGTTGGGCCGGTCATCCCGTCAACATACACCGGCGTCGCAAGCACAAAAACATCAGTTCGCCTGCACATTTCGAGGAGAGCGGCTTGGTCGTCTTTTTGGATGCACACACCCGGCGTTTTCAGCCAGCAATGAAAACATCCGAGACAGGGCTTGATTTTGAGCTTGTTGAGGAAGACTTCCTCCACGTGCGCCCCCCCACGAACGGCGCCCTTTACAAATGCTTCTTGCAATAGATAGGTATTGCCCTTTCGTCCGCGTGGACTGCCGTTCACGACCAATATATTCATTTTCTGCCTCCGTGTATGGTCCTCATGGTATTATCATATCATGAAGCGCGGAAAAAACGTAAAAGGCGATGCTGAAAAGGTGCGTGAGATGCCATGAACCTTGAGATATTGAAGCGTGTGGCCAATGAGCTCAACGAAAGCCTCTCGGGGGGCTTCATCAACAAGATATATCAACCTTTGTCGCGTGAGATCGTGTTAAGGGTGCGGGTCAAAGGAGCCTCTGAGATGAAGGTCATGGTAAGCGCAGACCCTCAATTCGGCAGAATACATCTCACTCATCTCAAGATCCCCAATCCTCCTGCCCCGCCGAGGTTTTGCGCCTTCCTCCGGGCTCATCTTCAAGGGGCGGTTATTGATTCAGTTTCTGTGGCCGATGATGATCGGGTCTTGACCATAAAGTGCCTCAAGAGAGGGGACCAGTCCCTGAACACGCGGCTCTTCATACTTGAGCTGCTCGGGAGAGATTCAAACATGCTCCTCGTGGACGGCGAGTCTCACATGATCATGGACTGCCTGGTCACTATTCCCGAAAGAGAGACGACGACGCGTGAGGTGTCGAGGGGCAAACAGTACGTCCCCCCGCCGAAAAGAAACCAGCAGCAGCCTCTCCGTTCTGCTGAAGAGCCGCTCGCCCAGTGCCCGGCGATCGTCCGAACCCCTAGTGGGAAGCGCGAGCTCCGAGCTCATCCAATATCTCCGTACGACGAGACATTCGAGACGATGAATCAGGCTGCAGACGCCTTTTATGGGCCAATCATCTCTGCAACGATCGTGGAAAGCCTCCGCAGAACCTTCACGGCGCCTCTCAAGACTCGCCTTGCACGCCTGTCTCGACGGATGCAAAAAATATCGGAGGACAAAGAGCGGCTCGAAAAGCTCGCATCCGGCAGGGAGATGGGGGAGTTGCTTAAGGCGAATCTCCATAAAGTGACGAAGGGCATGGAGAGACTGGAGGTCATGGATTGGAGTGGCCGGGTCAACGTTGTGATCCCCTTGGATCCGTCGCTCGACGCCGTCGCCAATATGCAAAAGTTTTTTGCCAAGGCGTCTAAAGGGAAACGTGGGCGGGCTTACGTCGCGCAGCGCGTGGAAGACA
>CAYRVH010000047.1:0-13883 GCA_964427855.1 uncultured Syntrophaceae bacterium
ACAGGAGAAACGCTGCCGGACTCGACGCTCCAGGAGTTAAAGCTGGTGGATGCCATTTATTTGGGGGCGATCGGGCATCCGGAAGTGCCGCCGGGTATTTTAGAACAGGGAATTCTGCTCAAGATAAGGTTTGCATTGGATCAATACATCAATCTCAGACCCGTGAAGCTGTATCCAGGGGTTGAGACGCCTTTGAAGGGGAAGGGCCCGAAGGACATCGATTTTATTGTAGTCCGAGAGAACACCGAAGGACTCTACTCAGGGACGGGGGGCGTGTTCAAGAAAGGCACGGCAGACGAGGTAGCCATAGATCAATCCATCAACACGCGCAAAGGGGTGGAGAGGCTCTTGCGGTATGCATTCGAATTGGCGGCGACCCGACACAGACGAAAACTCACGTTGTGCGGGAAGACCAACGTCCTGACGCATGGCTGGGGATTGTGGGAGAGAACGTTTCGAGAATTGTCTCGGGAGTACGCCGAGATTCAGACAGAGTATGCGCATGTGGACGCGGTGTGCATGTGGATGGTGAAAAACCCCGAATGGTTTGATGTCATTGCCACAGACAATATGTTTGGGGATATCATCACGGACCTTGGGGCGAGTATCCAGGGGGGCATGGGGGTTGCGGCAGGGGGGAATATCAATCCTCAGGACGTCTCCATGTTTGAACCCATCGGCGGTTCTGCGCCGAAGTACACTGGCAAGAATATTATCAATCCGTTGGCGTGCATTCTGGCCGGGAGCCTCATGCTTGAAAACCTTGGAGAGGGGGAAGCGTCCAGGGCCGTGGAAGATGCCGTGGTAAAAGTCATCAGCGAGCGCCTCGCCGGGCTCTCTGCAGGGCGGATGGGATACACCACTACTCAAGTGGGCGATATGGTCGCCCAATATCTGGGGTAGATTATAGGCAGGCGCAGACGTTATCGAGCGCATGAAGGAATCTATGACAGAAAAATTGACTGTCCTCCCACTGGGGGGGCTCGGCGAGATTGGCATGAACATGATGGCGGTGGCGTATCGGGGCGAGGCCTTTCTCATAGATGCAGGCCTCATGTTTCCGGATGATTCAATGCCGGGGGTGGACCTTGTCATACCGGACATCGATGTGCTGCTCGCTCAGGGATGGAATATTCGAGGGATCGTGGTCACCCACGGCCATGAAGACCACATCGGCGCGCTGCCGTACGTACTGAAGAAGATGGATGTCCCGCTTTTTGCCACGAACTTGACCATGGGATTGGTAGAATATCGTTTGGAGGAGTTTGATCTTCTGGATTCGACGACTCGTTGCGTCATTGGTCCGCATGAAGACCTTCAGCTCGGGCCGTTCAACATCAGTTTCGTGCCGGTGTGTCACTCCGTTGCTGACGGCGTGGGGCTCATCATTTCTACGCCGGCAGGCGTTCTCATGCATTCTGGGGACTTCAAACTGGACCCTACGCCCATCGACGGCCGGCCGTGCGACCTCGAGAAGATCGCGGTTTTTGCTCGCAGAGGCATTTTGGCGCTGTTTTCTGACAGCACCAACGCGGAACAGGGCGGCGCGACGTTGTCGGAAAGCATGATTCGGCCTGCATTCGAGGGGATTTTTCGAGAGGCTCCCGGCAGGATCCTTATTGCCACCTTCTCGTCGAACATTCACCGCATCCAGCAGGTCCTGGACCTCTGCTTCGAGATGGAAAGAAAAGTGGTCCTGGTAGGGAGATCCATGGTTGCCAATACCCGTATCGCCAGCGAACGAGGCTATTTGGATATTCCTCCCGATACCCTGGTGGAGATGAAAGACCTGGAGCATCTGCCTCCGCAAAAGGTCACGGTGCTCTCCACGGGCTCCCAGGGGGAACCGATGTCTGCCCTGGCGCTCATGGCGTTGGACAAACACAAACATCTTAAGATCAAGCCCGGCGATACGGTGGTGCTCTCATCGAGGTTCATACCGGGCAACGAGAAGGCCATTAACCAGATTGTCAACGAGTTTTGCCGCCGCGGGGCGCGTGTCATGTACGAAAAGGTGTCGGACGTCCACGTCTCCGGCCACGCCAGCGAGGAGGAGCTCCGGTACCTCATACGGCTCGTCCGTCCCACGTATTTCGTACCCATCCACGGCGAATACAGGCACCTGCTGCGGCATGCTCACATAGCCATGGAAGAGGGCATTCCCCGGGATCATGTGTTGGTGGCAACCGACGGGGACGTCATCGAGGTCTCCGCGCAAGGCATTTCGGTTGCGGGGCAGTTGGAGGCCGGCCGGGTCTTCGTCCACGGCAAAGGCGTGGGAGACATCGGCCGTAATGTGCTGCGGGATAGACGATCCCTCTCAGAGACAGGCCTGGTGGTGGTGGCTTTGGCCGTATCTCGCGAAACAGGGTGCGTGGCAGCCGGGCCGGAGGTTCATTCCATAGGGGTTACCTTTGAAGAGGCTTCCCAGGACCTCCATGACCGCGTCGCTCACGACGTAGCGGACCTTTTGTCCGGCCTACATCCTCGCGCCGCAGAGGAGTGGGAATCGGCAAAGGAGGAGATACGACTGGCGGTAAGGCGGTGCGTCAACAAAGCGCTCGGCCGGAAACCTCTTGTCAAAACGGTTCTCCTGGAAGTGTGAGAGCAGCCGGGAGGCAGGCCGCAGCCGCGTTTTCTTACTTTGGAAAAGGGAGTGTTTCGGGCTGAACCAAGAAAAATGCGCCGAAAAATTGGTGGGCGTCAATTTTTCCTTGCAATTGGCATTTAGTTGCTATAGAGAATGAAGGACACGCGGTGCAAAAGCGGACGGCGGAAAGAGCCGGGGCGAGTAAAAGCGGAGAAAGCACGTCGCGCGTCGTGGGATTTTTCTTGACAAGGATGGTTGTCGCGTGCTACGGTGCATACAATATGTGGTCTAACAGCTCTTATTGTGGAGTATGCTTCATTTAAGGAGGGTTTAGGATGAAGAAGTCGTTGGTTACGTTGGTAGTTCTGGTGAGTGCTCTGGCGCTGGCAGGAACAGTGTGTGCGTATGTTGACTGGTCATGCTACGAAATGCCGAAGGCAAAAGTGGTGTGCAAAGATACCGTGCTGTGCAAAGGCGCGGCAAAAGGGAAAATCCCCCTATGCGGCCCATGCGCTCCTGTCATCACGTATTCAGGCAAGTGGTTGACCGTTGCCAAGTGCCCTGCGCCTCCAAAGGCAGACGCCAAGAAAGCTGCGCCCAAGAAGGACGCCAAGAAGCCCGCGCCAAAGAAATAAAGACGCTTGCAAAAAGGCCCCTGATTATGGGGGCTTATGATGAACGGCAGATAGACAATTGAGGCAGAGCCCCTCAGAGGAGGGGCTTTTGCACGTTCTGGCCCCACAGAGCCCGGCGGCTACGGCGGATAGCAGGGAAGATGCGTCTCTCGTTCCCAGGAAATTCGGCATGAGGAGGGCTGCCCTACCCTTTATGCCGCTGCCGTGGTTTTCGAAAGTACTTGCACCTGTGCTCTAAAGTCCGTTCGGTGTGGTCCGGGCTCCGGAATCTACTTCTCATGAATCGGAGCGTCGTTTTGCCGAATTGTTCATACCTCAAAACGCGTTTGTTTTAGTGCTGACTTTGTCATCCCCGATTTTGATGGAGGAACCAGGAGTTCTGGCCTTCCTTTTCCATAAGTCACTGCACACAATGGAGCGTCGTAGCATTCGAAAGAACGCTGGCGAATAGGTCTGCAAACTGGATGATGCAGAGCATTTCGGCGGAGATTTATAGGAATTCGGGAAATTAATCATGAATTGGGCGCGTGTCCCATCATCACATCACCCTCACGAAAGTGAAGCTCTATACCGAGTTTCCGGGATTCCCATTTTTACCGAAAGACCATGGGACGTGTGGGCATTTCGCAATATCTTTTGAAGATGGTTCACGGCCTCTCGGAGTACTCACGACCTCGCTGTCATGGTCGTTATTTCGACCGCTTCCCTTCCTGTCATTTTGGGCCGTCCCCCTCTGTCATTTCGAGCGAAGCGAGAAATCCTGGCCCCGCGAGAAGGATTTCTCAGTTTCAAGGCTCCTTCGAAATGACGTGGCGTTGCGGCGTCTCGCGCTCGTTCGAGTCTGGCTCGTTCGAAATTGATAAAATGTCGGGTCTCCTGGCTTCATGGCGGCTTCCGAAAGTACTTGCCGACTCGATGATGCGGACCTCACTTCGACGGAACTTTTTCGTGAATCGTTATAAAGATTCGCTGCATGAATCGGGGATTGAGGCGGCGTCGGCATGATTCCTGATGGAGTTCCAGGTTGAAGGAGTTTGTTCCAAGAACGGCGAACCCCCTGGGCGCTCTGTTGGGGCATCCGCAGGGGGCGTGAGGCGCTGCAGAGAGGCTGCGTGCTGCGCTGCGCCGTTAGAAGTTTTCTTCCATAAATCTTCCGCCATGGGGTCCCTTCCTACCGCCCGGGCCCTTTCCAAGTCCTCCGCCCATGAGTCCCATGGGGCCAAGCTTTTCCCTTTGTTCAGGGGTGAGCACATTTCTTACCTGTGTGCTGTGGGCCCGTCTCTCTTTTACCATGGCGTCCTTAAGCGCCCAGATCTCCTCTCGCTTCTTCTGGATGGCGGCCTCATCCGGCTTCGGCGTGTTGGCCAGCTCTGCCAATTCAATACGCTTCTGTCCTATTTGATTCTTGATGGCATTGGCCTTCTTCATAAACTCGATTCTCATGGTATTGATCTGAGTCTGCTGGTCCTTTGAGAGCTGATTCCAGACCGCGGGGCAAGGACCAAAGCCCATTCCCATGCCGCCATGGCCTGCCCACAGAGCCGACGCCAGCAGGGCGGAAATGACCATGAAACCCATTGTGAAACTAAACGATTTTCTCATTATATGTCCTCCCAGTCTCTATTTTTGGTAAGGTGCCTTCCGCACCTCTGATGACCAATACAGACCAGGGAGAAAAAACTTGCGCAGAAATTTTAAGGCCTCGCGCAAAAAATACACGTGCATCTCCTTAAAATTTGTCGCGAGATTGCATCGCTTGGCTCATAATGGGACTCCAACGGGCTTTTTATCATTGCGGAGATCCGACAGCCTCCAAGGAATCTCAGCGCGCCTCAATCGGGGAGAGAAGCCGCTGGGCATTCGTAGTCTTTGTCAAAAAGCGTCGCATCCTCTCTCAGAGGTCCGCATTTTGTCATTTCGAGCGAAGCGAGAAACCTTGACCTAGAGGCTAAGATTTCTCAGTCGCAAGGCTCCTTCAAAATGGCACGCCGTCGCGGCAACTCGTTCTCGTTCGAGCCTCGCTCCTCCGAAATGACAAGATTTCGGCTGTCCTGGCATCATGGCGGTTTTCGAAAGTATTTACAAACTCGATGATAGGGGTCTCATTCCGACACAATAGGTCGAGAAGGACTGCAACCCTGCTCATAAAGAACCCGCGCCATGGCCGTGAGTCGGATTATCATTCCCATGAAAATGGTAATTCAGGGCACTCACCATGGATCCAGGTTTCGTGAGGATGACGTCGCGGTGATACGCGGCCAATGCGTGCGTAATTTCAAAAACCCTTCTAGGCGGCGAGTAACGCAGCAGGTCATTCTTGGGGAGGCGATTTGAACAAAGGATCGGGACTCATTGAACGCCCTCGGGATCCCTTGTGGCCCGCGCCTTTGTGTCCCTTGTGGCCGGCGTCGCACGGCCCCATCATACCGGGAGCCCGACACGTCCTCTTCTTTAGTGTGGCGAGGAACTGCTGTCGTTTTTCATCCGGGAGTTCAGCCATTATCTTGCTGATACGAGCCAGGGCCGCAGTGTCCATCTGCTTTTGCAAATTGGAGAGTTCGTCCATGTGTTGTTGGATCGGGCTGAGGTCGCCTGGATGGGCAGCGATCATGTCCAATATCTCACTCTTTTTCTCCTGGATCAGCCTCCGTTTTTCCTGCATTTCTTGGCGGGAAAATGGGGCGTCGGAGGCTTGCAGCGCATGCTTGGCTTCACCGGAAAAGAGCATGGAAGTGCCCGGAGCTCCGGCGTCCCCCAGCCATTGCTGAGCGCGCCACAGGCGCCAGCCTATTGTTCCTGCCACTGCAACGTTCAGGGAGAGGGAAAAGACAAGGACGGCCTTCCAGACGACTGAATTCATCGGTCATACCTCTCTCCCGACGTGGGGCCGGTCAAGTCCATGAAGACATCCCCAAACGAACTGCCATTTTCGAGGATCTGCGCCTCAATTATGGGATCGTCCACGGTCGGTAAGAGGACATCGACAAGGGATCGGCCGGCAACATTGCCCATTCCGAGCGCGATCAGCACCAAGAGCGCGAACACGGGTGAGCGTTTCCAGGCGACAAGACTGGATTCCCCGCGGCCGGGGGCAGCGGTGGAGGCAATGCGCGCCTTGATTCTGTTTGTCAGAACCTTCTCATCCACTATATGCGCGGCCGCGCGCCTGACGCTGTCGGTGGCGAAGCTCATCTGGCGCCACATCCGGGCGCATTCTTCACATGACTTGAGATGCGCCTCAAGTCTTTCTTTGTCTTTTCCTCTTCGTTCGCCGTCAATGAGGGCTGACAATTCTTTTTGGTATTTTTGGCAGCTCATGGCCTTTGCCTCCACTTCATTATACCAGGGAATACGCAAAAACCCGCGATATTTCTGCATGCATCGATGTTGTCATCACTCATCCCCGAGCGTGTCCATGATCCTCTTTCTGGCTCGAAAAATCAGGGATTCGACTGATGATACCGACGTCCCCATTACCTTGGCTATCTCTTCGTAGCTCAATTCTTCTTGCGCCTTGAGCAGGAGTGCTGTTCGCTGCCTTTGGGGAAGCTTGGCCAGCGCGCGCTGCACTATTCCCAGCTCCTGCTGGGTGCTGAGCTGCCATTCAGGGTTCGTGTGAGGAGACGTCGGATGCGCGTCCAAGGGATTGCTGGGCTGCTGATCTGATGATTGTTCAGACAAAAATCGCGCCACGCTTCTTTTTATCGAGCTGAAGACGTTGATGCTTTGGTTGCGCGCAATAGTGAACAGCCATGTTTTCACCGAGCCGCGCGCCGAGGCGTATTGATCCAGATGATCATAGACTCTGAGAAACGTCTCCTGCACGATGTCTTCTGCGTCCTGGCGCCGACCCGTGATGCCGTAAGCGAGCCGGTAGATGGAGGGGGCGTATCGATCGACCAGCGCATTAAAATGCACGTGTGAACCCTGCGACGCGGCTTGCAGGAGATCCTCGTCACTCAAGGACTCAAGGGTGCTCATGATTGGCGTCGTTTGACTCTGCGCGCAGGGAGCGCTGTTTCGGGAGACGCCTCAACGGCCAAGCGGCTTCTGCCACACGGCCTTAAGTTCCCGTATGTCGGCGCGAACCACGACATCTCTCTTGTTCAATCCTCTTATTAAAATCGTCTCGTCTTGAGTGACTTTGCCGATGCGGCTCAGGGGGACCCCAGCCATGGCCGACTCAAACCGTGTTCTATTCTCAGGGTGTACGGTGATGAGGAACCGCGAAAGGCTTTCAGAAAAGAGCGCCACATCGTTCCTTGTGACGCCTTCCGACGCCGCGTCCGCAAGCGCGATCTCAGCCCCGAAGCCGCCCGCGAAAGCGCTTTCTGCAAGGGATACCCCGAGGCCCCCCTCCGAAAGATCGTGGCAGGAAGCAACGAGCCCCTCCCGTATTGCTTGATGCAGTTGACGATAGTACGAGATAGCAGAGACAGGGTTTCTCACCTTGGGAACCTTGTTTCCTACGTATCCTTTTTGGGCAAAGTATTCGGAACCTCCTGTTTCATCGTATGTAACGCCAAGCATGTAAATATCATCATTGGGAGACTTGAAATCCGATGAAATAGACTGCCGGATGTCTGGAACGATACCCAGCGCAGTAAAGAGAACCGTGGGAGGTATAGATATTTTGGTGTCTCCGATGTGGTAGTCGTTTTTCATGCTGTCTTTCCCGGAAATGCAGGGGATGCCGTACGCGGTGGTGATGTCGTATAGGGCCTGATTGGCCCTGACGAGCTGGGCCAGTTTGTAATGTCCGTCAACATTTTTTTCTGACTGGACAGGATCGCACCAGCAAAAGTTGTCTAGGCCCGCTGTTTGATCAGGGTCAGCGCCCACGGCAACGATATTCCTCATCGCCTCGTCGATGACCGCAGCCATCATCCAATAGGTATCGATGTCAGAGTAGCGAGGGGCGATGCCGCAGCCGATCGCGACACCCCTAAAACGACCTGCCACGGGACAAATAACCGCGGCGTCTGCCGGCCCGTCCTCCTGTTCTCCCACAAGGGGTTTAATGATTGTTTCGGCCTGCACTTCATGATCGTATTGCCGTATGAAAAACTCCTTCGAGCAAATGTTCCAGCGCATGAGGAGCTGCGTCAATTCCGACGTCAGGTCATCGGGGCAGTTGAACGCGGGTTCCTCATGGACGGGCTGTTGCCATCGGGCCTCGAGCCTCATTTGAGGCAGGCCGTTGTGGAGAAAATCCAGGGGTAATAACACCGCAGGGTCTTTTTCCCACCACACCGAAAAGAATCCGTCATCCGTAAATTCCCCGAGGTCCGTCGCCTCGACGTCCATCTGACGAGCGAGTTCGAGAAACGCAGTCACTTTTTCGGGAGGCACGGCGACGGTCATACGCTCTTGAGCCTCTGAAAGCAGGACTTCCCAGGGTTGTAATCCCGGGTATTTCACCGGCGCGCGATGTATAAACAATCGTGCGCCACCTGATTCACGGGCCATTTCTCCCACTGATGAAGAAAGACCGCCGGCGCCGTTGTCCGTGATGGATGAATACAGCCCGCGATCCCTCGCAACAAGGAGAAAATCCGTCATCCTTTTTTGGGTGATGGGGTCGCCTATTTGGACGGCGCTGACCGGCGATCCCTCGTGGAGTTCCTCTGATGAAAAAGTGGCGCCATGGATGCCGTCCTTGCCAATGCGTCCGCCGGTCATGATGATGTGATCTCCAGGACGCGCTTGCTTGATGTGGGCTGGCTTGCCGTGGATCCGTGCGGGCATGATCCCCGCGGTGCCGCAATAGACAAGGGGTTTGCCCAGATAGCGTGCGTCGAAGACGACCGCGCCGTTGACTGTGGGGATGCCGCTTTTGTTTCCGCCGTGCTCCACCCCCTCTCTCACGCCTTCGAGAATGCGTCGTGGATGGAGAAGACGCGGCGGCAAAGGGCCGGTGAAGTCAGGCGGCGCAAAACAAAAGACGTCCGTATTGAAGATCAGCGCGGAACCGAGCCCCGTGCCGAATGGATCGCGGTTGACGCCGACAATGCCCGTTAAGGCGCCGCCGTACGGGTCAAGCGCCGAGGGAGAGTTGTGCGTTTCAACCTTCATCACGAGATTCCAATCGTCGTCAAAACGAATCACGCCGGCGTTGTCTCGGAATACCGAGAGACAGTAATCGCGCTCGCCCAGCTTCCTGCGAATCTGTTCGGTGGCGCCTTGTATATAGGTGGGAAATAGTCCTCGAATTTCCTGCCATTTCTTTCCATCCCAATAATTGATGATGGCATTGAAAATCTTATGCTTGCAATGTTCAGACCATGTTTGGGCAAGGACTTCGAGTTCACAGTCAGTGATCTCTGGCCCCAATCCCACGCGCCGTCGCTGCTCTTGGAATTCATTACTACGAAAGAATTCTTTTATCGCGATCATCTCATCCAAGCTTAGAGCGAGCACGCCTTCTTTGCTGAGCTTCACGAGATCTTCAGGGGAGCCGTCCAAACGGATTCGGCGGACAATCGGCGTTGCTTGTTGTATAACTCTCGGGGCAACGCGATCGAAGCGGTTTTCGCCTCGTTGAAACACCCGCCATGTCTGAATGAGTTCGTTGGCAAGCATGTCCCGAGCGAGCGACTCAACCTGGCTGCGAGGTATAGATCCCGTGAGGAAATATATTTTGCGGGAATATACACCGTCACGTTCTGAGAATGCCACATCCAAGGTTCTCTCGATGGCTTCTCGTGCTGTGCGGGCAACGTTGTCCGTCACCCCCGGTTTGAAGCCTACCTCGATTGCCCAGTCGTATTCGATTGGGAGAGGTTCGTTGATGGCTATATCGTGGATCACTGGATCCTGAAAGACCTCTGCAGCAACGAGGCGGAGTTCGTCTGGTCTCATATCTCGTTCAATCAAATACGCGTCGGCCACGCGAATATCCTTGCAATGTACATCCAGATGCGCAGCCGCTCTTGCCGCCGCCTTCCGGCCCGCGGGGTCAGGTATGCGCTTCTTTAAACATACTTCAATTCGATGAACCATCTGCGACCTCATGACCTTTATGTATCTTGAGCACTGAGATTTGTGTGTGAAAATGGGTTCGCAGTCAACTCTCTGGGGACAAATACCCGAGCGTCCACGGCAACAGCCCCTGTAGGGGAGACGATCAATGGATTCACCTCGATGGCCTCGATTTGGGGAAAATGGACCATGAGGTATGCCATCCTAACGACAGCGTCTCGTATGGCTTCGCGATCCACGGCGGGCCGGCCCCTCACACCTGAGAGTATTTCAGAGCCGGGCAATTCGTCGATCATTTCGTCCACATCTGCCCAGCTCACAGGCGCCATGCGGAGCGATGTTTTCGCGAAGATTTCGACAAAAAGGCCCCCATGTCCCAGCAAGACAATCGGGCCGAACTGTGGATCTCGCTTGCCTCCGACGATAAGTTCGTACGTGTCCACGTTTCGGGGTACCATTTTCTGAACGAGTATTCTGAAGATATCGGCTTGGTTTATCGCGGCGAAGCGATCAAACATGTTGCGGCATGCGCTCTCCAATGAAGCTGCGTCTTCGAGATTGAGTACTACTGCGCCTTGATCGGATTTGTGTGATATGTGCGGTGAAATGGCCTTTACGGCGTAAGGTCCCTTCATGGTCTTCCCTACGGCCTGCAGTTCATCCATCCCTTTCAGCACAGCCATGGATGGCGTGGCAAACCCCGCATGCGTGACAATGTGGAGAGCCTCGTGTAGGAGGGGCGAACGCTGCTGGGCCAGGCAGGCGTTCAGACATTCGTGGATGGCCGTCATCTGAGGCGGGGGATTGGGCGAGGCATATTTATCTCGCCTTGCCACGAAACGCCGCCTCTGTTCGTGTCGCAACGCGGCGTCTAAGGCGCGCACAGCGCGCTCAGGACTCAAGAAGATGGGAAATTCAAATTCCTTATGAAGGCTCGATACCTCATAGGGTTCTGTGGACACGCACAGCGCCACCGGTTTGCCGTAATCCTGCGCCATAGCCGCGGCAGAGCGCATCAGCCGCCGCGATGACGCCCCTTCGATAGCCGCAAAATACGTATGGACGAGCAGTACGCCGTCGTACGAATCTTCTTGGAGGATCCGGCGAATAATTTTCGCGTACACGTCAAAATCAAAGAGGTCTCCCAGGTCGAGAGGATTGGTAAGTTTGATCACATCCGCCCTCATATGTTTTCTAATTTCTTGCAGGAGGTCGGGGCTGGGCGCAGGCAGATTAAAGCCGTAGGTGTGGGCGGCGTCAGCGGCTATTACCGCGTGGCCGCCTGAGCGAGACACTATGGCCAGGTTTCTACCTGTCATGGGAGGGACCTGCAGGATCTTCACAAAATCTAAATAAGATTGCATGTCTCGGAATCGCGCGATGCCGACCTGATGGAAGGCTGCATCTACCACTTGATCGTCATTGGCCAGGGCCTCGGTGTGGGATTGTGCTATGATCCGGCTTAGGGGCCCGATGTTGGCCTTGTGCACCACGACAGGTTTTGGAGACCGCCGCCCCAACTCCGTGAAGCGCCTCCCGTCCTTGATGGATTCGACATACACGCAGATCACCTTGGTTTCCGGATCCTGGATCAGGTATTCGACAAGATCGCTTTCATCCACGTCCAATTTGTTTCCGATGCTTGCGAACTTGCTGTAGCCAAGCTGTTCGCTGTCAAACATGTTGAGAAAGCTGAGGGCGACTCCGCCGCTTTGAGCTACTATACCGACGCCGCCCTTTCGGAAGACATTGCGCAAGGTGGGGAACGGGGTCGCCAGTCCATTTGCTGAGTTGATAAGACCTATGCAATTTGGGCCAACGAAACGCATCCCGTATTTTTGGGCGATGGATCGGAGCTGGGCCTGCAGACCCTTGCCCTCGTCGCTGAATTCTCCAAAACCCCCGCTCTCAATAATCACACGGCGGATACCCTTTTTTCCGCAGTCCTCGAGGATGGTGGGGACCGTCTTGGCCGGGGTCAAAACAATTGCCAGGTCTATAGGATCTTCAATTTCTTCGAGGCGCCGGTGAATTTTCCTTCCAAATATGACGCCCCCGTCCAGGCCGACAAGATGGACAATGCCGGTAAACTGAAATTCTAAAAGGTTGCGGGCGATTTCCTTGCCGAGGTTGGACGGGACCGTTGAAACGCCGATCACCGCCACGGACGATGGATAAAAAAAATCCTTCA
Source organism: uncultured Syntrophaceae bacterium (assembly GCA_964427855.1). GTDB lineage: Bacteria > Desulfobacterota > Desulfomonilia > Desulfomonilales > Desulfomonilaceae > JAUPKT01. Next base: position 12,398 of record CAYRVH010000047.1, read on the forward strand.
TATTGGCTTTACTCCTATGTGTGCAGCTGTGTTTGAGGCGAGAGGCGCAGAAATCGTTGTTCTGATCTCTGGATCGACATTGCCCGTCAACCCTCATACCCATTCGGATGTGTGGCAAACCATTGAAGGACTTCAGAGGCTATTGCCTCCATGTCCGACCGTTGAGGCGTCCAATTGAGCATGTCCCCCGCAAGCCGCGAGTCTGCGCCGAGTTCTGGCGGGTCGCCGGGCCGTCTCGGCCCAATTTTTGGATGTAAAGTACGACCGGAGACTCTGGCCACGGCATCCACCACTTGTCTATTTGAGAGGCCTGTCCCGGTACCCAAGTTCACTTGTATCAGAGGCTCGTTGTCCAGCATCTGCAAGGCCTTGAGATGCGCCTGGGCAAGGTCTGTCACGTGAATATAATCTCGGATGCAGGTCCCATCATGGGTCGGATAATCGTCCCCAAAAATCGTGAGTTCCTTCTGAAGGCCGAGCGCGTAACGTGCCACGTTGGGGACGAGGTGAGTCTCCGGCGCGTGATCCTCGCCTAAATCATGGGCGGGTTCACATCCCGCGGCATTGAAATATCGCAACGCTGCAGATCGTATACCGTAGGCGCGGTGGTAATCCTCGAGCATCCATTCTATGGCTAGTTTGCTTCGTCCATAGGGTGAAATAGGGCTTTTGGGGTGGTCTTCAGAGATGGGAAGTCGCTCCGGGATGCCATACACTGCGCAGGTTGAAGAAAAGACCAGCCTGTTGTGCCCGGTAGCCCGCATGGCCTCCAACATGGTATATGCCGCAATCACGTTGTTCTTGTAATACAAAGACGGGTTTTTCACCGATTCGCCCACAAGGCAGCTTGCCGCAAAGTGAAAGATCCCTGCGTAGCGATGCTCAGAGAGATGCGCTTCGAAACCTCTTTTATCTAGGAGATCGAGATGGAAAAAACGATGAGCCCGTATTGCGGCGCGATGCCCTTTGGATAGATTATCCATGACCGTGACATCATAACCTTGGTTGTATGCGAACAGGGCGAAATGAGAGCCCACATAGCCCGCGCCGCCAATCACAAGAATCTTAGCCCGTTCCATCGAAAGATCCTCCCCTGCGCGAGCCGCAAACGCGGAGGATTCCATGTCCGCGACCTGTATGCAGGTGCGCTCGCCTGCGTCCAATGAAGCCATTTATATTAGCACTGCGTACACGTACGAGCAAACGCTTCCCGGCTCTTTATATACCATGTCCCAATGCGCTTCAGCGCTGCGTCGCTCCAAAGGACGAGACGAAAAAGACGAGAAAGTGGCCGACTATCCACCAAGAAATCATTCAGCACATTCCCCAGTAAGTGCCGGTCGTTGGTTCATCCATGGAGTGATGGAGGCAGCTCGTTGATTTCTGTAATCTAGCACTGTTCTCGAAAGAAATCACGAAATGGCCATACGTGAGACTGTCATTTCCATGAAAATGGGAATTCGGGAAACTCATGTTGGATCCACAG
>CAYRVH010000047.1:13924-25469 GCA_964427855.1 uncultured Syntrophaceae bacterium
CCGCGCCCCGTTCGAGATTGATTTCCAGAGGTCCTAAAAATGGGGAACACTCCGAGAAATCGTTGAATATGCGTCGGTTGGAGAGTATGGTAAAAGCCGGCATATGGTGGATGGAAGCGTGAGATAAGCTCGTTTCGGAGGAGGTCAACATGGTATTCGACATCGCTGATGTGAAGGCAAGGGAAATCCTAGATTCCAGAGGGAATCCAACAATCGAGGTGGACGTGATGCTGGATGGAGGGGCAGTGGGAACGGCTGCGATACCTTCCGGCGCCTCCACAGGGGAGAAAGAAGCCGTCGAACTGCGGGATGGCGATCCAAAGCGTTACGGGGGTAAAGGGGTCCTCAAAGCCGTAGAGAACGTGATGCAAGAGATTCGGCCCACCATTGTGGGGATGGATGCCTTCGATCAAAAAGGCCTTGATGCGGCGCTCATTGAACTCGACGGCACAAAGAACAAGAGCAAACTGGGGGCGAACGCCATACTAGGGGTGAGCGTGGCGGCGGCAAAAGCCTGCGCGGTGGAGCTTGGCATCCCCTTGTATCGGTACATCGGCGGCGTCGGGGCCAATCGTTTGCCGGTACCAATGATGAACATCCTCAATGGAGGGGCGCACGCCGACAACAATGTGGACATTCAAGAGTTCATGATCGTTCCTCTCGGCGCATCGTGCTTTCGAGAAGGTTTGCGCATGGGCGCCGAAATCTTTCATGCCTTGAAAAAAGTGCTCAAAGGTAAAGGACTCAATACGTCTGTTGGGGACGAAGGGGGATTTGCTCCGAACCTCGATTCCAACGAAGAAGCCCTGGAAGTCATCATGCGCGGCATCCACGAGTCTGGCTACCGGGCGGGCAGGGATGTGTTTTTGGCATTGGATCCGGCAGCGAACTCTTTTTTTAAGGATGGCCAGTACAATTTAGGGGCTGAATCGTCAAAGAAGACATCGGAAGAGATGGTAGGTTTTTACGAAACACTGGTGAGCAAATATCCCATCGTAAGCCTCGAAGATGGCTTGGCTGAAGACGACTGGGAGGGGTGGAAACTGCTTACGGAGCGCTTAGGGAAGAAAATACAGATAGTAGGAGATGACATATTCGTCACGAATATCGAGCTGTTGCAAAAAGGCATAGACATGGGCGTCGCGAACTCGATTCTGATCAAACTCAACCAGATAGGAACGCTCACTGAAACGCTCGAGACGGTAAACCTTGCCCGTACCAATGGGTACACCTGCGTGGTATCCCACCGGAGCGGAGAAACAGAAGATACCACCATCGCAGATTTTGTGGTGGGCATTGGGACAGGTCAAATTAAGACGGGCTCGGCGTCGCGAACTGATAGGATTGCAAAATACAATCAGCTTTTGAGGATTGAGGAATCATTAGGAGAGAGCGCGGTGTATGGCGCCCCTGGTTTGATGCGCTAAATCGTGGAAAATTCATGGAACAGGGGTTGGCAGATCTAGTTCCGCGACGGCTACGACCTGTTCCAAGTGAACTCGACGCTGAGCGAGGATGGTGAATGGGGCAAGGAGACGCTGGCAGCAGGAGGTAGGGATGGCAGAAACGCGTGTCGAGAAAACGTTCGCCGAAATCAACAGGAAGATTAAAGAAGGAAAGGCCGTGGTGGTGACCGCGGATGAAATGGTACATATCGTTCGAGATGTTGGGCCAGTAGAGGCGGCGAGGAAAGTGGACGTGGTTACCACCGGAACGTTTGGCATCATGTGCTCTTCAGGGGCGTTCCTGAATTTTGGTCATACCACCCCACGCATTCGCGCCAACAAGGTGTATATCAACGGCGTAGAAGCTTATGCGGGAGTCGCTGCGGTTGATTGCTACATTGGCGCCACTCAGACTCGCGAGGACGATCCCCTCAACAAGGTTTTTCCTGGCCGTTTTCGGTATGGGGGCGGGCATGTGATCGAAGACCTCGTGTCCGGGAGGGAAGTTTTCTTACAGGCATCGTCGTACGGCACTGACTGCTATCCCAACAGGTCTCACGAAGCAAAAATGCGCCTCAAGGACTTTGTCGATGCGTTTCTTCTCAGCCCGCGCAACTGTTATCAGAATTATAATTGCGCCATCAACTTGTCACAAAAAACGATTTATACGTACATGGGGGTCTTGCGGCCGGAGGCATCGAACTGCACGTATTCCACCGCAGGTCAACTGAGCCCTCTGTTGAACGATCCTTTTTATCGCACCATAGGCGTTGGCACGAGGATCTTTTTAGGGGGCGGCGTGGGGTATGTCATCGGGCCGGGGACCCAACACAATCCGGCTGTAGAGCGCTCGCCAAACGGTGTGGTCATGGGCGGCGCGGGGACTCTTGCCGTGCGTGGGGACTTGAAATACATGTCCCCCAGCTTTCTCAGGGGCGCTTCTATTATCGGCTATGGATGCTCCCTGTGTGTTGGGATTGGGATTCCCATTCCTGTCCTGGACGAAGAAATGGCTCGATTTACGGGGGTCTCGGACGAGGACATACTCGTCCCAGTGGTAGATTATGGTCTGGATTATCCGCAAGGCAAAGGCCATCCGCTCACCTTTCTCACGTGCAGTCAATTGAAGACGGGGGAAGTGGTGGTGAACGGTAAGAAAGTTACGTCGTCTCCGTTGTCCAGCTATTCCAAGGCGCTGGAAATTGCGACGATCCTGAAGGAATGGATCCAGTCCGGGCGCTTTTTCGTCGGAGAACCCCAAGATATGCTGCCATCAGTATCTTAGGAGGCAGCGCGTTGCTGCGGAACATTGTCTTAGAGTGTCAGCCGAGAACATACCGGGATTACCGCGATGCAGGACGGTTTCGCACGTTTCGCGTGACCGTGGAGACTACTGACCTGTACGTGAAGGCCCTCTGCCGGCTCGAAAGAGAAACTGAAGCATTAGTGAGGGAATGCAGGGGGCAAATAAAGGCGGCTATTGCCAGGCGGCCAGAGTTCCTGACCAGCCTCACGCCTATTGAGGAAGACCCGCGAGACAGTCCCGTCCCAATCCGGATGATCAGGGCCGCAGTCAAAGCGGGGACCGGTCCCATGGCCGCCGTCGCGGGCGCGGTTGCAGAATTCGTCGGGCGGTCTTTGTTGGGGCTGTCCCCGGAGATCATCATTGAAAATGGAGGAGACATATTTGCCCGTGTGGAGAGGCCCTTTTTCTGTGGTCTTTTCGCCGGTTCATCCCCTTTTAGCAACAGACTGGGACTCAAGATCGACCCGACTGGTTTGCCAGTGGGAATCTGTACGTCGTCCGCGACGGTGGGACCATCGCGATCGTTTGGCAGGGTTGATGCCGCGGTGGTGGTTTCCTATGACGCGGCCCTTGCCGACGCGGCAGCGACTGCATTGGGAAATCGTATTCAGGGCTATACGGATCTGCGTCCAGGCGTCGAATGGGCCATGACAATACCCGGCGTCAAGGGGGCGCTCGCTGTGCTCCATGACAAAATGGCGGTGCTCGGCGAGATCGAGTTAGCGCCCGCGGCGCCGTGACCATGGGGTAAACTTTTCGGCTTCTGGCAAAGGTTCAAGCTGCGAGGAAGAGACTATGGCATCGAAAAATGTGTTACTGATCTTCAAATCAAGCATCATGTATAAACCGGTTATCTACCGCCTGGCCAAGGATTTTGATCTGATCTTTAACATCCTCGAGGCCAAGATATTGCCCCGCAGAGAGGGACGCATTTTGCTTGAACTCAGGGGGACTGATTCAGCCGTCGAGGAAGGCATCAAGTTTCTCGAAGCCCACCAGGTTGTCGTAGAAATGCTTGCTGACAAGGTGTGGCGGGAAGATGAAAAATGCACACATTGCGGCGCGTGCACGGGGCTATGCCCCACTGGCGCCTTGCGCATTGAAGCGCCCGATATGAAGGTCGTTTTCGAGGTGCAAAAGTGTGTGGCTTGCGGCATGTGCGGGCTGGCGTGTCCCTTTGGCGCAATGAAAGATATCAAACTATTCGACCCCTTTGCCGAAGGCCGGACAGGTTCTTGAATCTGAGGGAAGATGATAGTCTTTTGAGAGCCACCCTTGGAAGATGCGTCCGTGAGGAACCGTGGGAGAAGCGCATAAAATTGTGTTGAAAATGGCTGGATTGTGAGCTAGTGTGGACGGATCACGGAAAAGACTCGATGGGAATGAATCTTATGAGGAGGGATGGAGCAATGGCGTCTCGCATTTACAACTTCAATCCAGGGCCTGCTGCGCTTCCGTTGCCAGTCCTTGAAGAGGCGAGGGAAGAGTTCATCGATTTCAGAGGGTCGGGGATGTCGGTAACGGAAATCAGCCACCGGTCTGCGCTCTTCGAGGACATACTTAACGACGCAGTTGCCAGAATCAAGAGATTGCTCGCGCTGGGCGACAATTTCCAGGTACTTTTCCTCCAAGGCGGCGCCAGCACACAGTTCGCCATGGTTCCTATGAATCTCATTCCGCCAGGGACGTCAGCCGATTACATCAACACAGGGACATGGGCAACGAAAGCCATCAAAGAAGCTGAGATCTTGCAGAAACCTCACAAGGTCATCGCATCGAGTAAAGACCGAGACTTCAAATACATTCCTAAGACGTTCCAGGTCACGGAAGGTGCGGCGTACTTGCACATCACATCCAACAACACGATCAAGGGGACTCAGTGGCAGACTTTCCCTGATGCAGGAGAGGTTCCCTTGGTGTCGGACATGTCGTCGGATATCCTGTCGCGAATCTTTGACCCGCGACCGTTCGGTCTTATTTACGCAGGGGCCCAGAAGAATCTCGGCCCAGCAGGCGTGACTGTGGTTATTATCAGAGATGATATGCTGGCGCGCGTCCCGAAGGACATTCCCACTATGTTTCGATATACCACTCACGCCGAAAAGAACTCCTTGTTCAACACGCCGCCCTGTTTTGCGATCTACATGGTGCAGCTCGTCTTGAAATGGCTCGAGGACACGGTCGGGGGACTTGCCGCAGTGGAGAAGGTGAACAAAGAAAAGGCGGCGCTGCTTTATGGCACAATCGATCGGAGCGGTTTTTACCAAGGAACTGCTGACGTGGACAGCAGGTCCCTCATGAACGTAACCTTCCGTCTGCCGAATGAAGACCTAGAGAAGAAGTTTGTGGCCGAGGCGCAGAAGCAAGGGCTGGGAGGATTGAAGGGACATCGATCAGTGGGCGGTTGCAGGGCTTCGCTATACAATGCAGTCGGTATCGAGGCCGTCGAGGCGCTGGTGGATTTCATGAACACGTTTGAGAAAAAGAACGGCTAATGCCGTTGGGCAGGGAGGCTTCACGTGACGTATCGCATTCTCGTCTCTGACAACCTGCATCAAGATGGGGTGGAGTATTTCGCTTCTCAGGCAGATTTTTTGGTTGACGTCCGGGTGGGGCTCGCTCCGGAGTCCCTACGGGTTGCCATTGCCGACTATGATGGGTTGGTCATCAGAAGCGATACGAGAGTGACCAAGGACATCCTCGAGAATGCGAGAAAATTGAAGGTTATTGGGAGGGCCGGTACAGGTCTCGATAACGTCGATATTCAAGAAGCGACGCGGCGGGGCATAGTGGTGATGAACACCCCAGGCGGAAATTCTGAATCAGCGGCCGAACTGACCATTGCGATGATCATGGCCGTGCACAGACATATTCCCCAAGCCGTCGCGTCCATGAAAATGGGGAAATGGGAGAAGAAGAAATTCCAAGGACGTGAGTTGGCTGGGAAGGTCCTCGGGGTGATAGGGCTGGGAAAAATCGGGAGCATCGTGGCCAGGCGAGCGATACAAGGGCTCAAAATGTCGGTGCTGGCCTATGATCCGGCGAGAACCGTGGAGGCGATTTCTCAAATCGGAGCGAAGCCGGCGTCTTTAGAGGAAATATATCGCAGGTCCGATGTGATCACCGTCCACACGCCGCTGAACGATTCCACAAGAGGCCTTGTCGGGGCCGAAGCTTTTCGCATGATGAAGGACGGCGTTTTCATTGTCAACTGCGCTCGAGGGGGCATTCTGGATGAAGAAGCCCTGCTGGACGCGCTTGACTCAGGAAAAGTCGCCGGCGCGGCGCTGGATGATTTTACGATGAAACCGCCGGGACAGCATCCACTCGTCGTACATCCTCGCGTGGTGGCGACGCCGCACCTTGGCGCTTCCACCGGCGAAGCGCAAATAACCGTTGCAGTAGCGATCGCCCAGCAGGTTGTGGCCTATCTCAGGGACGGGGTCGTAAGAAACGCGGTCAATGCGCCGTGCGCTGATCCCACCACTAATCGCAAGATTGCGGCATACACGGACCTCGCCAAAAGGCTGGGCGAATTCGTTGGCGGCTTGCTCAGAGGCGGTGTGGCAGAGATGCAAGTCGAGTATTTCGGTCAACTCTCGACGTGGCCGGACGTCGCGCCTATTACCAACTCAGCGCTCCTGGGCTTGCTCTTGCAATACGAAGGCGCGGAAGTCAACCTGGTGAATGCGCGAATGGTAGCAGAGGACAGGGGGATAAAGATACTCGAAACCACGACGCAGGAGCCCGTTCAGTTAGGTGCAGACCTTGGTGTTGCGGCGAGTAATGCGCAGGGCGAGAAAGTCAGGGCGCTGGGGGCCTTGATCCAGCGAGTCGGAGACGAACCACGCATCGTCGGGATTGACGGCTTTGTCACAGAAGCTGTTCCTGCGGGGCCCATGTTGGTAGTGGTGAATCGAGATATCCCGGGAGTTGTGGCTGGGGTTTCAGGGGCGCTTGCAGCCAACGGTATAAATATAGGTCAGATGAACCTCTCGCGGGACCGCCCAGGTGGTATGGCGATGTCCATCATCAACATTGACGTTCCCGCCACGACAGCCGTCCTGGATATCATCCAAAAGATCGAGGGGATTGTTCGAGTAACTCAAGTGACGCTTGATTGGTAGGCGGATCATCCCGACGATACAAGGCAGCTGAAACGCCGGCTGAGAATGTATTCATCTGTAATAAACGAGAAAGGTAACATATCTTGAGTACTCTTGTTGTTTTGGGAACCCAATGGGGCGATGAAGGAAAAGGAAAAATCGTTGATCTTCTCACCGGCAGAGCCGAGGTAGTTGTGCGGTTTCAAGGCGGCAACAATGCCGGCCACACTCTAAAAGTCACTGGGGAACAAGTAATCGTCCATCTTATCCCTTCCGGCATCTTGTATCCGGAGACGCTCAACATCATTGGGAATGGCGTTGTCATCGATCCGTCTGTGCTTCTTGAGGAGAAGACTTCGCTGCGCAGCAGAGGACATTTTCTCAACGATGGCCAGTTGCTGATCTCCGACAGGGCGCACGTGATCATGCCGTACCACAAGATGATCGATGTGGGTCGAGAAGAAGTGTTGGCCGGCAAAAAGATAGGCACCACAGGACGCGGCATCGGCCCAGCATACGAGGACAAGGCATCGAGAATGGGGATCCGAATATGCGACTTGCTGCGACCAGACGAGCTGCGGACAAAAATTCGGATGGCCTTAGAGGAAAAGAATTTCTTGATCCAGCATCGGTTCGGCAAGGAACCTTTGGATGCAGACGCAGTAGCGGAAGAATATATCGACTACGGCAAACAGCTTGAAGCCCACGTCACAGATACGGCTCAGGTCCTTTTCACGAAAATTTCCAGCGGAAGCAGGATACTGTTCGAAGGCGCGCAAGGCACACTGCTCGACATCGATCATGGGACATATCCGTACGTGACGTCTTCCAATGTGGTTTCGGGCAACGTGAGTTGCGGTGCGGGCGTGAGTCCATCGAGCATCAAAGGCATATGGGGCGTCGTGAAGGCGTACACCACGCGGGTCGGCGAGGGCGGCTTCCCCACCGAGCTCAAGGACGCCCTTGGCGAGGAAATACGAACTCGAGGGGCGGAATATGGGGCGACAACGGGCAGACCCAGGCGGTGCGGCTGGCTTGACATGGTGGTCGTCAACCATAGCGTACGGCTCAACGGTCTCACGGGCATCGCGTTAACCAAAATGGACGTATTAACTGGTATATCTCCCCTGCTGGTCTGCACCGGCTACGACATACATGGCGTGACGGTGGATAGGATTCCTGCCCATACGGAAGATTTCGCGGCAGCCGTTCCAAAATACAGGGAAGTCAAAGGGTGGGATGAACCCCTGGATCAATGCAGGTCGTTTGAGGACCTGCCCAAAAATGCCCGCGATTATGTGGAGACCATTGAACATCTTTCCGGGGTCCCTGTGACGCTGATTTCAGTGGGGCCATCGCGGGATCAGAGTATATTGAGGCGGTCGCCTTTTTGAGGAACCTCTTCCATGCATGAGGAGGAATCAAGAGATCCACCGTGGTTCGTGATTATTCTTAGGAATTGCGGTATCTTTAACGGGGTACGCACATGCGCTCGATGTCCTTCTGAACCTTTCTCTCCTGAAACGCCGCCGGATCAGCCAGGTAACGGCTGATAACGTCCCATTCCGTGGGATGCATGAATTCTTGGAGCATGGAAATACCCACGGATTTGAATGGTATGAGCCGAAGTAATGTCACCCCAGCTTTTTTGGCTGCCGCGTCCCCGCCTTGTTCTCGGTCTATCACCACCGCAACGACGGAGCACACCACGTTGGGAGTATTTCGCCTTGCCACCTCGTGTCTGACCTGCTCCAAGGCAATAAGTTTGCTGTCGAAACGCGTCACGAGATCGTCGATCAAGGCAAGCCGGTCTCCCTGAACAATTTCCCCTTCCAAAAGCGCATGCTCCCCATAGGATGCGATGGCCTTTTGAAGCATCTCAATATCTTTGACTCCTTCAAGCTTGCGAGTGAAGGCTGCCGGTATGTCGGCCGCCATGGCCATGCCTGCAACGATGGGAATCCCGGCCATCGCAATGCCCACAACTTTGTTTATATCTTCGGCTTCTTCTTGGAGTAAGCGGCACATGGCCTGGCAAATGAGCCGAAATCCATGAGGATAAGACAAGATGGGGCGGAGCTGAATATAGAGGGGGCTGTAGAGCCCCGAAATAAGGGTCCAGCCCGATGGTTTGTCGCGATAAAACGTCTTAATCATACCATGCTCGTAAAGAAACGCCAAAATTTGGCGCCCAAAATGCTTTTTTTCTTCTTCCCAACTCATAATGTAATCCTCACATGAGACGGCTTTTGTGATGCCAGCCTCAGTTCCGATGCGATGCTCCGGTCGGGATAATAACACTACCAGGCGTTCAGTGAAACTCCTAGGAGGGGCGCGCCGCTTCGGGCAGGCGATTTTGGGAATTGGAAATCCACCTCGTTGGAAACACACGCACGACAGCCACTCGTCTAAGGCTTTCAATTTGACGGAAGGGCCTAAAAAGTGTAACTTTCGCCTGATGTGTGAACACCATTGGGGATAAGTCTTATGTTAAAGAACAAGCACATACTGATCATCGGCGCCCGTGCGGGTGGCTACGGCGAGGGGATAGCGAGAGCTGCTGTCCGCGGAGGCGCGACAGTGTTCGGCACCACATTGAATCCTGAAGACCCTCGCGAGGCGGCATTCTTTCAGGACCTGGGGGTTTCTTTGTTGGAGATCCCTTTGCGGTATGATGCAGACAACCGAGCCGGGGTTCAAGAGCGCTGTCAGGAGATTGCGCAATGCCTCAAGGCGCGAGGCGTAAAGACGCTACATGCGATCGTGCACGCCGTCGCGGGGGGATTCCCACGGCAGCCCTCGGTGATGAAAGCCGTGGGCGATATCCTTAAAGGGAAGCAGACATTCGCTGACATGGCTACGCTGGTGAGAAAGAACGTTTATTACGTGAATGCAATCTCTTTTCAGGATACGATACACGGACTCCAAGGGGTCTGCGGTGATGACACACAATACGTTGCACTGACCTATCGCGGGGAACTCCCCTATTTTATTTCTGACACCAAGAGACACCTGGAACATATCGCTCGTCGTCTGGCGCGAGAAGGAAAAAAGACCCTCGTGGTTGCGTTGCCTGAGGCGTGGACGCAATCCTCCCAGTTTTTCACGGGCATTGAATTGGCGATCGTGCGCAATTACTTGCAGATGAAGGGCATTTCAGGTGAGGCTCCGCCGGACACGAGGGAATCCTTTCAGCGTATGGAGTCGTCGCTGTCTGCCCTCCCTGGATGGAGCGGCGTGCTGGATTCCCTGAGGTCATACCTTCTCACGGAATGGGCAAAGATCTCGGGATTGCAAGACTCGGCTCCCCTGTGGAACATGGTGCACGAGCTCTTTGCCCGTATGCGCAAAGACGGAACGTTCCCGGTACTGAGGAAGGCGGTCGAAATTATTTCCGAATTTGTGAGAGAAGGGAGCGGGGTCATCTTAGTCAGAGAATTCCTCGCTGGCAATAGGTTCAAAGCGGGAGACGTGCGACAGGTCTTCTACCACCATTTTATGCAACAAGGGGAAACTGCGTGCGCCTCGCCTCGACCGCAACGGACGGCCCCATTGGTTATCAGGCGTAACTGGGTAGAGTACGACAAGGAAGACATTCGCCAGACCCTGAAGATGTATGGCGCAAACTTTCTTTTTCTCGACAAAGTGATTATGGAATCGGGTGGTTTCCGCAATGGTCTTATGGGCTTTGGAAAATACACAGTGCCGTCTCCCGAGACAAATCCTATTTTGCGAGATCATTTCGTTGGGATGCCGCTCTTCGGAGGTCATCTTCAAATGGAAGCAGTCGCGCAGCTCGGCACCTTTATGATCATGAAGCTCCTCAAAGATAGAAGGCTCGTCCCCATACTCACTGGTACAGAATTCCCGGATCTCAATACCATGGCGCCCCCAGGAGAAACGCTTACCTTTGTGGGAGTCATGGGATTCACTGATAAGAGAGACCTATGGCTGGACGCCTTTATAGAGAACCGATATGCCAGGTCGAAAGGCGTCATCCGCGGCATGGTGTTGAATGAGCGTGTCGTGCGAAAGATGACAGCCTCTTTCGCTGAGGATATGACGGCGGACGACGAGAATGTGTGAGCTGGCTGGGAGAAATGATTTCTTCAAAATGGGATCTGAGTCGATCTGCTGAAAAGGTTCAGGAGCTCGAGGAGTGCCTCAGGAGCCAATCGGTGTCTCGCCTCACCATCGTTTGTCACAACAATCCTGACCCTGACACCATCGCAAGCGCCTCTGCATTTGACTATCTCTTGGCAAAGAAATTCGGCATCCGATCTTTTATCCGCTACGGAGGCGCTATCACAAGAGCTGAAAACAAGGCTATGGTAAAAAGGTTGCGCATACAGTTGCTCCCTTTGGAGCGGATCAAGGACGCGCCTACCGAGACGCTCGCCTTGATAGACGCGCAACCGGCTACGGGCAATAACTTGATTTTGTCGAGAGACATTGTCCCACTTATTGTCATCGATCATCATCCTCCGAGGAGAGCCACTCAACGATCCTTTTTTCATGATATTAGGCCGCTCTACGGTTCAACTTCCACCATCATCACCGAGTACCTCGCCGTCTCAGGCCTCACGCCTACGAGGTCTGTCGCAAATGCCTTGCTCTACGGACTCAAGACGGATACCGGGTCATTAGTGAGGACCTCGTGTAAAGCTGATTTTGGAGCGTTTTCTTTT
>CAYRVH010000048.1:0-24957 GCA_964427855.1 uncultured Syntrophaceae bacterium
TCGAGTTCTGAGCGTTGCTCTGAAAAAAATTAAATAGTCAATGCAGGGACCTGTTCCCAGAATCGCGGGTGGTTGGGAATCATAGTTCGACGTTTCGATCCTGTCCGTGAATGGCATCCGTGCGGAATCCCCTCCGTATGACATCATTGGGGTGGGGGAGAATATTTGTCGAAATGAGCCAAAAAAGCGGCTTCGATAATGCTATCAATGGGATCGTCTAAGTCTTGTGGAGGGCTGGAGCCCACTAGAATCCGTCGTGATGAGGGCGCTGCCGACTCCGAGTACGCCGAGGCCCACAAAACAGCTACTCCGAATTGTCTTACTATGTGGGAAGCTGGGGTGAAAAGGTCTCCCCAACAGTGAGGCAGAGCCAGCAACGCCCAACGGGCGGTCTTTTTGCCCTCTTGGGACAAGCCGCCCGTCGGTCTTTCTTGTTCATTTGCTTCCGTGTGTTTCTCCCAAACGACCACGAGACACAGCCTAGATGCCCAGGAAGTCAAACGAAGAAATGCCTCCGCCCAATACGCCAAATGCCCGCCCAGAATCACCACGCCCACGAAAAAAATTACTCTCCCCGCGTACTCCAGCCCAGCCTCTGCTGCGAAATGTCCGACAGAATCAAACGTCCCGACGAACTCCATGTTCATGAGACTATAAAACCCTAGCGCTGTTGCGAAGGTCGACAAGATCATCGCGGGATATGCTGCCAGTCTAGCCCTTGGCGTGCCTATCTCCTGAACGCTTTCGATGAGGCTGCCGTAGCACGGCGGGTTGCCTTGCTCGATGAGGCGCCATTTTGTCTGTGACACAGCCCCACGCGCCATGTTGACGGCTGCTGACTCTTCGAGAAGCGAGACCAGAAAAAGCGGGTGCGCCGATCCACCCGCCTGAATGGCACGAACGTCGGGACATAGAGGATTCCTCTTGTCAGCGAACAAGGCGACCGCCATAATCGCGTCCATGGCGATGAAGATGCCGATAAGCGCGTAGAGCGGGGTTGCGGACGGTACGTGGAGCGCCCATTCGGCCTGGGTCGTCTCGCTCACGAACAGAGGCAGATGTTCCGCGACCATGAACAAGGCCTTTGCGACAATAAGGATGACCAGCAGTTTGAAGATCTTCCGACAAAGTCCGTAAAAAATGTCTTTCGAGGCGAGGCTGAGGCGCGGGAAGGTCGGTGAAAGCGATCGGTGACCACAGGAGGGTTCCAAGGCGTCTCCGACGCGCTGCTTCGCTGCCCCAAGCATCAATTCCACGATACGTTCAGGCTCAAAAAGCGGGCCCGGAGAGACTCCGCGATGTCGCGAGGCCAGGAGTTCCGCAAAACCTGACAAACACCACGAAATACCAAGAAGTACGCCCGCGAGGGATGCCACAAAATTCACAAAAATCGCCAACGCGTGTGGCAGACGCCCAACGATACGGTCTGGAATGTCCGACGGCAGAGAAAAAGGTAGCTCCGGCTCCAATAGCGACCAGAATTGCCAAATCCGATGAGACCCCATTACAACCACGATGAATCCAGTGAGTAAATACAACACGCCTAGGAGCACGTGGTCGTCACGCCAGGGGGGTAAACGGAGATGCGTTGGTTTACAATTGTACATAGCCTCGTTCAAGCCCTTTCATTACTCTGCTTAAACACAATGATAGTTTTCGTTGAAAAATGGGCTCTGAAATGTTACCATACAGTAATTCTCGTAATTAATCACGAATTGGGCGCGTGTCCTCTGATTACGTCGTCCCCACGAAAGTGTGGCTCCATGCTGAGTTGCCTGGATTCCTATTGTCATGGGCATGACAATCTGAGGTATGGCCATTCTGTGATTTCTTCTGAGACCGGTGATAAGACTGAAATGTGACGCTATTTGAACAGTAGGGGTGGAAGAATACGACAAGGGGGCTTCATAGGCCGTCTCGGTGTGGGAGGAAAGGACAGCGGCGTGAACGTCAGGACATGGGTGTTTTTGGTCTGCGCGAGTTTTGTGTTGAGTGTACTTTTACCCCCCATTTATGCCTTGGAGGAGAGAAAAGGCTCCAAAACAGTCGACAATGAGGTCGCCAGTAAACTCGTGGGCACGTGGGAGATAATCCGCACAAAAGAACCCGGGAAACCCTATGCCGAAGGTTACAAGGGCCGCCCGTTTGTCTCAAAAGGAGCCAACGCATTTACCCTGATTCTTGAGTATCGGAACGATGGGACGTTCCGAAGGATCAGCAGAGTAGGGGAGAAAGAAACAGTCCAGCAGGGCACATGGGTGTTGGCGGGCCATGAGCTGCGTCATCGAAGAGCGGGGGCGCATGAGGAAGAAGTCATGTATATACGTTTCGACAGCCCCAACCAATACACGTCGCTCGAAGTTTTTGAAGATACTCCGGATCCTGGGCTCTTCGCCCAATTCAGACGTGTGCGGTAAACTTTGCTCGATCCATCGTCGCTCCTTCGGCCTCTCATTGCCTTACGTTCCAGCCTGTAAGAGCATTATTACAGATGCCAAGCCAAAAATGATGTTTGCACCCCAGGCCGCGGGCAGCGGTGGTATGTACCCTGCGTGTCCCAGAGACATGAACATCGTGTGCACCACCCAGTAACCAAAAGCAATAACAAGGGAAATCCCTAAACCAATCCCCAATCCGCTGCCTCTCGGATTCGTCTTTATGGCAAACGGGACGCTTAAGGCTGCCATAATCAGGCACACGAACGGGAACGCAATCTTTGCGTGCCAGTCCACGAGATAGCGCTGAGGCGACTGACCTTCCTGAGAAATTTGACCAATGTATTCAGCAAGTTGCGAAATGTTCATCTCCCGGGTAGCCACTTCGACCCGTTGAAAATCCTCCGGCGTCTTGGTCAGCGCCAGCTCCAGCGATGGGAGCGTCTCTACTCGCACCTTGCCGTCAGGCGATCGTATGGTTCGGTTTACTCCGTATAGCATCCAGTGGTCTTTCCACCACTTGGCTTTGTCCGCATACACCCTCTCGGTAAATTCGTAGCGTGGGTTCCAGTGAATCACGGTGACTTTCTCTAACGATTGATCGCTCTTGTGGAAATTTTCAACATGTATGATGCTCCCTGCGGTGCGTATCCAGATCTGATCTTTCTTGAAGTAGGTGGTATCCGCCTTGCCGGCGATCTCAACGTTCTGAACATATTCGCTGTACCTGTTGGACCACGGTATGACTGTTTCATTGACCAAGAACATGATCAGCGACGCGACGACACCTACCATGAGCACAGGTTTTGCGATGTGGAGCGCATCCATGCCATTGGCCTGCATGGCAATCAGTTCAGAATGGCGCGCCATCATCAGCAGGGAAAGCATTCCCGCCAGTAAAATCCCCAAAGGAATGCCGAAAAAAAGATAGCCAGGTAGCTTTACGAGAAAATATTTGAGCATGAGGCTGCCTGGCGGGTTATACTGAAAGTAATATTTGATTTTATCTGTGATGTCGATGAGGAGAAGCATCATCACGAAGCCGCTGAGACAAATAGCAAAGACCTTGAGGAATTCGACGATGATGTATCTCTCTATTATTTTCACGATGCAAGTTCCCACTCAGGCTGACCGCTCTAATACGCCGCCATTTTCATCGCCCATGGTCGCTCATGTACGGCTTCGGTCAACATTTGCTCAAAGAACGGGCGTGCAACAGCCATTCATTCGTCAACAAATACCTGACGGTCTTGCGGACGCCTTCTTCTATACTGACGGCAGGATGAAAGCCCAAGCTTTGCATCTTCGTGATGTCGAGATGCACAAGCGGACTGTCCCCCAGCCAGCCGCGCACGCCTCCTGAAAACCGACATTCTACGTCATGAAGGCCCATTTCGTCGCAGACAACGTTGGCAAGCGTGGCCACATCCATGTACTCCACATGCCCCAGATTCAACACGCTCTTAAATGCCGTTTCTCTCTCCATCGCGATAAAAATTCCCCGCACACCGTCTTCAACGTCCAAATATGATTTTCTTTGCGTCCCATCTCCCAATATGTCAAGGCGCTTGGGATTAGACCTGAGCTTCCGCACAAAATCAAATATTACCCCGTGTGAGTATCTTTCACCCACCCAGGAAACAAACCGAAAAATGTGACTGCGAATCCCAAAGTACTCGCCATACGCCTGAACCAGGGCCTCCGCAGCCAATTTGGAAGCGCCATAAAGAGATGTCTGCAGGGCTGAATAGGTCTCGGGAGTAGGAAATACAGTTGGTTCGCCATACACCGTCGCTGAACTCGTGAATACAATGTGCTTTGAACCTGCGAGGCGCATGGCCTCAAGAACAGCGTGGGTGCCCAAAATATTCTGCTGTACATCGATGGTGGTGTTGTGCATGCCGCCGCGTACGTCGGCGTTGGCCGCCAAGTGAAACACCAGATCAACGTCCTTCATGGCATTGGTAATTTTGTGGGCGTCCAGGATGTCTCCATCAACGATATTCAGGTTCCCTGTCCTTGCGGCCGTTTCCAAGTGCTGTCGAAACCCGGTGGAAAAGTTGTCGTACACCACGACAGTGAAGCCGCGCCGTACAAGCTCGTCTACCAGGTGACTTCCTATGAAACCGGCTCCACCGGTAACGAGAACTTTCATATCCCTCCTCTACAGTTTAATACCGCGAAAGATTTGCCGCACACGTCCAGCGACTTCAGGACGAGATCCTCTGCTGACGCCTCTCTAAAAGTATTGGAGATTCAACGAGGCTCTCCACCACATACAGCGGACGTCTCCGGGCTTCCTCGTAGGTTCGAACGATATATTCGCCCACAACTCCTAGGCCCCCGATAAGAATACCTCCAATGACCAATTGCAAAAAAACCATTAACATCAGAGGCCAATGAGCAGACACGCCCCGCCAATAGCTGCTGCATATCCATACCACCATGCCAAGTAATCCCAGCACACACATCAACGCGCCGATCAGAAAAAGAATCCTGACTGGCGAACGCGAAAACGGAATCAATCCATCCAGTGCTATGTTCAGGGCGCCCCACACGGGGATGTTGGTCCGACCCGAGTGCCTCAAAAAAAAAAAAAAAGGTATGACCGCCGCATCGAAACCCACCGCAGCGGTTAAACCTCGCAGGAAGGCGTGCCGCTCGTTGCATTCTCGGAGCGCCTGTACCACTCGTCTGTCTAAGAGACGAAAATCCCCAGTATTTTTCGGTATCGGATATTCCCCGAGCTTGGACACCAGCCAATAAAAAAGCCTTGCTGCCAAAAGGTAGCACACGTTCTCGCCGCTTCGGGAGCTTCGCTGAGCTAGTACTACCCGGTAGCCCTCTCGCCATTTGCGAACCATATCTGAAATCAATTCCGGGGGATCTTGGAGATCCACGTCGATAACGACCGTGGCGTCTCCGTCGCTTTCCTTGAGGCCCGCCATCAGAGACAGCGGCTTGCCGATCCTTCGAGAAAATTTCATCAGGCGGATCGGAAAACCTTTCTGAATAAACTCCTTCACCACCTCTTCAGTCCTATCCGGACTCGGGTCTAGGGCAAAAACGACCTCCCAGTCGCACCCGATCTCTTGAAATACCTGTCTCACCCTCTCGAGAAAAGGCCCCACGTTCCTCTCCTCATTGTACAGAGGGGCGACGACGCTGATGGTAAACTTGGTCTCTCCAACTCGCTGGTCCAAGATTGCCTTCCATAGCCACGAATCTCGATCATTTACACCCTATACCAACAAAAACCCTGGTTCAAGAAAAATGACGGCGCGGCGAGCAGGCGCGAGCCTCGTACTTCCATTTTCAAAGGCCTTGTCATATAATACCTACAGATGGAGAGATCACTTGAAATGCTGTCGTCATATGCAGAGAGAGGGCTTGTGCTCGGCTCTCTCTCGCCAGTTCGTGACATGAAAGAGGGAACATGGCCACTATCGTTGTTGAAGACGTGAGCCCTATCAGGAAAAGGGTCACCTTCGAGGTGCCGGAAGAAACGGTTCGGCATGCTATTGAATCACAATATATGGACCTCAAGAAAACCGTTCAGGTTAAAGGGTTTCGGAAGGGTAAGGCGCCTCTTCAGATCATAAGGACCTATTTTCGGGGCAAAGTAGAGGGAGAAGCCCTTAAGAAAGTCATCGAAGAAACGCTTGAGCCGGGGTTGGTAGAAAAAGACATCAAACCATTAATCGTTCTGAGCATCGATCCGGAGACTCTGGAAGCAGGCAAGCCCTTTCGTTTTTCCGCTGAGGTCGAAGTCGCCCCTCAGCTCACTCCTGTCAATTACAAGGGCATGAAATTAAAGAGGCCGGTGGTAAATGTCTCCGATAAAATGCTCGAAGACTACCTTCAGCAATTGAGAAACCTCAACGCACGGCTGGTCGCGGTACCAGAAGATCGAGGGGCTCGCATGGGAGACTACCTCATCGTTGACATCAAAGCCGACGTCGATGGAGGTCCCGTTGCGAGCCTGACAGTGGATGATTATCACTTGGAAATGGGGCGTGACTTCTATCTCCCAGGTTTCGACATCTACCTCGAAGGCATAAAGGTGGATGAATGCAAGGAGGTCGCGATAGATTTTCCCACAGATTTCCCAAATAAATCGCTGGCCGGGAAAAAGGGCGTATTCCATGTGTCCTGCAAAGAGATCAAGGAACGCTCCCTACCTGACCTAGACGATGAGTTTGCCAAGGATTTTGGAAATTACGAGAGTCTGGAGGAACTCAAGAACCGCGTCAGAAACGAGTTGGAGCAGGAGCTCAAAAGTTCGGCAGAGGGCAAACTAAGAAGCCAGATAAAACAACAACTTCTGGCAAGCAACGATTTTGAGGTTCCCACTTCCCTGGTGCAAGAAAAATTGGATGATATGATTCGCGGCTTTTTGCAGACTTACGCTCAGCAAGGCATAGATCCTCAGAAATTAGCTCAATCGGGCGGGATCCCACGCGATCAAATGAGAGTCGAAGCGGAAAAAGAAGCAAAAATTTTCCTTATACTCCAGGGGATTGCCGATCGGGAAGCCATAGATGTCACAGAAGAGGAGCTCAATGAGGAATATGAGCTGATGGCTGAACGTCTGAACATAGAGCCCGACAAAATGAAGGCCTTCGTGGAAGCTCGCGACGCCTTGGCCCCTGTGCGTCGAGCAGTGATTGAAAAAAAGACATATCGTTTTCTGGAAGAAAATGCTGTCCTCATAGACGAAGAAGAATCTTCGGAGAAACAAGATCCCCAGTCTGACACAGAGTCAGCCTAAAGGCTTTCCAATGGGCCGCAGTTCATAACTTATAGAAATAACCAAGGATTAAAGACATGCTTGTACCCATAGTCGTAGAACAAACCCCCAGAGGCGAACGATCTTATGACATCTATTCCAGGCTCTTGAAAGAGAGAATCATTTTCCTGGGCACTGCTATTGACGATCTAGTCGCAAATTTGGTCATAGCACAACTGCTCTTCCTGGAGAGTGAAGAGCCAGACAAGGATATCAATTTCTACATCAATTCTCCCGGCGGAATAGTGAGTTCAGGTTTGGCCATTTATGATACCATGCAGTACATCAAACCAAGCGTTCAGACGATCTGCATAGGCCAAGCTGCGAGCATGGCCGCCTTGCTGTTGGCCGCCGGGGCTAAAGGGAAGCGGTTCGCACTTCCACATTCCCGGATACTGATCCATCAGCCCATGGGAGGATTTCAGGGGCAGGCCACTGATATCGAGATTCACGCAAAAGAAATTTTACGCATGCGAGGCGAGCTGAACAGAATACTCCATGAACACACTGGCCAGCCCCTTGAGCGGATTGAGGCGGACACTGACAGGGACTATTTCATGAGCGGCGAGGAAGCCGTTCAATACGGCATAGTCGATAGTGTCATCTTTCGCAGAGACGGGTCAGAAGCATAGCTGCTTCTCCACAGTAGGCTGCCCAGGACAGTCGTCGGGTGAGAGAGGTCGAGAGACTCAAGGGTCTTTGTTGAGGGACAAACGGAGGAATTCATGGCCGGTAGAAAAGGAAATTTTTCATCATTGTACTGCTCTTTTTGTGGGAAAAGCCAAGACGAAGTCAGAAAATTGATAGCGGGACCTACCGTCTACATTTGCGACGAATGCATCGAGCTGTGCAACGAGATCATCGCCGAAGAGTATGAAAAGGAAGAGATGGGAAGGGAGCGTTCCAAAGTCCCTAAGCCGTCGGAAATAAAAAAGGCCTTGGACGATTATGTAATCGGTCAAGAACAGGCCAAGAAAATACTCTCCGTGGCGGTTCATAATCACTACAAGAGGATAGACTCGAAGCCGGACCTTGACGGGGTAGAGTTGCAAAAGAGCAACATTCTGCTTATCGGTCCGACTGGCTCTGGCAAGACGCTGCTTGCGCAGACGCTGGCGCGTATCCTCAGAGTCCCCTTTGCTATTGCCGATGCCACTACGCTCACAGAAGCCGGCTACGTCGGCGAAGACGTGGAAAACATCATCCTCACACTTCTCCAAAACGCCGACTATGACATCTCTCGAGCGAGCAGAGGAATTGTCTATATCGATGAAATAGATAAGATATCGAG
This sequence comes from uncultured Syntrophaceae bacterium, assembly GCA_964427855.1. Classification (GTDB taxonomy): domain Bacteria; phylum Desulfobacterota; class Desulfomonilia; order Desulfomonilales; family Desulfomonilaceae; genus JAUPKT01. The sequence goes on from CAYRVH010000048.1 coordinate 8,516, forward strand.
AAAGACTGAAAACCCCAGTATAACCCGAGACGTGTCTGGCGAAGGAGTGCAGCAGGCGCTACTCAAGATTGTGGAAGGCACCATGGCAAATGTTCCGCCAAAAGGCGGCAGGAAGCATCCTCAGCAGGAATTCCTGCAGGTAGATACCACCAACATACTGTTCATTTGCGGCGGAGCATTTGTGGGTTTGGACAAGGTCATCCAGCAGCGTCTCAACCTCAAGTCTATGGGATTTAACGCGGAAATCGGACCCGCGAAGAACGAGCCAGCCCCAAACCTTTTAGAACAAACCCAGCCGGAAGATCTTATCCACTATGGACTTATCCCCGAGTTTGTAGGGAGACTACCGGTTGTGGCAACGTTACACGAGCTCGATGAGAATGCCCTTGTGAGAATTCTTCTGGAACCAAAGAATGCCCTTGTAAAACAATTCAAGAAGCTGTTCGGGTTTGAACATGTGAAGTTGAGATTCACAGATGAAGCGCTGAGAGCGGTTGCTCGAGCCGCGCTTACCAAAAAAACCGGGGCGCGTGGGTTGAGGTCTATTTTGGAGAGCGCCATGCTGGACATAATGTACGAGTTGCCTGAATATCAAAACCTTCAAGAAGTTATTGTCAACGAAGAGGTCATCTTTTCAAAGGAGAGATGCATCCTCGTATTTGAGAAAGAAGTAGAGACTGCTTCGTAACGGAGCGGGGACCCTTTTTCTAAAGGGCCTCAGGAATCTGCCAACAATTTTTCCTGCGTCAAAACGAATGGGGCGAAGACCCGCGCGGGCGCGATGTCCTGTGTGATCTTGTCTCCCCAAATTGCTCCATGAGGAAACAAACATGTTCTTTACGAAGAAGGAAGAGCCCGCTTCCCCTATCCCCTGGATACTCCCCTTACTCCCCTTGAGAGACGTCGTGGTGTTTCCAGCAATGGTCGTTCCGCTGTTCGTCGGGAGAGAGCGTTCAGTGAAGGCGCTGGAAGCCGCCATGAAAGAAGACAAATTGATCTTCCTTGTCTCGCAGAAAGACGCCCAGCAGACTAACCCTCAGCCGGAGGACATCTCTCACTTTGGCTGCGTGGGAACCATAATCCAGATGCTCAAACTGCCTGACGGCACGATCAAAGTATTCGTTGAGGGAAGACAGAGAGCTCGAATCATCAGATTTCTCGAGTCCGATACCTTTTTTGAGGTGGAGTTAGAGACGTTGCAGGACTCTATGGAAACCTCCGACACGGAGCTACAAGCCCTGATGAGGGGGGTCAAGAGCACCTTTCACGCATACGTCGCGCCCGAGAAGAAAATACCCCAGGAATTTGTGGCCTCCGTCGCGGCAATGAATGACCCGGCTCGCCTCTCCGACATGCTGGCCGCTCAGTTACCCTTCAGCTTAGCGGATAAACAGTTCCTCATCGAATGCCTCACAGTGAATAAACGCCTTGAGAGACTTATGGAGCTCATGCAGAGCGAAATCGAGATAGCCGAAATAGAGAACCGCATCAAAGAGCGGGTCAAGAAGCAGATGGAAAAGGCCCAAAAAGAGTACTATCTCAACGAACAAATGCGGGCAATCCAAAGAGAGATGGGCGAAAAGGACGACGTCCGGAACGAAATAGCAGAGCTGGATGAACAACTCGCCAAGAAAAACATGCCATCGGAAGCCGAGAAGAAGGCCAGAAAGGAGGTCCGAAAGCTAAGATATATGGCCCCCATGTCGGCTGAGGCAACCGTTGTCAGAAATTATGTCGACTGGTTTTTGGCCCTTCCCTGGAATAAAGTTGCAGACGACGTTCCCTCTATTGAAGAAGCGCAAGCCATTTTGGATGAAGACCATTATGGCCTCAAGGAAGTCAAAGAGCGAATTCTCGAATATCTTGCAGTGCAAACTCTCTCCAACGAAACTCGCGGGCCTATCCTCTGCCTCGTCGGTCCGCCAGGCGTGGGTAAAACGTCTCTTGCGAAGTCAGTCGCAAGGGCGACGGGAAGAGAGTTCGTACGAATATCGCTGGGTGGCGTCAGGGACGAAGCAGAGATTCGAGGGCATCGACGAACGTACATTGGAGCGCTTCCCGGTAAAATTATCCAAAGTATGAAAAAGGTGGAGACGATAAACCCGGTGATGCTGCTGGATGAAGTGGACAAGATGAGCGCGGATTTCCGAGGCGACCCCGCTGCGGCCCTCCTGGAAGTGTTGGATCCGGAGCAAAACCACTGCTTCAACGACCACTACCTCGATGTGGATTATGATTTGTCCAAGGTTCTTTTTATCACCACCGCCAATACCTTGCACGGAATACCCCTGCCGCTCCAAGATCGCATGGAAATGATCCGCATCCCCGGATATCTCGAGCCAGAAAAACTACGAATCGCAGAACGTTTCTTGATTCCCAAACAGATAAAGGCTAACGGCCTCGACGAATCCCTCGTGCAATTTAGTCGAAAAGCGATTATTCGAATTATGAGGCGCTATACCCGTGAGGCCGGCGTAAGAGACCTCGAGCGGCAAATTGCAAAAGTGTGCCGAAAGGTAGCTCGGAAAATCGTGAGCGGGTCTAGAGAGCATCCTGTGGCCATTGATACAGACAACCTCGCTGAATTTCTCGGGGTTCCAAAGTTCCGCTATGGCGTCAAAGAAGCTACTCAAAGGATTGGAATTGCGACGGGTTTGGCTTGGACTGAGACCGGCGGAGAGCTGCTGATTGTTGAAACAGCGGTTATGCCGGGCGCCGGTAAACTTATCGTTACCGGTAAGCTTGGCGAAGTCATGCAAGAATCGGCGCAGGCAGCCCTGAGCTACGTGCGCGCCAGGAACCTGGGCATCGCTCTTGGCGACAACTTCTTCAACACCGTGGACATCCACATTCACGTGCCCGAAGGCGCCACGCCCAAAGACGGGCCGTCCGCGGGGGTTACCATCACCTGCGCCCTTATATCAGTGCTGGCAAAGAAACCATTTCCCAATGATCTGGCAATGACCGGAGAAATAACTCTCAGAGGCCGAATCCTCCCCATTGGTGGGCTGAAGGAGAAGCTCCTTGCAGCAAAGAGGGGGCTCATTTCAAGGGTACTCATCCCCGCAGAAAACGAAAAGGATCTCAGGGAAGTATCCAAAAACGTAAGGAAGGGCCTCGACATAATCACCGTTGATCACATGGACGAAGTTCTCGAAATTGTATTTCCGGACTTGGCGTCGGCGGGATTCCCGAAGCAACAATTGGACTCCACCAGTGGTTATCGCCTGGAGCAATGAGGCGCTCCTTCGATGAGCGTACGCCGCTCTCCGGAAAACTGTGCTCGCAACGGGGAAACCACATTGGTCACGCGTTCTTTTGAATATCGTCGCAATGATCCCATGAACTCTCTAGGGAAATCCTTCTGGTGGACGAGCTCAAGACCTGTCCAGTGGCTTTCCATGATTGTTTTCCTGTGGGCGTCCTCTTTTGCATTTGCCTGCTTGTTTGAATGGCAGCGCTATGAGGCGGTTGGGGGTCCCAAAGTGCAGGGTATGACCATAGCCGGCCGCATACTCTTGATCTGGGTCCTCATGGCCAAATCCTTGTATTGGTTTCTTCCATTCCTGCCATTGTGGGCTGTCCTCATATTCATGCGCTTCTGGCGCGTTACCGTGTTCACTTTGAATCTCTTTTGGGTCGTCATGTTTTATTTCATGGCATTGGATCTCGTTTCTGTAAGCTTTGCCGGTTATCACCTGTGGGATTACCTTCCCAACGTGGAAGACTTCTTGAGACACCCTGATGTGAAGGTCTGGCAATGGGCGGGCGGCCAACTCACTGCCCAGGCGTTTTCGATATTCGTCTTCGTGGCGATTTTGGGTCCGTTCTTGTTTTACGGAGTAGCGTGGGTTGTTTCACAACTCGCTACGCGTTTTGAGGGGTTGTCATCGGCAACCTCAGTGACTGCAATGACGCTAGGTTTCGCGCTGTTTGCGTCAGCCCCGGTTACCATCGGTGGAAGCCTGCCGGAGAGGGTTTTGAGCGCTTTGCCGGTGAGCGACAACATGAAAGGTATTTTGGGTTGCGCTTCCCATCACGTTGCAGCGTACCTGGGATTGAACGAAACGCCGGTGGTGCGCTCAGAGTTCCTGCATCTTGGCGCCGCGGCTGCGACCTCAGTGAACCGTTTTTCCCCAAGTAGATCGAACACCATAGGGGGTCGCAAGGCCCAGGGCGATGGTGAGGTTGCTGCCAATGGTCTCGTGAGCGCCGTGGGGAGCCCGCAGAGTCCATTGGCTATGGCTTCGCTGTCGCTGAGGAGCCATGACGAACAGAAAGCCAGTGAAGTCCTCACAAATGCGCTCAATCCGCCTCCCATAGATACGTCCGCCTTTGTCAAAAGTGACAAGCTCCCCAATGTGATCCTTATCATATTTGAGAGCTTTCGATATTCTGCGCTCAGTCCAGAGTTGATGAAGGATCTCGATGCCTGGTCTCACAAAGGGTTGCGTCTGAAAAGGCATTATTCCGGTTCGAACTGCTCTCACCTGGGGCTGTTCTCCCTCTTTTATTCCAGGATTCCTTTGGGATACCACAAGACCCTTGATCGGAAAATTCCGCCTCAACTGCTTGAATCCCTGAGAAGATCCGGCTACGAAATTACCTTTTTGACTGCCGGGGAGACCAAGGGCTTTCGCCGTCTTGAAGAGTTCCTCAACAATAGGAGCTGTGACGATTTTGTGGCTGATAGCCAGTTTTCCGTGCATTGTATGGACGACAGGCCAAGGTCAGATCGACGAAAACAAGCAAGAACAAAAAACATCGTTAACGACGCCTTGGAAAGACCCCAATTCGTCTTCTTCTATCTCATTTCTTCACACTATAGATATGCCTTTCCCCCGGAATTTGCTTTACGCCAAGAGGCCTCGCATTTCTGGAACGTTTTCAACCCTACCACGCAGGTGCGAAATCATCTCAATCGCTACGCCAATGCATGCCTGTTTCTGGAGCGCGAGGTGCTCGATTTAACGCGAACTGTCGACGCAAGCCGAAACATTATTATCATCACCGGCGACCACGGGGAATCCATGGGAGAGGATGGGGTTTTCACTCATGGGAGTCGGATGTCCGAGATTCAGATGCGCGTTCCTTTTGTGATGGTCGGCCCTGGCGTTGAACCGCGTAGTATCCAGAGCGCGACTACCCATTTCGATGTGTTGCCCACGCTCCTCCACGCCCTGGCCGGACGTCATGTCCCGGTGCAATACTCTCAAGGCCGAGACCTTCTATCCGAGGCTTCGCCAGCCGATGAAGTTTTTGTGGTCCCGGCCAATGGACCGGACTGGGACCGCATTATGCTTATTCGGGGTGACAAACGCCTCTTGTTTAGGCCCGTCAGCGACCATGGTCAACATCCGGTCATGAAATTCGAAGGCATGGTCGATGAGGTTGGGGACTATACGCTCAAGGTGTCCATGAGGCAGGACTCTCAGAAGAACTGAAGACGGAGAGTCGCTGCCTCGAATGAATACATCGTTAGCCTGCCACTGGAATCAAACGGACATACGTGTCATAAAAGCTCACACTACCTCCTACCGGATCGAGCATGCACGTGTTTTTGAGGGCGGGATCCACCCACATTGCCGCATTGGAATGGATGCCGGTCGCACGACGCTCATCCCCCCGAATCAGAACGCCATCGATGAGTATGTCGGCGGCGCCGGTTGCCCAGTGTCCAAAGCCGAGCACAAAGCTCGTGACCCCAGGCCGCATGGTGTGCGTGAAAGTCACGCGTCCAATCATGGCTTTTTTACGTCCTGCTCCAAGCTCCCACTCTCCTGACGGATTCGTTGCGCTCACCATCTTGACCATCTGGCCATCCGTCAACCCCAAGCGCTTGGCATCCACAGGATTGAGCAAGATGCCGTTTGTGGGAAGTAAAGGAGACAGCCATGGATCAGCAATTGTTCGGCTTTTGGTATGAACAATTGAGCGATGAGTTATCAGGGCAAGCTCGTAGCCTTCGCGCAGCTTGGCGGGCTCGTGGCCATGAAAGTCTCGAATCGGCACGTATTGGGCATGACCACGATTTTTCTTCCCCGTCCCCGAATGAGTGGTAGATGCGGTCTTTTCCTGATAGAGATTAAGGAGAGCTGCATAAGGATGAGCAACTCTTTTGCCCTTGTAGGCTCGGTCATGGTCCTCGAATCGTCCACCTCGGTTCAAAACATAGACCACTTTTGGCCAAACCTTTGGTCCGGCTATCTAACTCCATCGTTTCAATGAAAACACGGTCGTGGGAAGATATCTGCGCGCCTGGGAGAATATTTCCAGCTCACGTTCGTTCGCGTCAGAGACCGCGTCTGTTCCATCTGGCTTTTCGCCCCAAGCGACATTGGCCACCGCTCTGAGATAGTAATCGTCAGGATGCCTGAAATCAAGCCCCTCACCAAATGCGTCAGAGCCGAAACCACTGAGCTTTAACCGTTCTGCGATCCCTAAGATCATGCTCTCAAAAGAAAGGGGCATCTCTTGACCAAAGACCGTGCAGCTTTCGGTGAGGGGCGCCATGGCTGGTTGGCGTACGGGCTGCACCTTGCATGGCATACTCGGATGGCTCCCCTGAAATTCCCACCGCTCGAGATAAGATAAATCAGGAAATATGTAGTCTGCGTATATGGATGTCGTCCCCACCTCGATGTCGCACGCCACAATCAGCGGCGCCTTATCTGTGTTGCAAAGTATTTCTATATTGGTGTGGCCTGCGGGCAAAGAGTACGTCGGAGCACCCATATACATGAAAAGGACCTTCACAGGATATGGGTATGCGTCCCCAATGGATGGGATGATCTCCTCGTACACGTCGCTGCTCAGAGGATACCAGTTCCGCGGGGCTGGATACCCCGTGAAAAGGGTGGTCTTCTCGTAATCGATCCCGTGGCGTATCGAGCTTATCCCAAATGACGTAGGTTTGCCCGGATGAGCCGAAAGATTATACAGCTTTCCTTTCCCCATATAATCGTACGTGGATGCCTTGATCATACCTCCCTTGGCGTCGAAGTTGCCGATGAGCATGTTCACGCTCATCCATGCCAAAACGTTGTAAAAGCCATTTGTGTGCTGAGACACGCCTCGGTGAATATCGACCGCCGCTTGTTTGCCGTGACTCGTCAGCTCTCGCGCCACCGCGATAAGATCAGATTCCTTGACGCCGGCCAATTCGGCCCATTCCTTTATGCTTCGTTCCTGTGAAGCCTCTAAAAGGATCTGAAGTGAGCTTTTTACCTCGATGCCATTCTCCAGTTTCGCGTTGACCAATAGGTCCCCGATGACCGGATTCTCGGGATCGTTGGGATCGAACGCCACGGGCTTCCCATTAGACATCACCACCAAAAATTTTTCTTGATATGTCCCTCCGCCTTTGGCTTTTCTGGTCTCCGGTTGAACCAAACCAATATCAGCCGCCCGCACGAAGCTTCCAGGAACGCCGTCTTTCATGGCCACAAGCCACGTCGCATTGCACCAACTCGTCTCGCCGGCGCGGGTTGCCGCAGCTTTGTTTGCGCAGGACAGGAATGACGCATCGTAGCGCTTCTGTTCGATGATCCATCTGATCATACCCAAGGCCAGCGCCGCATCGTTACCTGGTGTTACGGGTAGCCATTTCCACGCCTTCGAGGCCAGCTTCGAGAAACGAGGATCTGCAACGGCTATTTTGGTGTACCCATTAGCCAAATTCGCGGTAAGGCGAATCGAACGATTTGGAGGCCCATAGTTGGCCTCGAACAGGTTTGCTCCGACAAAGAAGACGAAGCGACTATTTTCAGTATCAGCCTGCCAATAAAATTTTTTCCCGTCCGAAAATTTGCCGTCCACGTACTGCTCACTGATGGCTTTGCTCGTAAAATAGAGCGAACCCTGACATACAGTGGTATGCCCGTGGGCATTGACTGTCCCCAAGGCATTGGCAAACCGTTTGTACAAATCTGTTCTGCCGCCCTTCATGCGTCCCCAAGCCAGGACAATCTGATTGTTTACAGGGCCAAGATCGGGGTGGTCTGGATCGATTAATTTGTCAAGATGTCCTGCATATTTAAGCTTGAACTCTTCCACCAAAACTTGTTTGCGAGTCCTATCTTTTTCTGCGAGTATGGCCTTTACATCGGAAGCCATATCTTTCGCAATCTGGGGCTCTTTCCACGCTGCAAGTGTTCGCAGGCCAGTGATCTGTCGCGTTTCCTCCCCTGGCACGTGCGAAAACAAGTTGCCACCCTCACAAATTTCTTCAACGGCCTTTTCAAAAGAGATCGTCATCCATTTATTTTCGCCCCTTTTGCCGGCGCGCTTGAGTACTTTCCTGATCCGATACGGATCGTAGGCTGTTTGAATGCCTGCGTGACCCTTCGGGCAGATTGATCCATCCACCGGCGCAGCATCGTCCGCGGAGGTCGCATAGGGCAGGTGAGGGAGGAGATTCCACGGATTATAAGGGTTCCCGTCTATCTTGGTGATAATCCCATCCTGTTGTTTGCAGGATATGCCGCAGCCGGTATTACACTGGAGGCATGCCGAATAAATGCGATTCTCGGGTTTTATCTGTTCATAGGGCATATCCGGCCTGGGTCCTCTCATGACCCCCGGGACAGCAGAATGCGCTGCCGAAGCATTCTCCCCTGTCTTGGATAAGAGTATGCCGGCACCCAGGAGCGCTCCGGCTCCTAAAAACCTTCTTCGAGACGTCTTAAGGGACTTCGATATCTTCTTCATGAGTACCTCACGCGGTTTGTTTGGTCCACTGTCCGATTGTCTCGCTCAGTCGCTGGATCACGACGAACGTCGCGATCCCCATCGCCAACATGAGACAACCCACCAGATATTCCATGAGAGTTGGGTGATAGCTATAGACAAGTCGGGGATCCTGAAATGCCTCCTGGAGACCTGGAATTTGCCCGGCTATCTGGCCGGGAACCAAAACGCTCATTCTCGCGGCTGCAAAGCCAATAGCTGCAAGCAAAGCGGCCAACGCCCAAAGTGGTCGCACCGGACTCATGAACAATGCCATCGGAATCAACGCGCCTAACACAAGGTGCACCAGCCAGAATACCGGCCAGTAATTACCGAGAAGGAGGAAGATCATGCTCTCTGAATGTGCGCCGGGATTCCAAAATGCCACTGAAAATTCGGCGAATTCGAACACAAGGTATGTCCCTATGGCGAAAATTGCCACCAGGCGTAGCCACCGTACTGCTTGATCAGGGTTCCTGCCATGCGATACGTGCGCCTTCCCAGCGATCTCCGTAATGTACCTTGTGAAAAGCAGGCCCACTGATCCCAGGGCTACGGCCGACGCAAGGAATAGTACGGACAGGATGGGACTATGCCAGAATGCGTTTGTACGTACGGCCTCAAAAAACACACCACTTTGACTAGGAAAAAGGATGCTAAAGAAACAACCGGCTACCAACAGAGGCTTCAACCAAACTGAGTAGTCTTTGAAACTGATGAGCCATGCCACCGCGACAACGACAAGAAAAATGTTGTACATCCAGGCGTTGAATGCCATCATGCTGGTGAAGGACGGGAATACAAGGATGTTCAAAAGTCGTTCCGTGCGGCCCAGGTCAAGCGCTACCCCCAAAAAAGAAGGGATCAGGGCCGCCACACTGAGACTCATCGCTGTTCGAAGTTCTGACCTGGTGGAAAAGCCGGGGATGCCAAAGATAAACCCTAATCCACCCAACAGGAAAGCGCCCCCGGATATGCCAACCCCGAGAAAATAGAGACCTATCCAAAGTCCCCAAGGCACATACGATCCGTAGCCCGCCAGGATGTGTCCATAAGCCATCCTCAAGTAAAGTCCATATAAACCGAACCCGGTTAAAATGAGCCATAACACCCACACAATTGCCCCAGTGACGCCGAGGCCTCTTGCAAGGCTCGTCCCGGAGCCGTAAGATGTCGATTGCATCGCAACCATCACACCCCCCTCCTTTCACACAATGTAGTAACACTGGGGTTTATTGCCCCAATGAGGAATCAACGTCTGACAGTTGTGCTTCGTCTTCAATTCCACGACCAAGCTGTCGGGATCGTTGCTGTCTCCAAAGTAAGTCGCCCGCCCGATGCATGTAGTCACACATACCGGCAACTGACCTACTTCAAGCCTATGGAGGCAGAAATGGCATTTGCGCGCATTTCCGACTGGCGAATCGTGATGTTCTCGCGTCCAATGCTTCAAGTATTCGTTGCTAGGCTCTTTTTCCCATGGCCCTACCGGTCCATACACCGTACGGTCGCCTGACTCTGGGGCGCCTTGGGCCGCGCCGCTCGTGTAAAACCTCCCAAAATCGCTCGTCCTCGCACCGTAAGGACATGCATTGAGGCAGTATCGGCAGCCAATACAACGGTCATAATCAACCACTACTATGCCGTCAGGGCGCTTCCACGTGGCTTTCACTGGACATACAGGCGTGCACGATGGATTTTCGCAATGCATGCAGGGCCTGGGAAGAAAGTGGAGCTGGACATTCGGATATTCTCCCGCCTCTTGCGTCACCACCGGACGATACACCACGCCGGGGGGGAGTTTGTTCTCAGCAATGCAACCAACAGTGCACGCCTGACACCCTACGCATTTCCTCGTGTCGATAATCATAATCCAATGGCGCTGTTCAACAGGCTTACTCATCGCCCGAACCAGTTCGCGTTGCATACGGACATGGTCATCTTCGGCTTCTGTTTGCGCCACATTTTTTAGGACAGAGAGCTTCCGTATAGTGGCCTCGCCTGTCGCGTCTATGCTCGGGGCAGGCAGTCGGTCCTTCACAATCACACTCACCGCGGTTGCTGTTCCTAATCCAACCAGCCCCCCAGCCAACAGAAATTCCCTCCTGTTCAAGGGGCCTTTTTCAATGTCCATTTGCGCCTCCTCAACTCTCTTGAATTACTTTTTGTACTGTATGGCATCAGTACGTTTTCCCAGTCTCTCGCTCGCAGCACACCCGTAGGATAAAACTCCATGATGGTTAATACAATGTTTTCTGAGGGAAAAATCTGGTCAGCCTCCTGAGGATCCTATCTGAGTGCCTTAAACTTGCTCATTTTCTTGTACAGAGGTGACATGTCTCTGAGCTTTTGAATGACTGGGGGTAATGTTCTCATCAAATGATCAACATCGTCGTCTGTATTCTCGATACCAAGAGTCAACAACAGAGATCCTTGAGCTGTGGCATGATCTACGCCCATGGCCAGTAATACGTGAGAAGCCTTGGGCGACATTGAAATGCACGCCGATCCGCTGGCGACCTGAATGCCAGCCATGTCCAGGAAAAGCAGCATTGATTCACCCTCGACGTACCTCACGACAAAGCTTGCATTGCCCGGGAGTCGTTGAGTAGGATGGCCCACAAGAGCGACTTCTTCTATTTTTGATGTAATTTCGCGAATCAGGCGTTCCCGTAGAGGCATCAGGTGAGCCATCCGGTCGGACATTTCCGTTGAGGCAATTTCAGCAGCTTTCCCCATTCCCACAATGCCCAACACGTTTTCAGTGCCGGCCCGAAACCCCCTCTCTTGCCTGCCTCCGTCCATAAAAGGCAAGATCTTCGTACCTCTCCGAATATATAAGGCCCCAATTCCCAGGGGACCATAAAAAGGGTTCGCCGATAGTGATGGGAGATCTACATTGAGTTTTTCAACGTCAACACGGATGACCCCCGCGGTTGCCACAGCGTCGGTGTGAAAAGGAATCTTATATTTTTTGGCAATCTGACCGATCTCAGCAATGGGTTCAATAGTTCCAATTTCGTTGTTAGCATGCATCACCGAAATGAACACCGTTTGAGGCGTAATGGCCTTTTCCACATCGTCAGGGTTCACCATGCCATACCTGTCCACCGGGAGCCAGGTCACGACTGTGCCCTGATTTTCCAGCGACCTTACCGCATGCATTGTGGAAAAGTGTTCAATAGAAGAGGTAATCAAATGGTTGCCTCGAGCTCTGTTCGCTTGGACGACACCTTTTACAGCCCAGTTGTTTGATTCGGTTCCGCCAGATGTGAAAATGACTTCGTCCTCGTGAGCATTGATGAGATTGGCTACCTTATCCCGCGCCTCTTCGATCGCATCGGAGATCTCTTCTCCAAGAGTGTAAATGCTCGATGGATTACCGTACTTCTCACGCAGAAAGGGTATCATAGCATCAGCCACCTCTGGAAGGATCGGTGACGCAGCCACGTGGTCCATATTTATCGTTTTCATGAATTTACCCCTCGAACAACTCATCGACTCAGGGAAAAGGATGGTCAGTCATCCCGAAACATCCAGTCAGCCGGAGTAGTAAGTTCGACTTCGATGATGCGTTTCCACGTGATGCCATGATCTCGGAAAACTTGTTCGAGCACCTCTTTGCCCATGGCATCCCACCAGCAATAGCGCTTTCCAATGCCTAAATTGTGCCATGTCTTTAGCCAGAATGCCCTTGGCTCCATGGCCAAATCAGCCCATCTAGATTCCACAGTTTCTTTTGGAACTGACGGCTCTTCATGTACTACTAGATAATAGGGCATGGTCTTCTCCGTTTTTCAAAAAACGCTTCGCTAGTTTAGGGGACAAACTCACTCCCCTCCTCACTCTTGACTTGATGGAAGAATGTACACTTTGCGCAGTCTCTCATTTTTGCGGCATAGTCCCTCTGGACGTTGTCTTCACAAAATGTTCCAACAACCTTCCAGCAGTACCTCCCCGCAAAGGATCCCCTGTTTTTCCCATGATGGCTCAACTCGGTGGCCGCCGGACAAACTCCCATCTCATTAGCTCGATATCCGCCTGGCTGGCGACCGCAATTCAAGACTTCCCAACAATTTGAAAGGCTTTTAGCAGATTCCATGTGCCGACGACGCCATTCAGACGGCGCGGTCACGTCCACCTCGATGATTTCAGAATACTTGATCCCAAGGTCTTCGAAGATCTCTTTTAGTACGCCCTCGTCTGGAGCATCCCATTCACAATAACGGATTCCCTCAGCGGCGTTGAACAGCGTCATCTGCCAGGCGGCTCGCGTGTCTCTACAAATTTCTGTCCATCTTGTTTCTAGGGTAATTTTATCCACATTGGTTTCATTGTGTATAGTCAAATACTTGGGCATGTCGTCCTCCTTTTTGAACGATTTGCGCCACCAACTATTTCAACCTGTGACTGCCCGGCGGAAAATTGTTTTCTTACGGTTGCCGTCCCGCTTGATCCTCCGTTCTCGACAAGCAAATTTGGTTGATGGCGCAACCTGTGTCAGGCGACGCCCAAGCCTCACGCAGCAAAAGCATCATTTCGTAGGGACTAACCACTGGAGCGACTTCGAACTTGACCTGGCCGAGAGCCACCCCGCTCTTTAATTGGCGTAATCTTTATGTAGGTATCAAGAAATGACGCACTCCCACCGATTGGGTCCGTAAGACAGACGTCGCGCGCTACAGTATCCTCCAACATGACTGGATTTGGACTGAGGCCCCTTGATTGCCTGGGGTTTCCTTTAATCAGGCTCCCATCAACGGTCATATCACCAGAGCCGCTTGCCCAATGGCCAAAATGCCAGGACACAGCGACAACACCGCGTCTCAAGCCCTGAAGCACCCTGACGGGGCCTTCAACATGGCGGATCTCGCCGTTTCCCAGATCAAATGACCCATCAGGATTCGTGGCGGAACCGAGTCTTACGCGATCACCGTTACTGAGGCCAAGCTTTTTCGCGTCGACAGGGTTCAATAGGACAGCGTTCTCTGGACACAGTTCGGTGAGCCATTGGTTCATCGGCATGGTCCGACTCTGGCCCCCGAAGATCTCTTTGAAGGTGATCAGGCGGAATGGGTAGTCCGGGCCCTTGAATGGTTGCCCGTCCGCGAGCGTGGGCCCTTCCAAGGCGGGCAAACCGTCGAAAAGTTCGCCAGACATGCAATTGCGGCCCGTAAGGCGCATATGATTGCGTGTAGCCAAAAGAAACCGGAGCCTCTCCCCGTGAACGGTGCAAAGAGCGTCAGGGTCACTCAAATTGCCGAAATGGATTGGATTAGCAATGCACGTCGAGGCACAGGCAGGCCTCAGGCCTTTTTTCACTCGATGAATGCAGAAATGACATTTCCGCACGTTACCTCTAGGCGATTTATTGCCCTTGAGACTACGTTTCTTGTTCCGGCCGTACTCGGGAGACGGTTGCGACTTGTGTGGCGTAGGTTTCTCATGGTAGTTATGACCGCCGTAATCGAACGCTCGCACGCCGTATGGGCAGGCTGAGATGCAGTATCGGTGGCCTATGCAGCGATGGTAGTCGATGGCAACGATTCCATCGTCACGGATATGCATGGCTTTCGTCGGGCACACGATCGTGCAGGACGGAGTCGCGCAGTGCATGCACGGCCTGGAAATGAATCGTCGCCGCACATCCGGGTAGGTTCCAACCTCTTCCTTTATCAAGATATTGTAGGCGACACCCGGTGGAGTATGGTTCTCTGCCTTGCCAGCCGCAGCGCAGGCCTTGCACCCGACGCATTTTTTCAGATCTATGATCATGCCATAACGTATGGCCTGCCTGTGAACAGATTTGGGCTCCGCGGCGTAAGCCGGCGCCGTTGCAGCCAACGCTCCAACGCCGGCAAGCCCTCCTAGTCGAAGGAATTGGCGTCTATCCACGGAACTCTCAGATTTACTCATTGCTGTCTCTCCTCGTGGCCTCCTGTTTGATGATTGCTATGCCGACGCTCACGCGCGGCGTTCACGTCGACATGCGCAGGGCAGTCTTCGGAAGCTGTTCCGTCGCAGAAAATGCTCCTAAGCAGGTAGATCAATTCGTCAGGATCTATGGGCTTACCAAGGCAAGCGAAAATGTAGTTTCCCAGAGACTCTTTTAGTTCTGGATGAATCGGGCGGCCGGAAACCGCTATGATGAACAAACCGGGGCATCGTCTCTTGAGATCACGAAAGTAGCGGTTGTCAACCGTCACACTATCCAGATCGAAGATCACCAAGGGACAAGAGCTTTTTTCTACCAGCTCCTCGATGGTCGCCACTGAGTAGGATGGTATGCCTAAATAATGATGCGCTTCGAGCAGGCCGCACATAGCGCGGCAGGTTTGTTTATTAGCATCGACGACGATCATGGCGCCTTTCATTGTCTGAGGCCTTATGCGGATATTTGCCCATTAGATACGCAACGGACGTACCATTTGGTGCGAAACGTCTCTAAATCTAGCTAGAGCAGAGATCACGAAAGAGGGGATCGGACAGAAGATGTGTTCCTATTCTGAACACGCAAAAATAATTTCGAATGGATGTACTTAAAATTACATATGGTTGGTGTGTATCGAAGCAAGACATAATCTATAGGCATCTGAGACATTTTGCACCGTCATTGCGGAGTCATTTTCGCTCTGCGGTATTTGTCGAGTTTTCAAAAAAGTGCTCTCAGACCCATTCGAGCCTCTCCCAATGATTTTCACAATTCCAAGATGTTCTTGAATCGCGTTGGAGAGAGACCTTCCCGTTGGAGGAAAGATAGAGCATGCCGCCCGGTCGAACCTGTTTATGCTATAGAATCAAAACACGGCGTCGCGCCGCGTTACTGTATGGTGGGTTTTTGTAGTTGATATCTGCGAATCTTCGCGTAGAGCGTGGTGCGGCCAATCCCGAGCCTCCGGGCAGCCTCCTTCTTGTTCCACGAGCATTCAATGAGCGTTTGTTCCAAAATAATTTTCTCACTATCGCGCATGGTGACTGATTTTTTTGCACGTGTGGACTTCGAGAGTGTATCAAAGATGGATAAGGGAAGGTCTCTCGCCTCTATTTCAGGGCCTTTGCATAAGACTAACGCGTGTTCGATTGCATTTTCGAGTTCCCTGACGTTTCCAGGCCAGTCATATTCGAGAAGACGTCTCATCGCCTCGTGGGAAATACCTTTGACGTTTTTTTGTTGTTCTCTCGCAAACACCTCAACAAAGTGCTTGGCGAGGAGAGGAATGTCGTTCCGACGCGCTCGTAAGGGGGGCATCAATATAGGAATCACGTTGAGCCTATAATAAAGATCCTCTCTGAAGAGTCCTTCCTTAATCAGTTGTTCCAGGTCTCGGTTCGTCGCAGCCACGACTCTCACATCGACTCGCACCGATACTTGTCCGCCAAGGCGCTCAAAGGTCTGTGTTTGCAACACTCTGAGAAGCTTGATTTGGGCATGGAGCGAGATGTCGCCTATCTCATCGAGAAAGACGGTGCCCCCGTCGGCCTCTTCAAATCTGCCGATCCTTTGCCTGAGGGCCCCAGTGAAAGCCCCCTTTTCGTGTCCAAACAGTTCACTCTCTAAAAGCGTGTCTGGATACGCGGCGCAATTGATTACCACAAATGGTCTGTCGCGTCGCGCACTGCGGAAGTGAATAGATCGCGCCACAAGTTCCTTCCCCGTTCCACAGAGATGGTCTGGAAAAATTGGACAGTGGCATAAGTGGGTAGGCTGCTCTAGA
>CAYRVH010000049.1:0-4086 GCA_964427855.1 uncultured Syntrophaceae bacterium
TCTAGAGCAGCCTACCCACTTATGCCACTGTCCAATTTTTCCAGACCATCTCTGTCAACCCTGCCACTGGTCGTCTTCATGAGGGGGATGGCTACTTGGCTGTCGTGCACTGATGCCGAGGTCATGGCTACACTCACCGTTAGTCCGCAGTCATTGACATCAGCGTGCAACTTATACTAATGAGTCAAATATTTACCTCCGATCGAATCAAGCACATCCTTCACATTCTGTAAAACGGCAGAAAATCCGTAACTTTCATGCACAAAATTCAAACCATTGCATGACAATTCCTCCCAAAGATCTTCATCCTGGTACACCTTAATACAAGCTTCCGCAAACGAGTGAGCGTTATCAGCCACCAGCACATGCTTTCCGGCGGTCAAACCTTGCATGCCTTCCACGGCTATTCTGGACGCGACACACGGGACACCATATCCAAGGGATGCGGCCACCTTACCTTTTATTCCGGCACCATAACGGAGCGGCGCCACAGAGAGTTTCATTTCTTCCAAAATCACGGCCAAATCTTGGACGTATCCTGTGACAATGATATCCTTAGACTGGAGGGCCAGAATTTCCTTAGTTGGCCTACTACCAACAACAAAAAAACGGCACTTATTTAATTGGCTTTTCAAGAGAGGCCAAATATTCGTAACAAAATATAAAACCGCGTCTATGTTGGGTTGATGCTTATAACCGCCGATAAAGCAAATATCGCTTCTATCTCCAAACGCTTTTTTTTTTTTTTTTGCAGGCCTCACGAAAGGGACTAGCTTAATTTTTGAATCAGGTAGCTCTCTTGACAACAAGTCGACCTCATGGGCACTAACTACCATTGTGCAATCCGATTTCCTAGCTACATCCAACTCTTTTTCTTTGGTTTCGAGTGCCCGTGCCATTAATTTATCACATTTTTTCATCTCCGCTTCTCTAGTTTCTCGCAAGAAATGCACATCTATAGTGTCAAAAATTACCTTCGCTTTGCGGCAATGCGTCCTTACAGCATCAACGTATTTGCCGCCGCTAACGACCCTGCTCAGGATTACAAGATCATACTGATCTTCAGCTTTCTGTAAATGACTCCCGACGCTGTCGCAGTATGGAAAATAAAGACACTCGACGCCTACCCTCTGAAGATCGAACGTATATCTATCCACAAAACAAAAGTTGCTTTCAGGAATAAACGTGATCTTGTAACCTAGTGACTGCAGAATCTTTATAAAAAACCATGATTGTAAGGAGCCAGAGTCCTGATCTGGGGTGAGAGTGACTGCATCAATTATCAAGCACCTCAATTTCACATTTCGATCCCGTTCAAGTTGTGGGGACAAAGCCGGCGTACCATGGGAGCTGAGTTTGGCTTGCCACCGCATAAAACACTTCTTCATGTTGGCCGCCTGGAAGGCCTTGACGCCGGTCTTGATATCGGTTCCACAGGAGATACCCTCAAAATGAATTACCCTCGAGAGAGGCTGGTACATCGTTCGAAAGCCGGCTTCTGAAACCCTGAGTGCAAAATCACTATCTTCGCAGTAAGCCGGTGAGTAAAAATGGTCAAAGCATCCCAATTCGCGGAAAAGGTCTCTCGGCACTATTATTGAAGCCCCTGAGCAGTAGTCCACTTGTCTTGCGTAGTTATATTCAGGTTTGAATGGGTCATCCCCGCGTCCATAATTCCATGCCGAGCCGTCGTTCCAGATGATGCACCCTGCTTCCTGGAGTCTGCCGTCAGGATACAAGAGCTTGGAGCCCACCAGTCCCACATTCGCAAAATTGGAGAAGGTATCCACCAACTCATCCAGCCACCCCGGCAGCACAAGAGTATCAGAATTGAGAAACAAGACATATTGACCCAGGGCAGCAGCAGCTCCGGTGTTGCAGGTGTGAATAAACCCCACGTTTTCATCGTTGCGGATATAACGCACACTGTCGATTTGGGGCAGGATCTGGGGTGTCTCATCCGTGGAACAATCGTCCACGGCAATAATCTCAAAAGAATAGCGGGTCTCATGATCCAGCAGGGAACGTATGCAGTTCAGCGTGTATGCCACGCTATTGTAACAGGGGATGATCACGGACACGAGCGGCTCTGCCTGACCGACACGCTGCGTGAACGGAGGCTCCATCTGTTTGATTGTGTCCAGCAGCTCAGGGATGTTTTCGCTGAATCGACCCAACTGGAAGGCAATCTGTTCTTTCGTAATCCGTTTCCACCTGTCAATGGGCCATTCCCGAATCTGGCCAGGCGAATCTTTCAGGAAAGGCTCGGACGATTGCCCTGAAACTTTATCCCCATCGGAACTTGCCGAAGTGTCGGTGGCTTTTGCCTTCTCATCGTTCCCGTTGCTACCCTGCCTTGTGTTTGAGGCGTTTTCGCTGAGTTGAGCCGGTGGCAGCTTCAGAAACCCCATCGCATTCATTAGTCGTCTTGCCCTTGACGCCAGCCTCGGATATGTTCTTAGTTTCGATTTTACCTTACCTGCAATCCACCTTTCTGGGGCAGTCATCCTCCATGACGTTGATTGATAAATATTTGCAATATGTTCATCGCGGGAGCGGACCATAGCCTCCAGCGACATCACTTGAAACTGCTTTTCCTTGTTTGACTCATCGAGTGACCGGATCTGCGCTTCAAGAGCATCAGCTCTCTCCGTCTGGGCTGACACTCGAGATTTTAGATCTTGAACCTCCGCGTCTTTGTCCTTCAAAAGCACCTCGAATGCCATCATACGACTCTCCTGGCCTTTCATCACGGCATCTTTGTTCACAACATCGTTTCTGAGTTGCTCCAACTCCTCGTTCAATCGATCCACAACGGCTTCAAGTTCCGAGGCTTTCTTGAAATGCCTTTCAGCGGTGGCTGAATGTTCCTGTACGGCAGTGTCCCGCTCGACAAGGGCATTCTCCAAGTCCTTTATGCGCCCCGCCAGCGCCATCAGGTCTGCGATGCGGGCGTCCCTGGCCGCAACCTCAGCCGAGAGGGCTTCGATACTTCCAGAGGCATCCTCTAACTGTGCCTGCACCTTGTGGAACTCATCAGTGAGTTGCCCTATACATGATTCTCGCTCTTCGAGTGCGTTCCTAAGCTCAGCAAGCCTCGATTCTCTCTCGCCGATTGCCTTGGTAGCTTCTGCCAGACTGGCATCTTTTGCAGCAACAGCCTGTTCCAGCTCACCAATTCGGCTTCCTCTGACACCAATCTCAGCAGCAGCCGCCTCAAGTTGCGCCTCGACCTGCGCTACCAGCGCATCCCGTTCCTGCAAGGATCGATCGAGTTCCTTCACCCGCTGCGCGAGACCCTGGTTCTCGCCCTCTTTTGCCTGGACAGCGGTTTCCAGCTCGCTGATGCGGGAGTCCCGAGACGCGACTTCAGCCGTGAGCGACTGGATGCGTTCCGCTAGTCCGGCTCTCTCCGCGAGCCATTTTTCCCGCTGCTGCCTGAGTTCCTCCATCATGGCTGCCGACGGATACGCCTGCATAGAGGCTTCGAACTCTGCCCGGCACTCCGAGAGACTTGCAACGAAATTTGAGTTCTGCCCCTCTGAAGCATTTTCAAAATCCGAGTACGCCTTCAACACACACTGGGGGGTGTCGGGGTCATAGGCCCACAAATCCTCAGCCCGATTGTGATGCTTCAATTCCAGGTCAAGAAAGTCCGATACCTTGTCCACAATATCCGAAATCTTGACGGGAAAGTTTATCTGCAGGACATCCGAAATCTTCTCCAATGTTCCCGGCCAATTGGACAGCAACTGACGGAAAGAAATGAACACCCGCGGATAATCCCGGGTCCATTGCTCCGCTTCCAGTTCATGGAGCATCCACAGCAGAATGGATTTTCTGCGGGAAAATCCATGGCGTTTGCGGAGGGATTCGGCCACCTCGACGGGATTGCGGACCACGTGGACAAAATATGGATCGCAATCCACTTCCTTGAAAATGTCCAGCCACAGAGGCATGAGCCTGCACATGCGTGGATCTTTGAGGCCCCACAGAGGAGATTCGGCAAAATCGCGCTCAAGAATGGCGACCAGCTCGTCACGGAAGGGCCGCACCGACTTGTTTTTCCACCAGTTACCAGGGAAG
>CAYRVH010000049.1:4096-4895 GCA_964427855.1 uncultured Syntrophaceae bacterium
TCAAGATCGTTCCATGACAGATTCAAGGCCGTAAGGAGTCGATCATGCACCGCCACAATTTCGTCATGCTCCCAGAATCCCTTGGGATTGTCAGGGCCCGGCTGCAGCAGGTTTGGGCCGAGGTCCACACCCAGTATGTGGAGCAAGCCGCTCACGGCTGATGTGCCGCTGCGGTGCATGCCCAGCACGATGACGGCTTTGGGCCGTGGGGCGGATTCGTCTACTGATTTCGCAACCATTGATTCTCGCTCTTTTTGGGAAGAATGGGGTCTTGGTTTTTTCAAAGCGGTATCCGATAGAACTCAGAGGTCTTTCATTTTTGTGCTTCACACTCTCGGCAAATGACACGGACTTTCAGGGCCAATAAACTGAGATTGCTTCGCTTTGCTCGCAATGCCACGAGAGGATTCATCCTGGATCCCCGATCGGGTCGGGGATGACAGAGCAAGGGATAAGTAGATAATTATCTCATGTGTATGACTCGTGTCTCACTAGCCATGACACTCCAATATAGTTGCACCACAGACCGGCATGGAAACGGTGAGGCGGGACTCGGATGGGATTTTTACCTCATTCAAATCTGTAGTTGCGTCTCGCCTCGATTGTCGGTCCATCAACATTGCCTTAGCAATCGTACAAATTCCTCAATATCCAAACCCATGTCTTTCCACATGCCAGCCAGAGTCTTCTTCTTCAAATCCTTTCCATAGCTTCCGGGTGCTTGTAAATCGCATGACTGCCTCTTTGACGATCGAAACGAAATCCCAGCCTTTGAATTACCCGTATGAATTCAGTTGTT
>CAYRVH010000049.1:4905-7709 GCA_964427855.1 uncultured Syntrophaceae bacterium
ACGGGATGTCGCTCATACTGCTGTCGACAAAGGCTGTATCATGACGTCTTCCTCTGGAATCGGCTGATGGTCATCGAGAAGACTTTCAATATAGAGTGCAGCGGCCTCGCGAATATTTCTCAATGACTCCTCATAGGTGTCTCCCTGAGTATGGCAGCCTTTCAGAGCAGGACAATACACGTGATAGCCACCGTCCGCTTCCTTCTCAAAGATTGCCGTAAAATGGAATATCCCTCTGTGCATGCCTTGCCTTCCTTTTCTTCCGGGGCTGTTAGGGTGCGCCTGCTTCCCCCACAGCAGCCAGTACCTTTCTCAAAAGTTCTGGATGATACCGTATGCCTGCCTGAACCGCATGCTCGACCATCTTTTTAAGACTGGGGATCAAACCGAGTTGCTTGGCTTTCGCCAAGAGTCCGAGGCTACCGACAATCTGGAGTCCAACCGCGGCTGCGGCCCTCCGCCCTTTCCATTCATCAATACAGACCCTCGGTATTTTTCTCTCCAGAGCCAACTGTATGACCGCGGCTTCCCCTGAATCCAGGGCGAACGATGCGATTTCGGACAGTGGGTCCTTAAGTAATACGACGTGAAGCCATTCGGGGTATATTCTTGCGTACCCCAGCGATTCGCCCTGATCAAGCTCGTAACGCACCTCGAGGGGATAGCAGAATTCATAAGGTAACATTCCGGGAATGTCGATTGCATCAATCAGGGCCAACGCAATGAGCGGACCGGTATTAACAACTAGTTTGTCAGCGGACACTAAGGAATGCTATCTCCTCTTCTGCATCCTCTTTCTGAAGATTGCTCATCGAAACCCCTATCTTGGGCAATGAGAGAAGAAATTCCATTCGGCTTTTCCCTGAGAGTTTGGCGGCTTGCCCCGACGTAAGCCTCCCCATCTCGAAAAGCTTTGCCGCCAAGAGGAACCGCGCTTCTTCCGCGAAGTCTTCTTGTGACAGGCCAAGACTGAAAAGCAGGTCTTCGCCATATTCTATGATGATAGATTTAGCCATAAGCACCTCTCAAAAAGGAACAGCCTCCTTCAATGCCCGCTCCCTGATGCGGGGACGCAAACCTTTCTCTGTCACTACACCTACTTTGATGTGAAGAAGTTTATTGAGTTCCACCACAGTCCGCCGAGATCCATGAGGCTTCGACCAGGCTCCATATCTACAAGGATGTCTAAATCGCTCTGTGGGTCAGCATTACCTCGCGCTACCGAGCCAAACACTCGGACATTGGTGGCGCCTCTCCGGGCAGCAATTTCCAGGATTTCCAGTCTCTTTTCTCGTAACAGTTTTTCAAGGTTCATGGGGATTCGTTACTGTACTGTCATTTTTTTGCCGTGAAAACTCTTCAGGGAATGGCAATCAAGTTTTCGTCATTCACGACATGAACGGATTGAGGCGACTTAGCGTGAACAGCTCTCATCCATATAGCATCCGGGCACAAATCATATCCATTGGGCCAAACAGGCGCGCCTGATTCCAGGAATACCTGGCGGAAAAATGATTCGTCCTTCAGGGGATCCAACATGGGCGTATTGGTTTCCAATACATATCCCATGTCGTACACTACTGTCTCACCGTTCTGGAATGTGCACTCAAGTTGATGACCCTTGAGTGCCTTAACGCGTGTCAATTTCATCATAGTCAGCCCCCGGGACCCGCTCTAATGGCTGATCGGCTTGGGCCAGCTCCCAGATTCGCATGAGTTCAGACTGGTGACGGTCAGCCCATTCGCTAATTAGTCTAATCGCCTTTGTGGGCAGCGTGCCCTCCAAATATTTGCCGTTCGGAATCGCAAATCGCCCTTCCGTTCCCTGATATTCTGCATGGAAATGAGGCGGGTCATGGTCATGGAAATACAGTCTTATGATTATGCCAAAGAAATAAGAGATTATCGGCATTTTGTCCGTGCTTTCCTGATGATCGGCTTCCCCCAAAGATGGCGGGATTTATTGTTATTCGTTCCAGGAACGTTTGTTTTTGCATCGTTTGACCTCCTCTACATCGGCGACCATGGGCAGACACTAAGATCCCTAAAGATTCTTTCGCGTCAATTCATTTCATGAACCGTATCGTAGGCATCTAGCTCCTCATGCGGCCGTGCTCTGCGGGGGGAGCAAAACGGTGAGGCGGGTGTCCGGTGCGATCTCCACTTCATTCAAGTCGAGAGATTCGCCTCGCTCAATGCGATACGCCATGATCATCTTAACGACATCGACGCAGTTGAAGAGAGCCTCTTCGACGGAATCCCCCTCGGCGAAAGCCCCTGACAAGCCGGGGACGCTTGCAAGATAACCGTCCTCGTTTTTTTCCAGCACAATCGGCAGAAATGCCGCTCTCGAATAAGTCATGATGAATTAACCTCTCTGGATTCCCTCTTCCGAGGGAATGACATGTTCCGCTAGGCCCTTTAGGCATACATTAACTTGCCCCGTGGGGCCGGTATCTCACGTTTCAACTCCTCTGCAGTCTCAATCCACTCTCGCATTATGATCTCGACATTTGCGAGAGCTTCTTCGTACGTTTGGCCGTCTGCCCTGCAACCGGGCAACTCCGGAACTTCCGCCAGGAATGCCTCGTCTGCGGTACTCCAATAGATAATTATTTCATATTTATGACTCATGCCTTACCTCCTTGGCCAAACCATAAGCAACTATGAGATTGCGAACCTGTTTCACTTGATAAGGCTTTGCCTTGGCTTCCCTGGGTTGTAAATTTATTATTTCAGGCACGTTGCGCCTCGTGAAGATGTGATGATCTCCTCGCACTTAAAGATTGCCGTAACATGAAATA
>CAYRVH010000049.1:7738-23419 GCA_964427855.1 uncultured Syntrophaceae bacterium
AATATCCCTCTGTGCATGCCTTGCCTTCCTTTTCTCTCAGTGTTTTGGTAGATATCCCGTTCGTCATGCATGTTTTTCCAAGGCTCCCTGTTCTTCCAAGAAGCCACGGCAGACGGCAATGACCTTTGAGACATCCTGATGTGTGTTACGAAGGTCGCTTTCATCGTAGATCTCAAAAGGGCTTCCGCCGGGCAGGCCGTTGGGATATCGTGTCGAGATATAAAAACGATCCAGCCTCTTGGCTTCTTGTGCGATCCCTTGAAACCGACTGTCTGCATCTGAGAGTTCCTTTGCCATTTCGTGGAGCGAATGTCCGATCACTCGTCTGTTCCCCAGAGCATAAAGGCAGGCCTTGAGGGCCTTTTCACCCGATTGCTGTGCAATGAAGCATGCCTTGTCGAAAAAAATCTTTTCCGACAAAGCCCACTGTACAAAGCGATAATCATCTTCAGCCTGAAGAAACCAGCGGCGCGCCTCTCTATGCGGGGACTTCATAGAGGACCTTCCCGGTGCTCACCACGTCCTGAAGAAAGGTAGTATCCGCAAGCATCTCCTCGAATTCCCGCGGAGTGTACGCCAGGATATCCACCGCGCGAGGCAGCGACCAATTTTCGTAGAGCTCTGCCAAACGGTCAAGAAACTTCTTCTCTGTATCATACACGACGATAACGTCCACATCGCTATACTCGTCATGGTCACCCGATGCCCTCGATCCGAAGAGAATGATCTTGATCGGGTTGAACGGAAGGAACGCCGCCACAATGTCGGATTCGGCAACCTCAATCTCAGACTCAACGAAACGCTTCCCAGAATGTTTTTCCATTTATCGTGTTTCAGCTCGAGTAGCCATGGATTCGGTCATAGCCATTATGAAAATAAGGACGTCGAGGTACTGTTCTCATTTCGCCAGTCTCTTGCGGATGATTTCGGGGTTTGTCACTAGCCCATCGCCTCTTGAATGCTTCTCGCTGGACTCTGAGATATGGCAGGAAATCATTGTACATGCGCAACGTCTTGGAAAAAAAATCGTTTGGTTCAAAGTCTTTGTGTTTGTATATCACCTTATTGTGTTTTACTACTTCGAAGCGCAGTACAATGTCTTCGACATCAAGGAACACAAGGTCCACGTCACAAAAGCCTGCCCTGGCTAAGTCTGCCAGGATATCGACCCTTTTCTGACGAAGAGATGGATGGCGGCTTACTATTGCCAGGTCTAAATCGCTGTTGATATTTGAGCATCCTTGCGCTGCTGACCCGAAGAGGTACACCGCGTCGATGTCCGGGTATGAATGGAACACGTTGCCGAGGAGGTTAAGGGAGGGAAAAATGTCTTGTTCTTTTTCCTTCATAAAGCGCGCTCGCTCAGCATGCCCCGAAATCCTGGCCCCCAAATGCGTCTTTCTTTACCCGTCATCGTCCTGCCTTCACAATGAAGCATCCTTTGCTATCACGCTTTGGCAATGCATGGATCACTGAAAAAAGCTTCAGCGACGCTTCCAGAACCGCTTGTACGTCGCTCTAGGAGTGGCGTTTTCACGATCTTCCTCGCTCGTACGCGGGCGGTCGCAACTGGTAGGAGAGGTACACGATTGCGCCTTTCTCAAGGGCATACTCTTTGACCAATGGCGACGTCTGATATGTAATCAATAGGGGCGCGATCTCTTTATGCACAGCCGCCTTCACTGATTCGACGAAGGAAAGAAATTGGTCAATATCTCGTTTCTTGAGCTGAGATTTCGCCTCGCCCATGATCATCACTCCGCGGCCCTGCCTTGTGCCCTCGCCGAGGATATTGACTTCAACAGGCTTTTTATTCGGCAGGGACAAGAAATCCCGTCGAAGTTCGCCCAGGACTTCGATCCCATGATCCCTGGCGAGCAGAGCTGGGAGCACCCAAATTGCCTCGTCTTCGAAACGGTATCCAAGACCGAGTGAAATTGTCCCTACGTGGACTTGAACGTCTTTCATCCTGTCTTCCGTCCGTCTCTGAGCTTGGGCAAGCTCCCTCACCGCTTCGTCGGTTTTCTTCTGGGCTTCTGCGAGCTCTTCTACACGCTGCTCGGTCCTCTGCTGGGCCTCCGCGAGCTTTTCAACGGTCTGCTGGGTTCTATCCAGCGCTTCTGCAAGCTCTTCTACCCGCTGCTCGGTGCGCTTCTGAGCCTGGGCCAGCTCTTCGACCATCTGTTCAGTTCTTTGTTGTGCCTCGGATAGCGCGAGGATGCTCTCGCCCTGTCTTTCCACCAGCGAGACAAGGCGCTGAACGTCCGTTCTGGTTGGACTGTTCGACAGATGGTCAACAAGACGATCCACAAGCCTGTGCATGGGCTCTCTCATATCAGGAGGAAATTCGTCTATCAAATCGCTGAAGATCATGAAGCCTCACGCACCATTTCTATAACAGTCCTCAGAAGAACTCACGACATGGCCATATGTCAGCTTCTCATTCCCCGAGTAAGGGACATCGGGAAACCCACTATGGATCCCCACTTTCGTGAGGATGACGCAGTGATACAATACGCGTCCACTTTGCGATGAATTTCGAGCACTTGTATACATCGTGCGTTTACTCTCAGCGTCAGAATGTAGGCTCCTAGACGCCTGATCAAGTGGTGAAAATGTCCCACATGTTCGTTGGAGAGGGCCCGCGTACAGTCGGATTGTCACGACGATGCCACCGTAATGCGGGGAGCCGACACAGCGCCTTCGGCAATAGATAAGCGCACATTACGCCGCACATCAACCATTGCAGTCACGGTGAGGTCCTCTTCCTGCTGGACTCTGAACGCCGCAGTGTCCAGCCTCCGGTGCAGGTACGTCTCTTCGTCACCGACCATCGCCAGGACGCCGGCATTCATAAAATATACGCCCGGCGAAAAGAGACATTCAAACTCCCATTCTACATATATCCTACTCCCTCTGGGCACAAATGCCATCCCGCCGCCTTGTGGAGCGCTGACGCCTCCTCCGAGCTCCACCCCGCTCATGCTCTTGATGAGCATGCCGAAGCGGACGTTGGTGAAGGACTCGAAGAATTCCACTTCGTAGGCATAGA
Source organism: uncultured Syntrophaceae bacterium (assembly GCA_964427855.1). GTDB lineage: Bacteria > Desulfobacterota > Desulfomonilia > Desulfomonilales > Desulfomonilaceae > JAUPKT01. The sequence continues at coordinate 10,791 of CAYRVH010000049.1, forward strand.
TGTACGTTTCCCGACGAATGAGATTGTTCACCTGTTCGCCGTCCAGGGTAAAGATTTTAGGCTCATGGATGCGGGCGCCTCGCTCCAAATAGCACACGGTCGAAACAGGTTTGAGATTCGGGTCAAAAAAAGCCCTTGAGGACCCGATGGGTTTCGGTTTCGCGTCGCCGGCAGCGGGCGGCGCTGCATCCAAATGCGCCTCGGCCGGCTCAGGGTTTCGGGCGAGCGTCCGGATGCTTTGTGTGACATAACCCCGCTTCTCTTTGGGTGCGTTAATAAGCTTGTGATACTGGGCGACCACAAATTTTGGTTGACCTTCGATGAGTTTTTCGCCCTGCTCCAGGAGGACGGCGCGCGTGCACAGTTCTACTACTGCGCCGGCGGAGTGTGACACGAAGAGAATCGTACCGCCGTTTTCCTGGAACGACCGCAGGCGGGCAAAGCACTTCCGTTGGAACATCTCGTCGCCGACTGCGAGGGCTTCGTCAATCACGAGGATGTCCGGATCAACGCTGGCTGACACCGCAAAGGCCAGCCGCACCACCATGCCGCTGGAGTAGGTCTTCACCGGCTGATTGATAAAATCACCGATATCAGCGAATTCGACGATGCTCGGATACTTCTCGTCTATCTCTTCCTGAGACAGCCCAAGGATGGAGGCGTTCATGTACACGTTGTCTCGGCCGGTGAATTCCGGATTGAATCCAGACCCCAATTCCAAGAGGGCAGAGATGCGCCCCTTGGACTCGCATGTCCCGCAGGTCGGGGCGAGGGTGCCGCAAATGATTTGAAGGAGGGTGCTTTTGCCGCTGCCGTTCCGGCCGATAATGCCGACCGTCTCCCCTTTGGCGACGTCAAATGAGACGTCACGGAGCGCCCAAAATTCTGAGTGGTAACACTTCTCGGGGATGGGACAGAATTTCGCAAGATTGGCTCGGAGCGAGTGTTTCAGACGGTCCTTGGGATTGGCCCAGATCAAATAGGATTTGCTGAGGTTGCGCACGGATATGGCGATGTGGTCTCCGGGTTTGTCGGGCATGGGCGAATGCGGTGTCTCAATTCGTGACTCTGCCGCGGGTTCGGAGATGCACTCTGCTGGTTCTTGGGGCACGAGAAGCTCGGACGCGTCACTATGCAGGAATCGTGGCCTGAGCAGCCTCAACCGAAGTGCAAGTTGCTCTGCAGCCTGACGAAACCGCTGAGCCGCTGGAAACAAGGAATGCGGCCACGAATCTGGGGATGAACCAGCCTGTGTATCCACCACGTGGTCCACGGTATGGTAACTGGATTCCGGGTCAAGCCCGGGATGACAAGTATCCACCACATGACCAATAGCATGGCAATGGGGGCAGCGCAAAGGAAGAGACGCGGAGGCATGTTCCGGGTTGCCGTTCAAACGCATCAAGCCATTACATCTGCTGCATTGAAGAATCATGTAGGTAAATGTTCCTCGTTATATGACATCTGCGAACGCCCTCTTGGTTTTCATGAACCAGAGGTAGCCGAGCTGCATAATGATAAGCGAGAGGATGGTGACGAGGGTGAGCGACTGCCAGTCAGGATACTGCCCCCACATGAGTGTGCGCCGCGCGTCTTCCAGGATGCCAACCATAGGATTTAGGAGGACAAAAGACCGTATGTCCTCTGGAATAGCTGAAGGGGGAAAAAAGATGCCCGAGATAAAGAACAGCATTTGCACAATTACGCCCACGGGTTGAGCGATGTCCCGCACAAAGACGCCCATGGACGCCAGGAACCATCCGAACCCGAGGGCAAATGCGCAGAGGGGAAGAAGCACCAACGGAAACAGATAAATGGTGGTGGGCCACGCGTGGGAGAAAATGAGCACCGCGGGAATAAGTATTCCTAGGCTCAGGCCTGCGTTGATCAAGCTGGAACCCAGGGCGGATACAGGAAGAATCTCAAGAGGAAACACCACCTTCTTCACGTAATTTGGATGCTGAAGGATCAAGGTCGGGGCTCGTGAGACGCATTCCCCGAAGATGTTGAAGACCGTCATGCCGCAAAATATGGTCATGGCAAACTGAAACTTTCCTTCGTCAGGTGACACGCCCCATTTGGATTTGAAGATGACGCTGAAGACGAAGGAAAACACAGCCAAGAGCATTAGGGGCGTCACTAAGGACCAGATCATCCCGAAATACGATCCCTTGTACCGGCTCTCCACGTCTCGCCACGCAAACTGCCGGATGAGGTCTCTGTGGGCATAGAGATTGGTCAGCATTTGACGTGGAATGGCCAGAGGTGTTGAGACTGAGGGCGACGCAGCCGCTGTGATTGGCGTTCTCGTTATTGGCAAATGCTTCGCGCCTATGAAGAAAGCGTAACCTTCTTACATTATTGGGGTTTTAAGATTTATACGTGTTTGCTTGCGCAGGCAGGTTCGCTGGTTTCCCCCGCGACAAAGCCGACTTCAGCTCCCCACCTGATCATGAACCATGCGGCAATTCTCACTGAACGGCTTCCCTGCCTCTTCAAATTAAAGCGTCCTCTTAATATGTTGTGACAATTCACTAGAATGATACATACCACCTCAGGGGCCGCATTGTCAAGAGCAGATTGGAAGAAGGTTCCCCATCTCTGGGAGCTCTTGGATAATCAATCCTGAATTGGGCACAGACGCCGCTGCGTCATCCTTAAGAAAATGGGGATACACAAGGAGTTTCCTTGATTTCCATTGTCATGGGAGTGACAAGCTTAGTATGGCCTTGCCGTTAATTCTTTTGACATCGGTTCTAGATTCGTACACACGATGGGCTGCCTCCTTCCCTCGTTGACTCAATTGCCATCCATCAGCTGTTGTGAAATGTCCGGTAGATTTAACGACTTGCCTTTTGCTTGATTCGAGGTGCGTTTGTGGTAAACTTTTGAGCCGATGTTTGTCGTGAGCCGCCTCACAAGGCGTCGTGGATAGCCCATGTTGTCTTTCATGCGAATGCTCATTGGCTTGGCGTGTCTCGCGCTGTTGCTGATGCTCGCCTATCACTTTTTTTCTCCGGAGAAGGATTTGGTGACGGGGACGCCTTTGCGGCTTCGCATTAAGACCCAGGCCTTATTGCGTGCAGTCGGCGAAGAAGCCACCAAGTCGTACAAGAACGTCTCACAAGCCAAGCAAGACGAACGGATTGCCGTTGTGGAGCGTGGGGCTCAGCATGTGTGGCGGAAGTTCCAAGAGACATACAAGAGACATGCGTTTCTCGATTATCTCAACGAACTGAAGACCATGACTGCAGGCCTCCTGGCAACCTTCAGACAAGAGGCCGCGGTCATAGCGGGCGGGGATGCAGCGAAGATCAATCAATCCACGCCCACGAGCCTATACGATTTCTCCAGGGCGGTGAGAACGTGGCTCGAGATAAATGAGAAGCGGCTGCACGCCCTTTCTGGGGTCGATGCGGATGATCTGGAGGCGAAGGTGAGGGATGAGTTGATAAAATTGCAGGGCGACCTGCGAGCCGCGTGCGAGGAATTCGAAAAGCGGGTTTCTGAAATGCCTGACACCCGGAAGGGCTATGCGTCTGGTGCGTACCGCAAGCCGACGCCCACTGAAACAAAAGCCGCCGGATCGAGTGAAGAGGTGCCAAACGCTTCCAGTGACGAGAGAGTTGTCCCCGCGCCTCAAGACGTGCTTGACGCCTTTCGACAACGTTATCTCAACAGAGATCTCAGGAAGACTCCCTACTACTTCAAAGATTTAAAAATCATCAAAAGCGCCTGTGGCTTGGCGCCAGGTATTTATTGCATATCTTTTTCGGCAGAAGTGTACCATAATCACGACAATAAGCGATGGGATAAATCGCCCGTCGTACTTAATGTCATCGCAAAGGTTGGATCAGACGGCGTCATGTCCACCTATGAGAACTTTGCCAAGAATCCTTGGGACTACCCCGTGAGCGGGTCGTGCGTAAAGCCGTTATGGGGCGTCCATGAGTACGTGTGGGAAAGAGTGTGTCCGTATCGGTGTATGGGAAGGTAAACAAGCGATGTTGAACCGACGCGGGGCGAGGTCGCGGAGCGGAAAACGCCTTGGCAAGTACGTGAAGTTGTTTCCCAGGAACAAAGGCAAGGACCGGCAGCGTCCGAGAATGTGTCCATGAGTAGAAAGATGCGTAAATTCGGGATCGTCGCACTGGCCGCTATGGTTGTATTCGTTTCTGGGTGCAACATGCGAGGGGTCTCCCACCAGGAAAAGGTCGATCTGGGGATACTCCTCATGAAGGCGTGCTGGGATTCCAATGCCGGCCTTGCAGAACTCCTCATCAAGGACGGCGCCGATCCCAACACTACGGATGAGAACGGCGTTTCAGCCCTGATGCTGGCTGCGAGCAACCCTCGCGGGGATAACGCCCATCTGGTAAACATCCTTTTGGCGCGAGGGGCGGACGTCAACGCCAAAGACAAAGAAGGCCGGACAGCGTTTAAGCTGGCCTTTGACAAGGGGTATCTCGGAGCTGCCTGGGCGCTGCTTCACAAAGGAGCGGATCCGAACCTCACCAATGACAAAGGCCAGACACCGGTCATGGTCTACGCGGAGAAATGGAATCCCAATGCTGGGCATCTTGAACCCTTTCTCCAGCGCGGGGTGCCCATTAATGCGAAGGATAAAGAAGGAAGAACCGCACTCATGATCGCTGCCGAAAGCGTGAGAAACGACATCTGGGGCGTTGACGCGGTGGCTCATCTCGTTGCCAAAGGGGCGGACATCAATTTCCAGGACAACCAGGGAAGGACGGCCTTGATGTATGCGGCTGAGCAAGGTCGGCTTGAAATTGTCAAGCTCCTGGTGAGCAAGAACCCCACTATCGACGCCCGAGACAAAGATGGTAAGACAGCCTTGATGATTGCCTTGCAGCGAGGCCACTTTCACGTAGCGGATCTCTTGTTGAAGGCCGGCGCGGATATCAATGCCAAAGACAACGAGGGCAAAACGCCGCTGACCTACTTCGATGAACGCGTGGCGGCGTTTCGTCAGAACCTTGCCCCCAAACAGGGTTCGCAATGATCATGCGTCCTTACAGGCGCCCTTTTCTCGGCGGGGAAACCCATAGACGGGCGTCCCTCGACGCAAGCGCCATGGCCATTGCACCGCCCCGATGTGCTCTCAGTGGCGTCTGGACGCCTCCCACGGCAACGTGTTGTGGATGTCAACCAGGTAAAAAGAGGAACTTGAAATTGCGTGCAACTGTCGTACTTGTTAGTTGGATAAGCCAAGGTTCGCCGCAAAGGAGGTGAAACAAGTTCTCAGTGTAGGCCAGCGTTGCATCAGGCAGGCGGCGTTGGAAGGATGCTCGTATGATTCTGAGATGGAAAGGAGGTCGCCCAGTCAGAGGAACGGCACGAGACTGAAAATGAAGATTTTCCGTGTAAGCGGCAACGAGAAACGATGATCTCACGCATCGAACGGCTTGGAGAGCTTCATCGCTCCAGAGCCTCGAGCGCCCGGTGCTATGCATAATAGGGTCTTTGAAAAGAGAGGTGCTGTCATGATCATTGAACGAGCCGAGTTGTTTAGCGATCTGAGCGTGGAACTGATCAACGACATCAAGACCTACGTATCGGAAGAATCATTTGACAAAGGGGCGGTACTTTTCCGGCAAGACGATCCCGCAGATTATTTTTTTTTTTTTTTGGAAGGGAGGGTTGAGCTCGTCATCGGCACTCAGGGGCAGATTGATTACACGGTAAATCATCCAGGAGAAATATTCGGTCTTTCGAGTATGGTTGAACGAGAAAGATACACTGCTGACGCCAAGTGCACGGCTCCCACAAAAGTTGCAAAGATTGATAAGAAGAGGCTCACGCAACTCCTCGAGAAATATCCCTCTGATGCGATACTCTTCTATAAACATTTATCCCAAATCATCATGAGGAGGTTGGTGAATACGTACCACGCCTTTCTTTCTCAAGCCGAATCCCAGGGGATTACCTATGGCACTGGTCAAGTGGCTGGCGACAGCGAGGAGTGATGTAGGGCAGGGGTTTTTGAGTGGCCCTCGACGTGAGTAGTTGTAGAAGGAGACCGCGAATGCGGGAGACGCGAGTCTGCTCGATAGATGTGAGCTGGGATTGCTTCGTCGTCTTCGGTCCCTCGCAGTGCCAAGAAGGCTCATTTAGTGACATTCCCGCTTAAACAAAGCAAGCTCGTGCTGCATTTTTTGTAAAAGGCATAATAGGTTCGCGGCGACCAGATTGTGTTGCTACAGCTCGGGGACGCAATCATATCCCCCCGAAAGGAGGCAATATGCCGCACCCTCTCCGTTTCATATAACGGCTGAAAGAATGGACAGGATTTTTACGAAGGACGTGATTGAATATGAGGCGCGGCTCGGGGCTTTACTGTAAAAGGGCCTCGGCCGCGCAACCGTGTCGGTCACTCGAACCGCATGGCGGTGACGATGTCCAGTCTGCTCGCCTGCTGCGAAGGATACAGGCCTGCGAATACGCCGATAAGGGTGGTGACTGCCAAGTCAATGAAGATGCTCGTGGACATAACATAATGGGACACTTCTACTCCCAGGATGTCTTTGAGAAAATTGACGCCGAGCACCCCTGCAATCACCCCTACCAATCCCGCTCCGAGGCTCACGAGGACGGATTCTAGGAGAAATTGGAGTCTGATCATGCTGTCGGTGGCGCCGACGGCCTTGCGCAACCCAATTTCTCTCGTTCTGTCCTGGACTGCGGCAAGCATGACGTTCGTCAGCCCCACTTTACCTAAGACGAAGACGATGGCTAAAGAAGCATACACGAAGATATTGACCACATACACCAACATCTTCACTCGTTTGACCCGAGCAGGGTAGTAAAAGATGTGGAGACCGCCTTCGTAGCCTTTGTGGGTGGACGTGAGTGTACTCAAAACGTTTTGGTACACGGACTCTACGTGGTCCCAGTTGTACGCCCTTATATAGATCGTGGTAATCTTGTCTAGTCCCTTGAAGCTGTTCTTTGCAGTCGTAATTGGGATGAATACGCCTGAGCTGATGTAATCATGCTGGAGGCCGCCGAGAACTCCTATGACCCTGAACCACAGGTGGTCTATCCGTATCTCTTGTCCCAACGGGTCTGCCCCACGAAAAAGATTCTTGACGACGTCTTTGCCGAGTATGCAGACTCGTTCCCGCTTTTCCAGATCAGCGTTGGTAAAAAGCCTGCCGCTGATCAGATAAGGAGTCTGAGTCCGCCAGTAATCCTGGTCAACTCCCTGTATTTCGATGCCTCCCATCTCATAACGTCTGTAGGTCGCCGTCATGTTCTGTATGTGCATCACAGGGGCAGCTGCCACCACGTGGGGAATTTTTCTGAGCATCTCTATGTCTTTCTCATAAAACTCCCCAGGATGAAGGTTGCCAAAGTGGTTTCGCCACTCTGCTTTCAGGACTGTGGCTTCGCCCAGTATTTCCAGGTTTTCCGCGAGCTTACCCTCCACAGAATCCCCCATTGTCCGAATGATGATAAAACCTATAGTACCTAAGGCTATGGCGGCCATGACGGCTCGATATCGGCGTCGGTTCCGGAACACCATCTTGCGGGTCATGGTTATGATGTCGCGAACTTCCATGCCGTCAGTCCTGTACGCCTGCCTCGGAGGTTGGTGACGTTGAGCCTGCCAACAAGCCTCTTCTTGCGCATTCTTCATGCGTCGCGGTCAAACCATTCAATGGCTATTCGAACCTCATTGCCACGACCGGATCAAGACGCCCCGCTGTTCGAGCCGGCAAGACGCCGGAGACCACTCCAACGACGATGCCGATAATCACCGATATGATGATACTTTGGAAGAGCATCCCATACGCTACTTTTCCTTTGATCATTGTCGAAGCGATGATTTCGACGAGAAATCCGCCGGCTATGATTCCAACTATGCAGCTCATCAAACTCACCATGAGGGATTCACAGAGGAATTGGGACACAATTGCCCCATCTGTAGCACCGACGGCCTTTCGGAGACCGATCTCGGTCGTTCGCTCTTTGACAAGGGCGAGCATCACGTTGGTGACCCCTAGACCTCCGAGAACCAACGTCACTCCTATGGCGGTGTAGAGGAAAAACTTGAACGTATCGACGGTCTTTTTCATCACCTCGATACGATCTGCGTCGTAGGTTATGGACTGCCCGTATCTAGGTTGTCTGCCGGTGAGCAGTGCGGATACCCTCTTGTGCACATCTTCGGTCAAATACCAATTCTTGGGAATAATGTACAACTTTCGGATAGGAAACATATCGGGAATCTGGGACCGACCCAAATTAATGGGTAGCAGGATCGTCTGCCCAAAAAGGGGATCTTCCGGCTGTGCGAGAACCCCCACGACCATAAATGCGATGCCGAGGATGTCCACCGACTGACCTATGGGCGACTCGTCAGGCTCAAAAAGGGCTTTCCTCACCTCATCTCCGATGACGCATACGGCCCGCCTTTTCTCCGCATCTTCGCGGGTCAAGGGACGGCCTTCGGCCAAGGGGAGGTACACAACCCGAAAGATATTCGACTCGACCCCAGCCAGCCTCACCCCATATTTGACCTTCTTACCGTGGGAAACCAAACGAACGTCATGAAACACCGCAGGCGACGCATCCAACACCCCCGGCAGCTTCCGCACGTCTTCTATATCGTTGTGACGAAAATAAGAATAGTCTATCGTTGCTTTCACCGTGGTGGCGCTGCCAAGGATGCCCAAATTGCGACCAAGGTTTTCCTCGACAGAATCTCCCACGGTCATAACGGTGATCAGCCCTGCAGTGCCGAGCGCAGTGCCTATAACAGCGCTGCGGTATCTCCGCCGGAGTCTGGAGACTTGACGAATCGATACGAGCAGCAGATCAATTATACCCATGCCCTCTACCTTCATGCGCCTCATGAAAGGCTCTCGTATGAGATTATTCGTCGAGATCGCGCCTTGTCAAGGGAGGGGCGGTTTTCCGTTGCAAATCAAAGGCTTGGGGAAGGCCGCGATATTTTCTGACAAACCGCAGGAGACTCCCCACGTGGGCGGCGAAAAAAAACAGGCTCCTGTGGCTTTGTCGCTGTTCACAGTGTCTTATCACGACTTTTGGGTAGTAGCGAATACTATATCCATGAACGTGCATTTGGGCGCAAATATCCACGTCCTCGAAATAGAGGAAAAACCGCTCGTCGAAGGATATGGGATAAGGGAACATGCTGAGTTTGAGGAACATTGAGCTGGCGTTGGCCCACTCAGCGTCAAAGCTTTGCGTGAGGTCGCGGTCTAGATAGTAGTGTTCGCGTCGATAGATATGCGGGTTCCGTCTCATGAACCAAATTCTTGACTGTGCAAGGGATTTCCAAGTATAGAAGCGGCGGCAAACAGGTATTGTGTGGGAGTTTTCGTCCACTTGCGCAGGAATGAGGCAGCCCCAGTGGGGATTTTCCTTGAATTCCCTTACCGCCTCCCGCAGGGTGTGGTGAGTGAGAATTTCTATGTCCGGATTGCAGACAAGCGCCACGGCGTCAATCTCATCCACCGCTCGCAAACCACGGTTGACGCCTGCGCCGTAGCCCCTATTAGGTTGTTCAATGATTTCAATGGGAAAGGAAGTCTCGGGTATCTTCAGGCGCGGACATGGCGAATGATCCACCACGATGAATTTCTTGACCACATCTAATTGTTCGAGGGATCGTGCGAGCTTTTGAACCGCCTTGTCGCTCTCGTAGTTGACTGTGACGATGTAAAGACCTTTGTCTGTACATGATGGCGCGTGGTGGACGACGGCGCGTGCGGACAGGATGTCCAAAGGGTTCATCTGTGTGGGATCTTTTGACTTGTCGCTTGGAGTCAGCGGCGCCGGCCAATCTCGGTCAAGCCACGATCCAAACGAAATCGTTCGGTGCCCGGCAAGGCTGCCCGTGGGGCTCATCCGCGCCCATGGCGTGCTTGTCTGCGCAATTCGTCCCCACGCAGCAGATTTTTCTGACTCTGAGGAACGCTTTCGCATCCGTGTGAGGCTTTCACACAAAGACCAATCAGAATCACGTTTTTTCACCACGAAGGGATGCGGGACATGCATCGCCTTGACCCCATATCGATGGAAAAACCTCTCCAGGAGTTCGCGCTCTGCGTTCTCACCAAGATCTGAGCGGAATCCACCCAGTTCCTCGTAGACTCGTCTTTTCATGAAAACGGCTGAATGCGGAGGCAATGATGCGTTGCGATCACGGCATTTTTCTCCCGCGCAAGGACTGCGGTATTGTTGCAGCTTGAATCTGTTGTCCCCGTAGAGCAAGACGGCATCCCCATAGCAGGCGTCCATGTCTTTGGGGGCGAGGACTTTGGCGACTGTCCACAGGACGCGGTTGTGGGCGTAATAGTCCGTGGGATCGAGGATCGCAATGACGTCTCCTGTTGCCATGCTAATGCCTTTGTTGATGGCGTGAAATCGATTTTGTCCCGGTTCGCAGAACACGTAATCGCAAGTAAGCAAGTTTCCATTCCGTGCACACGCGATATCGTCGCCTGGGCCTATGTGTATGACGATGTGGCCGGCGGGATAAAGCTGCCGTTTCACCGACCACAAGGCGTCGCTGACACCCTCGATTCTATTTATATGCACGGTTATGACGGTTATAGACGGAAAGGCGGGACGATGTTCGTTCGTTTTCATGATAGAGAACATTGGTGGGGGTGGCGTCAACGATGTACTCCAAGGGGAAATGCCTTGTCCCAAATTCTGTTTTTTTGTGGCAACCGGACCTCTCGATGTGATACCATTACGGCGAAGTGCTGGATTCAACGCCACCATCGGCCAGGGCAGCAACGTGACACAAGAACGTTCTTCGCACGATTGAGCGCCTTTGACAACAGTAAATAATAAAAGGGATTGGAGCAACTCATGAGCGCCGAGAAGCGGGCTCTCATTACGGGGATCACGGGGCAAGATGGCGCATATCTTGCCGATTTTCTATTGAAAAAAGGCTATGTAGTGCAGGGCGTAAAACGAAGAGCCTCCTTGATCAATACCCAAAGAATCGACAGCTTCTATAAAGATCCCCACGAGAATCATACAAACTTCACGTTGGAATTCGGAGACATGACTGACTCCACAAACCTCATCCGGATTATCCAGCAGTTTCAACCCACCGAAATATACAATCTTGCAGCGCAGAGTCATGTCCGAGTTTCGTTTGAGACCCCCGAGTACACTGCCAATTCAGACGCCCTTGGTACGCTGCGCCTTCTCGAGGCCATCCGGATCTTGAATATGGTGGAAACTGTCCGCTTTTATCAGGCTTCGACAAGCGAGCTGTACGGTCTTGCTCAAGAAAAACCACAGAAGGAAACGACGCCTTTTTATCCGAGAAGCCCCTATGCAGTGGCTAAGCTCTACGGATATTGGATTGTGCGAAATTATCGAGAGGCCTACGGCATGTTCGCCTCAAACGGCATTCTCTTCAACCACGAATCCGCCATGCGAGGCGAAACATTTGTGACGAGGAAAATCACCAGAGCCGTAGCGAGAATAAAACTGGGACTGCAAAAAACTGTATATCTGGGCAACCTCAACGCAAAGCGAGACTGGGGTCATGCGAGAGACTACGTGGAGGCCATGTGGCTCATTCTCCAGCATCATGAGCCCGACGATTTTGTCGTTGCAACGGGTGAGAACCACTCCGTCCGAGAATTTGTGGAGCTCGCATTCAAAGAAGTCGGGATTACCGTGGAATGGCGGGGAGAGGGATTAGAGGAAAAGGGCGTCGATGCGGAAACCGGTCAGATTCTGGTCGCAGTGGATCCATACTACTTCAGGCCTACGGAAGTGTATGAGCTGCTTGGCGACGCGACCAAAGCCCGCGAGGTTTTGGGCTGGGCGCCACGTATAGGGTTCAGGGAATTGGTAAAAAGGATGGTGGTTGCCGATCTGAGAGAAGCCGAAAAAGAACAGTTATGTCGAACAGCAGGCCTCATGTGAAAGAGTTGCGTACCTCTTCAACAGGATCGTCTCACCTGAATGTTCCTGATCGCAGGGCGGCCTACCTTGGTGTAAGGGTCAAGAGGCATCTCTCGGATGATCATGTCTCTCCATCGGAGGTGTGCAGACCGTAGTACCGAAAGAAGGTCTCCATAATGAAATCGATGGTTTTTTGATTCACGTGAAAATTCTCTCTCCCATCGGTGAGCACGGGGAGTCCTAACATGGGTCTGTAGATGCTCGCTATTTCGAACGCAGGGAAATAATAGACATTGTCGTATGTTGCGGTGAATTCATCGGCTGCAGCTCTGAGCGTTGCCTTTGAATTGCAGCTCGCGCTGAATATCTCGCAGTCTCGGCGAAACGTGGCCCACAGGTGCACAGGCGACACGGTAACCACAATCTTGCAGTGGGGATTGTGGAGGTTAAGCAACTCGCGAATTCGTACGAGGTTGGCGAGGTTTTCCGCGTATCTGCTCACGCGAAAGCGGTAGCGACTCATGTCGCCCCCTTCATTGACGTATGGGCCTGAGGGAAGGCAGATGACCGACCCGTCCTCTATGTCCTCCCAAATCTCGGTGAGTCCCAGAGTGATGATAAACACACGTGCGGTTGTCAAAGCCCTTCGAGAGCACACGCGGTGGCGTTCAAAATCAGCCTCCGCCTGGTCCATGGAATCGTAG
>CAYRVH010000049.1:23429-24584 GCA_964427855.1 uncultured Syntrophaceae bacterium
ATATGGGTCTTGAACAATTCGAGTCTTTGGCGTGACCCACCATCGTGTTCGCGGACGCCAGTCAGAAAAAGTGTATTCAAATATCTGCCGCATAGAAAAGGTGTTGTAGGTCCTTTCCCATGCTGCGCCCGCGTGCAGCGAGGCAGGGTGATGAGTTTCTTCCGCCACATAGTTGTACCCCTTGGCCAGCAGTACCCTCTTTATTTCCCTGGCAAAACAGGACCCCATCGACGTAACGGGCGTAGTCCGATCGATGATCATCTCGTGAGGTGTGGGAACGGGATACCGGCCGTCTGGCGGAGGGTTGTCGTAGGAGCCTGGCCATACCTGCCACGACTCGAACACATGAATGGGGTGTACGTCTGAAACAGCCATATCTAGGTCGAGGAACACTCTTTTATCGACGTATTGTCGGCGACGCAACTGAGAAGTCCGTGATTCGCCGCAACGTTGGATTGAGCGCTGACAGAAAGTCGTTCACATCGATGATGCGTCAGGCGCCGTATTTGTCAAGCCTGAGAGCATGCGCTGCGATCAACGGCATCAGCGACGTCGCTTGAAATTGCCCGAGGGCGCCCTTGAGGCACTGCGTTTCCCCGAAGCCTGTGACGTCCGGATTGAAACGTACATATTGTTTCGCCCAAAAGACGAGAGGCACAGGGTGCCAACTGTGGGATTTGAGCGAGGACGGCGTCGAATGATCGCCGGTAACGACCAAGACGTCTGGTTCGAGTTTGAGTATCCTTGGTATCACTTTATCAACTTTTTCGATTTCGGCTACTTTACCGTGAAAATCGCCGTCCTCGCCTCGACTGTCCGTATATTTGTGGTGAAGAAAGAAGAAGTCAAATTTGAGCCAATTGTCTTCCAAACAAGACAATTGACTTTCAAGGTCATTAAGCCCATCCATGACGGTCATACCCACAAGGCCGGCCAGCCCTTTGTACATGGGATAGACAGCGAGCGCGGCAGCGTGCAGTTTAAATACTTCGAGGAAAGTAGGAAGCCCGGGCTCCTTAGCCCATCCTCGGAGTGTCACCATGTTGGCGGGTTTTTGATTCTTGATTCGCGCGCGAACCTCCGAGACCCAGAGATTCGCTAATGCTGCCGTCTTCTTGGCGTCCTGGGCTTGGTCCAGAGGAGCCACCTCGTGCG
>CAYRVH010000050.1:0-5209 GCA_964427855.1 uncultured Syntrophaceae bacterium
ATGAGGACTTGGGGTTTGCTGAACCTGGTCGCGGCAAGGAGTTGATTCGGGCGAAGGAGACATACAAAGAGGGCAAAATACCAGTCAACGTGGACGGCGGCTTGCTGTCGAAAGGCCATCCCATCGGCGCAACCGGGGGATCGCAGATCAGAACCATCGTGCTGCAGCTGCGCGGCGAAGCCGGAGAAATGCAGGTTCCAGGCGCCAAGATCGGACTGGTGCATAACATCGGAGGCGTCGGCATATACGGCAACGTGAGCATATTCTCGAGCGAATAGGATCGCTGTTGCGTCCCCGGCGCCTTACGGAGACGCTGCGGTGGCGGCTGAGGCTCTCAGCGTACATGATCCAGTTCAACCACGGGAGGTCCATATATGGGTTTTGAACAGTTTGGAATTATCAGTTTCACGGCAAGCACAAAGGCGGAACCGTTCGTAGAATTCCTTAAGAATAATGAGCTGAAGGGCACTGTCTGCAAGGACTGCGGCGCGAAGTTTTTCCCGCCTCGAACGGACTGCAACGTGTGCCTCGGTCAAGACATGGATTGGTTTTCCATCACCGGCTCAGGGACGCTGCTGAGCTATACCAAGGCCATGTTTGCCCCTGCAGGTTTTGAAAAAGAGGTCCCATATCTATTGGGCGTGGCAGAATTCGCAGACGGCATCAAGGTTTTCGGGAGGATAGACAAAGCCTTGGATGAATCGTTGATCAGGCCGGGTTTGAAGGTATCGGTCAAGGTGGTGCGCCTTGACAACGACCGAGTCACCTATGAACTGACCGCTGCATAGGGACGCGCGTCGTCGCCGACGCTCAAGAGTACCTGTCGCCGGTCAGATCTCGTCAATAAGACGCATATAGCGGTTCTCGAAATTTGAGTCGGAATGAGGTCTGCATCATCGAGTGAGTGAGTACCTTCGAAAGCCGCTATAGAGCCAGGAGCGCCGAAATCTTGTCATTTCGAAGGAGCGAGGCTCGAACCAAAGTGAGACGCCTTGCGACGACTTGTCATTTCGAAGGAGCCTTGCGACTGAGAAATCTTTCTCGCTGGGTCAAGATTTCTCGCTTCGCTCGAAACGACAGCCTCCAGTCCACGCGATGCAAGCAGGTGATTGAGGATTTTTTTCTGAAGAGCAAAAGAGCCGCGACAACGGTGGTAAAATGTAGTAATCAGAGGACTACTTAATCGATGGAGGCGACCCACGTCACAGCCGCCCGCGGAGATGCGCGGCGATGCGAGTTTGCGCCCCATCGTTGCGTCGTATGTCGAGAGGTTGGTAATACGAGGTTCCCCATGTGTGGGAGCTCTGGAAATGAATCATCAATGGGGGCAAGGGGCCGCTGTTCATCCTCACGAACCAGGGGGTCCATGGGGAGTTTCCTGGATTCCGATTTTCATGTGAATGACAATCTGACATCTGGCTGTTTCGTGATTTGTTTTGGGAACGGTCATAGAATCTCCCAGAATACGGCAACCGCGGACGGATCTGCCGCTGCGCGGGACAGGATCGCTGCGGGTTGTGGTGCATCTCAGATGTTGGAAAGTATCGCGGAGTCGTCCGGTGCGACGTCGTCTCGCGGCGTGTAGGGACGAAATGTGGTGTACTTGGAGTCAAAGTAAGTTGTGACCACCCCGATGGGGCCGTTTCGCTGTTTCCCCACAATAATTTCGGCTTCCCCCTTTTTAGGATTGTCGTCACTCTTGTTATATACCTCGTCTCGATAGATGAATATGATCACGTCAGCGTCCTGCTCGATGGCCCCTGATTCCCGGAGATCTGCGAGTTGGGGCCTCTTGTTCGGTCGGTCTTCCACTTTACGATTCAGCTGCGAGAGGGCAATCACGGGCACGTCAATCTCTTTGGCAAGGGATTTGAGAGATCGGGATATTTCCGAGATCTCTTTCTCACGAGAATCGACCTTGCTGGATGATTTCATCAGTTGGAGGTAATCCACGATTACCAGGCCAAGGTTTCTTTCTTTTTTGAGTCGCCTGGCTTTTGCGCGGATCTCCAGACTGTTGATAGCCGGTGTATCGTCAATGTACAAGGGGGCGTCAGAAATGCTGCCCACTGCCAAGGTCAATCTGCCCCAGTCCTGTTCAGTAAGAAAACCCGTGCGCAGATTCCTGAGATTCACTTTGGCTCGCGAACATAAAATGCGCAGCGCCAACTGCTCCTTGCTCATCTCCAAGGAAAATATCGCGGTGGGGATTCCCTCCTCGATAGCTGAAGTCATTGCGACATTGAGGGCGAAGGATGTCTTGCCCATGGAGGGGCGGCCTGCGATGATGATGAGATCCGATGGTTGGAACCCCGCGGTGAGCAAATCCAGGTCCTTGAATCCGGAAGGAACCCCTGTGATGTTCTCCTTTCGCTCGTAAAGGTGCTCGATGGTCTCGAAGCTCGTCTTCATCAAATCCTGGATATGAACGAAACCAGCCTTGATCCTCGACTCTCCGATGCGAAACATGATCTGTTCCGCTTCATCCAGGAAGTCATCTATATTTTGGTGGTCTTCGTAGCACCGCGTGGATATTTCCGTGGCAGCTGAGATCATCTGACGCAGGATGGATTTCTCTTTCACCACGTGGGTGTAGTGGAGGATATTGGCGGCGCTCGGCACTGCGTCTATAAGCTCGGTAAGGAATGCGACGCCTCCCACGGTCTCGAGGCGTCCGTTTGCCTTCAGGGCGGCAGTCAGCGTCAACCAATCTACGGGTTCATTCCGGTTGAAAAGGTCAATCATGGTCTCGAAGACGTATCGATGACCTTCCCGGTAGAAATCAGCGGGGCTCAGGATGGAAAGGACCTTTGGCAGGGCGTCGTTATCGAGGAGCAACCCCCCCAGTATCGCTCGCTCACCTTCGAGGAACTGAGGGGGCAGCCTTATTTTGTCTCCCGTTTCAGACGACATCCTTTGACGATTCCTCGGGTACTACCTTGATCGTGATCTTTGCTGAGACTTCGGGATGAAGTCTCACTGACGCCGTGTATTCGCCGAGACGTTTGATGGGCTCCGAGAGGCTTATACGCCTCTTGTCTATTTCGTATCCCTGCGCAACCAACGCGGTCGCGACGTCTGCAGGGGTCACCGATCCGAACAGTCTCGCATCCTGGTCCCTGGATTTTCTCACAAACTCAAGCGTCACAGAGGACAAACGCTCGGCCTGTTGATCGGCCGCTGATTTTGCCTTGGCGAGTTTCTTGAGTCGCGACTCGATGATCGTCTTGTAATAATTTTGGTTTTGAGGCGTAGCGAGGCAGGCAAGCTTTTTGGGAAGCAGGTAATTGCGCGCATACCCATCCTTCACCTTGACGGTCTGCCCCACCGTTCCCAAATTATCGATATGTTCCAATAGAATCACATTCATATCTCTACTCCACCATCCACAACTATCTCTTGGAAACAGTAAACGGCAGCAGAGCTATGTTCCGAGCTCTCTTGATGGCTGTGGTCAGCTCTCGCTGGTGCTTTGCGCAGTTGCCTGATATGCGCCGGGGGATTATCTTGCCGCGTTCCGTGATAAAGGCCCTCAAAATGGCGGGTTCCTTATAATCCATTCTCAAAGAGGAATCTGCACAGAAACGGCATACTTTGCTTCGAGGAAACGATCGTCTTCTTTGCGGTTTCGCGACAGTCATACTGACTCCTTCGTGGAACACAGTGTGTTCATGGCTATGGGCCTCACGTGAGACCTGGGGAAACTCTTATTCAATGCCATGTTCCATGGGGTCCGCCGAGATGAGTGGCGCGTCGGGCCTGCGATCGCCCGTGGTCGCTTGGGGCTCTGACTCTGGCGACTCTTGGTTTGCCGAAACGTTTTGAGGCTCAGACGCCTCGGGGAACTGCTCGGGCCCCACCGGCTCCTCTGCGTCAGCCGCGGAGGGCTCAGCCTTTTCAGCTGTGCTGAATGCCCCGAGATCAACCTCGTCTGCGACTTTTACGCTAAGGAATTTCATCACCTCTTCGGTGATCTTGAACTGCCGCTCCAACTCTGCGATAAGCGCTGGTAAGCCCACGAAATCCAGGAGCAGATACCTGCCCTTGTCTCGTTTCTTGACAGGATAGGCGAGCTTTTTTGCCCCCCAATCCTCGATCTTAATGATCTCACCGCCGCTTGTTTTGATGAGACTCGTGAATTTTTCCGTAAAGCCCTGTATTTCGTCGTCAGGGATTTCCGGATCTAAGATGATCACAGATTCGTACCGTCGCATTCGTTCTCCTTTCGGATATCAAGCCCTTTCGGGCAAGGAGTTAAACTGACAATATAGCAAGGCGCAACATTTATTGCAACAACTCATTTGCCAAGAAGGTTTCGCCAAAAAAAACTATATAGCCGAGATGGGTAGTCGGAGAATTGACCCCCTTTTTTCCGTTTATCAGGCCGTAAGCCTTGTCCTGATCTGCCAAGGATTGCCTTGACGCCGTCTGCGAGGGCATATAGGGGGGCTCGGCTGTACTCACCAATTCGACGTCAGGCGAGTCGGTTCTACTTCTTTCTTCCGTCTCATTTCGCATACTTCTCCCCTGTCATTTCGAGCACTTCTCCCCTGTCATTTCGAGCGAAGCGAGAAATCTTGACCCACCGAGAAAGATTTCTCAGTCGCAAGGCTCCTTCGAAATGACATGAATGCCGCTGCAACTGGCTCTCGTGAGAGCCCCGCTCCTTCGAAATATCAAGATTTCGGCTCTCCTCACGCTCCAGCGGCTTTCGACAGTACCCACTCACTCGATGATCCGAACATCATTCCGACGTCAATTTCCAGAACCGCGATGACTCGTCTTTCTTCAAAATGCTGCACTGAAAGGTCGGTCTCATCCTTGCAGGGAAGTTTCGCCATTCTTACGTGCAGCAAACCACAACCCGCCATCACTTCATGAATCAACTATCACTCGCAATTATTGGCGGATATCTTGTTCATTTCCCGTCGGCGCGATCGCTTCACCAGCTCGTTGTCAGCGCTTCCACACCCGTCCGCAGTCTCGGCAGCGCCAAATCCGTTCGCGAATAAAAAAAAACAAAACGCCTACTCCTATAAATATCGAACCAACGTAGTAGGCCGCGGGAAGGGCGAATCGAACAAACCAGGGGACCTGATAAAAATTAGTGGCATACCCGTAAAACACCATGAGCGCGACGCCGAGGGTTGCGAGGAGGATTCCCGCGGGGATGGAGAGAATGGCGCGACTGGTTTTTTTCATGGTTCCC
>CAYRVH010000050.1:5241-23780 GCA_964427855.1 uncultured Syntrophaceae bacterium
TGTGATGTGCAAAGCCAGGCATCGCCAGTGTGTGCTCTCGGTCCATCATTGGAGGGGGTTTCGATCCCTGGGAGACTCCTTGTTCGGCCACCAACTTGGTGAACCGCGTTGATTGGTTCTGATCAGGGCATCTTTCGGATCGCGCCGCAGTAACCAATCCAGGGTTGGTTCTTTCTTTCGCAAACACTTTGCTGTTTTGCGGAGAGCCTTGGTCATTCATGCATGATCTCTGTCCATTTTCTCTCGGCTCATGGCGAACTTGCAACGCCGATGGTTCTGGAGGCATCGAAGACCTTGTCCTCCAGACGCCGCGCTGCCGACCCGCGCCGCTCGCCGCACCCCGGGCTCGGTAAGCGGCGTGATGGTATCAAATTACAGGGGAAAGTCAATTTTACGATACAGAAGAGTCTCGACATTTTTAGGCGCCTTTGAAATGAATCACGAATTGGACGCGTGTCACCGCTCTGTGATCCTCACGAAAGTGTGGAGGCATGTGGCGTTTCCTGGATTCCCATTTTCATGGTCATGACAATGTGACGTATGCCAATTGCGTGACTTCTTTTGACGGGTTATAGATTCCAAAAAAGGGACGCGTTGCCGTCATCAGTCCACGAATCAACCAACACCCATCAATTAGTAGGGCATATCCTGGGCGATACCGCGTCCACTCCTTTCGCGGGGACAAACTCCCTCCCCCCCAGGGCTTTTGCGCTTCGACAAGATGAGCGGCGCCGGTTTTATCTGTCCAGTAAGCGTGCGCCCGCGCCTCGCTGGTATTGGCTCCAACGAAACGTATGAGCCGACGCTGTTGCAAAAAGAATGGTGGGGGGAGCACAACAAAGGCGGACCTGGGTCCGCCTTTGTGTTCGACAGATGATGTCTTTGACGAATATCTGTTAGGCGAGAAATTTACCGTATGGATTACCGAACAGCAGAATCAAGGCGATGACCAGGGCATAAATGGTCAACGACTCGATCATAGCCAGACCGATGATCATGGTGGTGAGGATACGGCCGCCGGCTTCGGGATTCCGTGAAGTGCCCTCGCAGGCCCCGCCGATAGCTGTCCCCATCCCGATGCCGCTCCCGATGGCCCCAAGGCCGATCGCGAGTCCTGCGCCCAGGACCGTCCACTGGATAACCCCAGCAGCCGCAGGGCCCAGATCAGCAGCAAAGGCCACGCCCGACACCAGGGCCAGGCCGATCATCATTAAACCGGTCACGATAATTCTCTTCATCTACATAACCTCCCTTTCTCGATATCAGTGAGCTTCCTCGAGCGATCCAGAGATGTACATCATGGTCAGCATGATAAACACGAGCGTCTGGATGAAGGAAGTGAACACTTGCAAGACCATCATAGGCAGCGGCACCAAATACGGCAGCAGCAGGGTCAGAATCACGATGGCCAAGTCTTCTCCCATGATGTTTCCGAAAAGTCGGAAGCTGAGAGAGATGATTCGGCTGAAATGGCCGATGAGCTCGATGGGCAGCATCAAGGGCACAAGCCACGGAACAGGCCCCATAAAATGCTTCACATAGTGGGCGCCGTGCATCTTAATCCCCACATAGTGGGTAGTGACAAAGGATACCAGGGCGAGAGCCAGCGTGGTGTTGAGGTTGTTCGTGGCGGACTGGAGCCAGGGCAATATCCCAATGAGATTGCATGCCAGGATGAACAACGCCAGCGATGCAATCAAGGGGAAATACGGCCTCCCGTGTTCCCCCATGGTCTGCACCACAATATCCTCGAGGGTCGATACTATTACCTCCCAGAAATTCTGCGCCCCCTTGGGAATCATCTCGAGCCTTTTCTTCACCAAGAGAGACGCCGCGATTAATATGATCATGACGAGCCAGGTATTCATGATGTTGTTGAGGTCGGCGTGGGTAATCGACCATTTATCCCAGAAATGCTGCATGGAATGCATCAACGGATTGGTGATGATGTCGGTCAACATCGGAGGATGAATATCCGCAGCCATATACTAAACCTCCTCAGGAGTTTTATTCGCGAGGTAAATTAAGACGAGCATGACGAAAAGGCCTGCCGGCGCGACGGACAGACCTGTCACCAAACCCAAAGGATCTACCTTTGCATACTTGATCAAGACAAACAGGCTAATGCCAAGGAGAATAAGCCTGACATAGAAATGAGCGAGGAATGCGGGGATTTCAGCGCTTTTTTGTCGGAATTCTGAGCGCTTGACCTTGCGACCGCCGGCCCATGCGTTTGCCAGCACTAAAGCGCCGCCGGCAACAAAGCCTATCACGAAAGGAAAAGGCGCCAAAGCAAGACTTGCGAGCGCGCCGGCACCGTACACGACGCCGGACACGCCCAGCCATATTGCGGGAACACGCTCAAAGTTCATTTGGATTGGTAATCCTTGTCATCCCTTACGTGCTTTCGTACTGCTATCCATACGTTGCGGCACGCAGCGGCTATTCCGAACAAAAAAAATACGATGCTCAAATAAGGAAACGTGCCAAATTTGTCATCGAGCCAGTATCCGATGCCCGCCCCGATGAATATGGCAAAGACGATCGATGCTCCCAACTGAAGGGAATCGCCTACGAGCCTCCATGTCGTTTGCATCTTTTTCACGAAGTCTGAATTGTTATCAAAAAAAAGGGATTAGTGTCAAGCTTTTTCTCGACGCCAAGGGGGTCGAAACCCCGCATGAGGCGTTGACGACGCAGATTGACAATGGTAACGTGTCGCCATATTAACAAGCATATCACCTTCCTGCAATTGGAAAGAAAAGCAAAGCTCTGCGGAACTTCGGACGGCGTGCACTCGTGAGAGAATTGTGTTGCATGTACAGCGAGACTTCTCATGAAACTAGCTGAAAAATACGGTCTTGGGGCCACAGGGAAGATCGTCGAGGCGTTCCTCGTATCCAAACTCCCCGTCATATTTATCGCCGCCTCATTGCTGGCCGGCGCTGCCGCTCTCATTCTCACTCCGCGTGAGGAAGAGCCGCAGATCACAGTTCCTCTCATTGACGTCATGGTAAACATGCCTGGCTCGTCCGCCTCAGAAGTAGAAAACCTCGTCACCATCAATCTCGAGAGAAAGCTCTGGGAAATCGACGGCGTGGAATACATCTATTCCACTACTCGAGAAGGGGCCGCGGTGGTGAGCGTCCGCTTTTACGTCGGCCAGAATCGCGAAGACAGTATTATGAAGACCCACAGTAAGATCATGTCATATGTGGATCATGCGCCGCCGGGAGTGACGGGGTGGGTCGTGCGGCCTGTGGAAATCGACGATGTGCCGATAGTGACGTTTGCGTTGTACAGCAAGGCATATTCCGACTTCGATCTTCGGCGAGTAGCGGACGAAATTGTGCATCGATTGCAGGCCATTCAGGACACCGGCCGCACCTATGTCGTGGGCGGGCGAAAGCGTCAAGTACGCGTACTCATGAGGCCGGACATGATGTCCACTCGCCATGTGGGGGTGCTGGATATCGAACGTGCATTGAAAGGCGCCAACGTCAACCTGCGCGCCGGTACGATGGACGTCCTTAATCGGGAAATCGTGGTGGACGTGGGGCCGTTCCTGCGGTCGGTGGAAGAAGTCAAAGGCCTGGTGGTCGGCGTGTATCAAGGACGTCCGGTGTATATGAGGGACGTCGCCGAGATCTACGATGGGCCCGAGGAAGCGGCTACCTACACAAGTTTGCGGTTCGGAGAGGGCGCATTTCTCACGCATGATGCTTCTCAACGCGGTTCGGACATAGCACGGACGTCGTACAACCAAGTCACCATCGCGGTCGCCAAGCGAAAGGGCACCAACGCGGTCCAGGTGGCTGAGGCGCTCATCGAGAAAGTGAACGATCTCAAGAAAGAGGTTATTCCGAGCGGGGTCGACGTCCTGGTGACGAGAAACTACGGGAAGACAGCGGACGAGAAGGTCAACGAGCTGGTGAAGCATCTCGCCATCGCGATCGTGAGTATTATCGCGTTGTTGAGCGTGATCCTCGGCTGGCGAGAGGCAATGATCGTGGCCCTTGCCGTTCCCATGACCCTCGCAGTGACGCTCCTGACCAACCTGCTCTTCGGCTACACAATCAATCGCGTCACGCTCTTCGCTTTGATCCTCTCTCTTGGGTTGCTCGTGGACGATCCCATAGTCGATGTGGAGAACATCCATCGGCATTTCAAGATGAAGACACATCCGCCGCTCGATGCAACGCTTTTGGCAGTGGATGAGGTGCGGCCGCCGACCATTCTGGCCACCCTGGCGGTCATCGCGTCATTCATTCCTCTGTTCTTCATCACCGGCATGATGGGCCCATACATGCGTCCCATGGCGCTCAATGTGCCAGTGGCCATGATCATGTCTCTCGTGATTGCCTTCACCGTGACGCCATGGACAACCTATCATGCCTTGCGAAAAGAATATGACACGCCGTCAAAGCCTTACGAGCTGCATGACGATCTCGTCTATAAAACCTACAAACGCATCATTTCGCCGTTCCTCGAAAGCCCCAAAAAGTCGTATCTCTTCCTTGGGGGGGTTGTGGTCGCGCTCCTTGCTTCCTTTTTGCTTGTGATTGCCAAGCTGGTTCCCGTGAAGATGCTGCCCTTCGACAACAAGAATGAATTCCTGGTCCTGGTTGATATGCCAGAAGGGACCACACTGGAAACCACCAATCGCGTCGCGCAAGAATTGGTAAATTATTTGGCTTCGGTCAATGAAGTGCACGACATCGAGTCGTTCGTAGGGATTGCATCGCCCATCGACTTCAACGGCATGGTCCGGCAATATTATTTCAGGCAGGGCAGCAACAGGGCCGACATCCGAGTAAATCTTCTTGAAAAACACCAACGCTCCTATCAGAGCCATGGGCTGGTGCTGCGCATTCGGCCAGACATTCAGAAGATAGGGGAGAAATACGGCGCCAACGTAAAAATCGTCGAAGTTCCTCCTGGTCCTCCTGTGTTCTCCACCTTGGTGGCCGAGGTGTATGGTCCCATCGGCGCCTCGTACGAAGATGTGGTCAGAGAAGCCAAAAAGGTGCGCCGGCTCATGGAACACACCAAAGACGTGGTGGATGTGGACGATTCCGCGACTGCCGCGCAGAGTCAATTCAATTTTATTGTAGATCGCACTAAGGCCAGCCTTCACGGGATCACGGTGGAGGACGTTGCCCGTTCTGCCCAGGCGCTCCTTGGCGGAGCGTCTGTGTCCATCCTTCATAAGCCTGAGGAGAGGACTCCACTTGAAATCAACCTAAGATTGCCTCGGTCAATGAGGTCGCATCTCGAGGACATGGGGACTATCGGCATGAGAGCCCCAGACGGCTCCATGATACCCTTCAACGAGCTCGGAACCATGCAGGAAACAACAGTTGACCGCACAATTTTTCGCAAAAATTTGGAGCGAGTCGTGTATGTGGTTGCGGATACAGCGGGGAGAAGCCCTGTGGATGCGGTGATCGAACTGTCGTCCAAGACGAAAGAGGGGGTGGTATCGCAGGGATATCGGGTGGAATGGGCCGGCGAAGGCGAGTGGAAGATTACCCTGGACGTCTTTCGAGACCTTGGCTTGGCCTTCTTTGGCGCACTCATCCTCATCTATATACTTTTGGTTCAGCAGACAGAGTCTTTCTCGGTACCTTTGGTGATCATGGTCGCCATTCCTTTGACCATGATCGGCATCCTCCCGGGGTTCGCCTTGCTGAACAGCATATTTGCCTCGCAAATCGGAGGATATACTGACTCGATTTTCTTCACCGCCACCAGCATGATAGGAATGATAGCCCTTGCGGGCATTGTGGTGAGAAACTCCATTATCCTCATCGACTTCATCCACCTGCGAGTCATGCATGGCAGCACGTTGAAAGAGGCGATTATAGATTCCGGCGCGGTCCGCTTCACTCCCATTATACTTACCGCGGGCGCTGCGATTTTCGGTTCGTGGGTCATCACCCTAGACCCGGTATTCTCCGGACTTGCCTGGTCTTTCATTTTCGCCTCGACGCTCTTCACGCTCATGGTGGTTCCGATGGTGTACCATCTCATTTACGCGAAACGCCACGAGCAGCCAAACGCCTCATAATATGGGAGACCGCAAGCCGTGTGCAATGCAGGAAAACCGATTTCTTGAGGTTGTCTAAAGGCGTGGTGATGCATATTGTGTTCTGCAAGAACACAATTTTTTTGACGAGGGGAAACACATGATCAGTAGCAGCATGCAGGAAGCCTTCAATAAGCAAATCAACGCTGAACTTTATTCGTCGTATTTGTATCTCTCGATGTCTGCGTATTTTGAGTCGATCAACCTGCCGGGATTCGCCAATTGGATGCGATGCCAAGCCCAAGAGGAACTCGTACATGCCATGAAGTTTTATAACTTTGTCAATGAGCGGGGCGGCAAAGTTGAATTGGCCGCTATTCAAGGGCCACCCGTGAAGTGGGAATCGCCGCTGGCCGCGTTCCAGGACGCGTATGCCCACGAGCAAAAGGTCACCGCATTGATAAACAATTTGGTTGACGCGGCGACTGCCGAGAAAGACCATGCGTCAACGTCGTTTCTGCAGTGGTTCGTCAACGAACAGGTCGAGGAGGAATCGTCAGCAGACAAGGTCGTCCAGCAGCTTCGTCTCGCAGGAGAACGAGGAGGCGGCCTCTTCATGATCGATCGTGAATTAGCGGCCCGTACATTCGTCATGCCGACTGTGCTGTAAAGGAGGACTATTGAGATGACCGAAGCGTCTGAGCGAGCCTTGACTATGCTGAATCTTGCCCTTGAAAAGGAAGAAAAGGGACGGCAGTTTTATAAGGAAGCTGCGGCAAAATGTGCGAGCGAAGTTGGCAAAGAGATGTTTCGGTCTCTCATGGCTGACGAAGGCGTACATATCAAGAGAATCAAGGAGATTTTCTCTGCCTTGGAAAAGGGGAAGGGCTGGAACGGCGAATGGCGCAGACTTCAGGTAGAAAATGAAGATTTGAGACGTCTCATCCAGGAGAGGATTACCACGCTTGGGCCGAAGGTGAAACCGGAATCCGGGGACCTGGAGGCGGTCAAGATAGCTCTGGAAATGGAGCAGGGTGCGATCGCCTTTTACGAGGATCAATTTACCAAGGCCGCTGATCCGCTCGAGAGAGATTTTATTGTGAAGATGATCGCGGAAGAGCGGACGCACTTTGCCGCGCTCGGCGACGTTAAAATGTTTTTGGAGGACCCTGAATCGTGGTTTGCCGAGAAGGAGCGGTCTGGCCTCGACGGCGCTTGAGGAAGGAAGGGGAAGAAAGCCCTTGAAATCAAGATGAGGCAAGCTTGTCGAACGGACAAACTGCGAGGCGGCTCGAATCGATGTGCACCTTCCTCAAGGCGGTTTTTTTGGGAGCTTTGGAAATGCATCACGAAATGGGAGCAGGCGCGGCTCTGTCATCCTCACAAAAGAGGTGATTTATAGTGAGTGGTCTGGAATCCCATTTTCATGAGAATGACAATGCGACATATGGTCATTTCGCGATCTC
This sequence comes from uncultured Syntrophaceae bacterium, assembly GCA_964427855.1. GTDB lineage: Bacteria > Desulfobacterota > Desulfomonilia > Desulfomonilales > Desulfomonilaceae > JAUPKT01. The sequence continues at coordinate 12,736 of CAYRVH010000050.1, forward strand.
TTTTGAGGACGGTTCTCGATTCCAAAAAAGCGACAAGCTTACGCCGTCACGCAATGAACCAACTACTGCCCATGAATGATCCGGGCATGTGCTGGGGCCTTTCTCCCATTGGAGTTGATGAACCGATTGCTCGTAATTCCGGCGCAATGACGGTTGCGGCATCCCCACTTTGATTTTTCACGAGAAGCGCTCGATCAAGCCGCGGCGACAAGGCCTCAACGCTTTCATGATGGCGCCCTATGCAAACCGACGCGAAAAAATGGGATGCGAAATACCAGCAATGCACCGACGCGGTGAGGGAAGCGGACGATTTCCTTGTGCAGTGGACGCATCTGATGCGCGGGGGGAGGGCTTTGGACCTTGCGTGCGGCCGAGGTCAAAATGCCGTCTATCTCGCGCGGCGCGGCTACTGGGTTGACGCCGTGGACATAAGTGTGCAGGCGCTCCGACAGCTCACGGCCCAGGTCAAACAGCTCGACCTTGCAGTGGGTTGCGTCGCAGCTGACCTCGATTATTGGCCTATACCGGTGATGACGTACGACCTGGTCGCGGTGTTCTATTTTTACGCTCCCCATCGGACAGCGGACCTTGCCGCTTCGCTTCGACCCGGCGGACTCCTGTTTTATGCCACCTACAATGCACGGCACAAATCCGAAAAGCCGGAATTCAACGAAGCGTACCTTGCGCCCTCCACCGGCCTGAGCGCTTTTTTCAATACCCTCGAAATCGTGTGGGATGAGCCTGCCGCGGGAGATTGGGGGAATGTTTCGCGCGTGATTGCACGCAAGCCTTGAGACATGGCGCGCCAAGAAAGGGTCGAGAGACTGCTGTGGGCAGAGACGACATGCGTCCCCACCGGGGAGACGCAGTGGATGCTTGGGCCATGCGTCCGCCCACACAGGTTCCTGTCATTCTGGGCGGAACTATACTTTGATGTCGAAGACGTATATAGCAGTTTGGGAAACTGGTCATGAATCGGCCGCGTGTCGTGACCGTATTATTTTCGGGAAAGTGGTGATCCATATCGAGTCTCCTTGAGAGTCATGTGCATGGGAATGACAAACTGAGTTGCGGTGCCTTCGCATGTTCTTTTGGAGAAAATGATAGCAGGTGCCTATCGGGACGCAGCCAATGATCAACGCCGCAGACGGGCTGGGCATTGCGCTCGGCGCGCTTCGAGTCAACTTTCTTCGATCGTTCCTCACGATGCTTGGCATCGTGATCGGCGTTGGTGCGGTCATCCTTATGGTGGCGGTGGGCGCAGGAGCGCGGGAACTCATCGGGGAGCAAATACGGTCCATCGGCAGCAACCTCATATTAGTGGTGCCGGGGGCGTCGTCTCAAGGCGGTGTACGGCTTGGTTCAGGCTCCGTGCATACGCTCAAGTCCTCTGACGCCGAGGCTATTATCAAGGAGTGCTCGAGCGTCAAACGAGCCGCTCCCCTATGGGGCGAAGTGGCTCAGGTAGTCTATGGGAATAAAAATTGGCGTACCAGAGTGACCGGTACTACCGAAGCCTACTTTTCCATTCGAGAATGGACGATTCGCTATGGGAGGATCTTCACCGAAGAGGAGGAACGCCGCGCGGCCAAGGTTGCAGTCATTGGCGCCACGGTCAAGGAGAATCTCTTCGGGGAAGCCTATCCCTTGGGGAAAGTGATCAGGATCAAGAACGTGCCGGTCAAGGTGGTGGGGGTGCTGGACAGAAAAGGCCAATCTCCCAGGGGCGATGATCAAGACGACGCGGTCTTCGTGCCCTTGAAGACATCGCAGTACCGGTTGTTTGGCACACCCTTTCAGGACGAAATAAACGCGATCCTCGTGCAGGCAAAAGAGATCCCGCTCATTGCGCAGGCGGAAAAACAAGTGGACGAACTCCTCACCAGGCGGCATCGCATCGGCAGGAATCAAGAAAAGGATTTCACTGTAAGAAACCTCACCGAGATTCTTGCAACAGCCGAGAAGACGCTCAAAATCATGACGACCTTACTGGGGGCTATTGCGGCGATCTCGCTCTTGGTGGGCGGGATCGGCATCATGAACATCATGCTGGTATCGGTCACCGAGCGGACAAGGGAGATTGGGATTAGGATGGCCGTAGGGGCCAAGTCTTCCGACATATTGCTTCAATTCCTTATTGAAGCCGTCGTCCTCTCCATGAGTGGCGGATTTTTGGGAATGGTCCTTGGCGTGGCAGGATCGTATGTGTTTACGAGGGCCAGCGGGTGGCCCGCCCTCATCAGCCCCACGGCCATGGCGGTGGCTCTCCTCTTCTCCGCCATGGTGGGCATCTTCTTCGGGTTTTACCCCGCATTCAAGGCGTCCCGGCTGCAGCCCATCGAGGCGCTGCGCTACGAATGACCGTGTCGTGGACGATCCCGAATAACGCCGGCGCTGCACACCCGCTTTTGAAAGTACTCACCAATTCGATGACGTGCGCCTCTCATTTCGACTTGTTTCCCCAGTCATTTCGAGCGTTCCCCTTCTGCCACTTCGAGCTCTTTTCCCCCGTCATTTCGAGCGAAGCGAGAAATCCTACCCCAAACGCGAAGATTTCTCAGTCGCAAGACTCCTTCGAACTGACATGAAGGTCACGATGTTTCACTCTCGTTCGAGCCTCGGTTCCTTCTATGGGAATTCTCGTAATTCATCTCGAACCAGGCGCGAGTCATCTCATTACGTCATCCCCACGAAAGTCTTGATCCACAAGGAGTTTCATGGATTCCCATTTTTTATGGGGATGACGATCTGACGTATGGCCATGTCGTGATTCCTTTTGAGAAGAGTTAAAGAGCCTGGATTCCCGCGTTCGCGGGTATGGCATGAAGGGGCGGGAATAACAAAAAGGGGAGGAAAGGACAAAAAGCCGCGGCAATCCCTCCCCATGCGGTTTTGAGCCCGGCTCCTGCGGGGTGACAGTCATAGCCCAGGGTGAAGCCCTGGGCATGATGGAATCGGCGAGCGCTATCGCAGCCCCGACTTATTGAAAATCTCCTTTACCTCGCTGAGGTGGGAGGAACGGTGGGGAAAGAGATGGATTTTGCCTTTCTTGAACATCTGCCATCCCAATTCCATGTCATTAAAATAAGTCTTAGTCTTCATTTTGTACATGCCTATCAAGAAGAGCTCGTGCACTCTGCCGAATGTGCGAACCGTCTGCAGAAAGACCTTGTGGAAAATGGGCACCGCGTTATCCTTGGGCTCTTTGCGCTGCTGCAAGACCTGATGTCGAATGGGGTCCAGCAGCGCGGGGACATCGATCCCATTTGGACAGCGGGCGCCGCAGGTATGGCATGTCAAGCATAGCCAGATGCTCTTGGAGTTCACGATGCGGTCGATGTCGCCCATCACGGCCAAGCGCACCATTTGATGGGGCAAAAGGTCCATTTCCGACGCGACCGGACAGCCCGCGGAACACTTGCAGCACTGGAAACACTGATTTACCACTGAGACAAGATCTGCCGAAGGAAGGCCTATTTTGCCTGAACCTTGCACGCTTGCTTGCTGCATATTTCTCTCCTCATGACGTGGAATATTCTCTCGTTTCTGACAACCTGAGATCCGCTACCCCACCTTGGTCCTACGAAGCGGCTTGGAGCAAGGCGTCTATCTCCTGGATCACTTGATCATCTCGAAAATGCTGGAGCTCGATGGCCTTCCCTGGGCACACTGACGCGCAGATGCCGCAGCCTTGACACAACGCGGGTACGATTTCAGCGACGTGCTCCTCGGTGATATGCGGGGCTCCATAGGGGCACAGCCGCACGCACGTGAGGCATACTGCGCACTTGTTCGGGTCCACCTTTGAAATCACGCCGGGGAACGTTAAGGCCTCCTGGCTCAGGACCAGCGACGCCCTCTGGGCTGCGGCAGTTGCCTGGGCTATTGCCTCATCTATGGGCTTGGGGTAATGCGCCAAGCCTGCAAGGAAAATGCCCTCAGTGGTAAAATCCACCGGCCGCAATTTCATGTGGGCCTCGACAAAATATCCGTAAGAGTTGACGGTGACCTTGAAAAGCTGCCCCAATTCCCGATTGGTGGGGGCTGGATCGATGGCCGCGGCAAGGACAAGGAGGTCCGCGGGGACCGTCATGTCCTCGCCCAAGACCGGCTCTCGAAATGTTACGTTGACGCGATCTCCAGCCGCCTCTACTTGAGGCTTGTTTTCGGGATCGTAGCGGACGAATAACGAACCAGCCGCTCGGGATGAGGTATAAAATTTCTCCAAGAGACCGTATGTCCTCAAATCTCTATAAAGCACATATATTTTGACGTGCGGATTGATCTCCCGCAGCCTTTGGGCCAGCCGAACGGTGGAGGAACAGCATACCTTGGAACAATATGGTCGCTCGTCGCAGCGAGACCCCACACACTGTATGAAGACCGCGTTCTTGATGTCTTTGAGCTTCGGATCGCCTGCCATGATGCGTTCCTCCAAAGAATGATGCGTCACGACCGCGTGATGTTCCCCGTAGAGGTACTCGGTTGGCTTGGACTCGATCGCGCCTGTGGCGATAACCGCGGCGCCGAACTCGATCTCGGCGCTGCCGCCGCCGTTGCGGATGACGCCTTTGAAATGGCCCACATGGCCGGACAACTCCGAAAATGTTGCATTCTTAAAGAGTGATATCTTGGGATGATTCTCGACCCTTGCCACAAGATCACCCACAAATGGCTTCATGCTCTCCCCTCGTATCGTCTTCTCAATGGAAAGAGCATTACCCCCAAGCTTGTCGCTCTTCTCGACGAGGTACACCTGAAAGCCCTGGTCTGCGAGATTCAGCGCCGCGGTCATCCCCGCGATGCCTCCGCCGAGCACCAGACCGTTGGACACCACCTCCATCTTGGATTTTTGCAGCGGCGCAAGACGCCGCGCCCGCGCCACGGCCATCCTGGCCAAATCCATGGCTTTTCGTGTGGCCGCCTCTTTGTCCGTGGCGTGCACCCACGAGCATTGGTCACGAATGTTGGTCATCGTGAACAGGTACGGATTCAACCCTGCCTTTTCCATGGTGAGCTGGAACATGGGCTCATGAGTCCTCGGGCTGCACGCAGACACCACCACCCGATTGAGTTTGTGTTCCTCGATAATCTGGAGGAATTGTTCCTGAGTGTCTTGGGAACAAGTGAAGAGTTTTTCGTCCGCGAACACGACATTCGGCAATGTCCTCACGTGCTCCACAACCCGCGGCACGTCCACGACGTTGGCGATATTGATCCCGCACCGGCATATAAACACGCCAATGCGCGGTTCCTCCCCAGACACATCCCTCTGGGGCGGGAATTGCTGTTTGGTGGTCAATGTATTGCGCGCAGAGGCGAGGAGTTGGGACGACGCCCCCGCGGCCGCGGAGGCCTCCATGACAGTCTGTGGAATGTCCTTGGGGCCTTGGAGCATGCCTGCCACGAATATCCCAGGCCGGTTCGTCTGCACAGGGGCAAACGTGCTCGTGGAGCAGAAAAACGACTCGTTGAGCTCGACGCCGATCTTTTTGGCAAGCGCCCGCGATTCATCTGACGTCTTGAGTCCCACCGCCAGGACCACCATATCGAACGTCTCCGTGACCAACCGTTGGTTCTCGTCAAGATACGTGATCTGCAGATCGTTGGTCAGCGGGTCTTCCACCACGCGGCTTACCATCGACCGAACAAAGCGCACGCCGCCCTGATTCTTTGCCCGCTCGTAGTAGGCGTCGAAATCCTTCCCATACGCCCGGATATCCATATAAAAGATTGTGGGTTCGATATTCGGGTCGTGCTCTTTGGCGATCACCGCCTCCTTGATGGAGGCCATGCAGCATATGGAGCTGCAGTGCGGCATGCCTTTCACCGGATCCCTGGACCCCACGCATTGGATCCATGCCACCTTGTGGGGATGACGGCCGTCCGACGGCCTCTTGACCTCCCCTGCATTGGGACCCGATGCGCTCAGTATCCGCTCAAACTCCATGTTGGTGACCACGTTCGCCGCAGTTCCGTATGAAAATTCGCCCCGAACGCTATCCGGGTCGATCATGTCATAGCCCATGCTCAGGATGATGCTCCCCACATCCACGTCCAGATACTCGTCCTCCATACTGTGGTCTATGGCTTGGGCCGGACACGCCCGGACGCACTCCATGCACTCGGAACACACGCCGCAGTTGAGGCATCGGCTTGCCTCCCGAAGGGCCTCATCCTCCGGGAAGGCCAATTCTACTTCCACAAATCCTTTGCGCTGGGATACAGGCAGCTCCGGATTGACCGCCCTCGGCTCCTCTCCCATCTCTTCTGGGATAGGCGGATATTCAGGATTCTCCGGCATGCGCCACGGCCGACCCTCAAACTGATCCAGGCCGTTCAAATACCGGTGAATGGACTCCGCAGCTTCGCGGCCCGCCGCAACAGCTTCCACCACGGTGGCAGGTCCCGTGGCCGCGTCGCCGCCGGAAAAGACGCCGGGAATAGTGGTTGCAAGCGTCACGCCGTCGAATTCAATGGTGTTTCTCAAGGTATGGCCGAGCTGAGGCATGGCATCCCAGAAGGCAGGGTCAATGACCTGGCCGATGGCCGGAACCACCGCATCCGCAGTCACCGTGAATTCAGAGCCCTCCACCGGTACCGGCCGACGACGACCAGACTGGTCCGGCGCGCCAAGCTGCATCCGAATGCACTTAATCCCCGTCACCTTCCCGCCTGACGTCGTGACCTCCACCGGCGCAGTCAAAAACTCTATCTTCAGCCCCTCTTGGAGCGCCGCCTTCACCTCTTCGTCGTACGCGGGCATCTCCTGTCTCGAGCGACGATACAGGATCGTGACCTCAGCCCCCAGCCGCAAAAGCGTCCGGGCCGCATCTATGGCGACGTTGCCGCCGCCTATCACGGCAGCCTTCTTGATGGGCGGTATGCTCTGCCCAAGGGCCACGCTCCGAAGCAGATCCACTCCCTGGATCACGCCCTCGCTCTCCTCCCCTGGAATGCCAAGCCGAGCACCCTTCTGGCACCCTACCCCCAAAAACGTCGCCTTATACCCCTGTTGGGTAAGATCGTCCAAGGTGAAATCCCGCCCCAGCGCTGAGTTGGTCTTCACCTCGACCCCCAAACTCAGTATGTGGTTGATCTCTTTGTCCAACACATCCTTGGGAAGCCGGTATTCGGGAATACCCAACCGCAGCCAGCCCCCAAGCGCCGACGACGCCTCGAAAATCGTCACCCCATACCCCTTCAGGGCCAAATAATACGCCGCAGACAAACCCGCAGGCCCCGATCCCACGATCGCCACCTTCTCCTCTCGACGCACGATCTCCGGAATAGACAACGCCGAGTAGTCTATCTGATCGGCCGCAAACCTCTTGAGTTTACAGATGGATATCGCCTCGTCCTTTTCTCCACGACGGCAAACCTTCTCGCAGGGATGCGGGCACACCCTGCCTAACACCCCAGGCAAAGGCAGCTTCTCGTAGATCAACTCCACCGCCTCTTTATACTTCCCTTTGGCGATAAGCTGCACATAGCCCTGCACGTTGATGTGCGCAGGACACGCCATCACACACGGCGCTCGATCCGCCTTCTCGATCACAAACGTCTGCGGAATGGTCTGGGGAAACAAACGATACGTGGCTGCACGCTTGCTCAGCCCCTGATCAAATTGGTTCGAAACCTTCACCGGACACGCAGTCGCGCAATCGCCGCACGCTTTGCACCGATCTTTTCTAATGTAGCGGGCCTTCTGCCGTATCCTGACCTTGAACCGACCTTCTTCTCCTTGAATATCATCCACTTCGCTGTATGAGAGCAGCTCGATATTGGGGTTTTGACCTACGGTGACGAGTTTCGGCGAGAAAATACACGTTGAACAGTCGTTGGTAGGAAAGGTCTTGTCGAGCTGCGCCATCCTACCCCCTATGCCCGTCTGGCTCTCCACCAAATATACCTTATACCCTGATTCCGCCAGGTCTAACGAGGCCTGTACGCCGGCGATCCCGCCTCCCACCACTAAGGCGGCGCCTACTACGTCCTTGGATTGGGCCATCTTGATCTCTCTTTCCCGATATTTTTCATGCTGTCTTTTTTTAGAATGGTCATTACTATGTATCAACATGCCCTTGCAGTGTCAACAAAACCTGCGGTGAAATCTTGCGTCGGGTCTCGGCCAGGAAGCGGGCATCCACGTCTTCCTCCGCGGCGGGCAGCAGCGTGCAGTTATGAAACAACGGCTCATTTTTGATGTCATATCGACTCCGTCTCACGGCGACCTCCCACAGGGCCGTGCCCGGTATAGGACTATACTCCGCGAGCTTGGGCGCAACACCGCAGCGCAAGACAAAATCCACATCGTCCTCTATTTGGGCCCTTGTCTGGGAGGGAATCCCTACGAGCAGGTACGCGGCCACGTTCTTCGCGGTGAACCCGGCTTCACGGAGATGAGCGACTGCCCTGAGAAATTCCTCACGGCTCGTCTTCCCGCCGGCGCTTCGATGAAACGAATTGGAGGACGACTCGAGTCCTAGACGGATCGTCTCAAATCCCGCCCGCTTCATGGCGAGCGCGACCTCCCGGGTAATGTACCTGACATGAAGTCCGTTGGGGGCGTGCCAGCGCAGCCCGGGAAATCGTTCTGCGCTGGCGTGGAGGATGGGCAGCGCCCTTGCGTCGGCGTCATAGAGGAAGGCGTCGTCATACACCACCACATCACTGACGCCGCAGCGCTCGACCGCGTGTTCGATGCACCGGATTGCATCCTGAGCTGGTCTGGCAACGAATCTCGGGAATAGGTTCCGCGATGCGCAGTAGGAGCAGCGCATGGGACAGCCCCTTGACGTCAAGAGAGGCAAAAAGGACGCCTTGCCCATGAGTTCCAAACAAGCCTCGAACTCGCAGAGCGGCCCATCCTCGGCCTCCGCAAAACTCCGTCCCAGCAGCCTGCCGAGGATTTGAGCGAGCCCGGCCTCCCCAGGGCCACGCCATACGTCGTCCGGCGTGCACACTTGAAGCGCATGGTCCGGCATGAGCGTAGCATACACGCCGCCGAGGACCACCGGGACGCTGGGGAACACCTTTCTCAGGAGGTCGATTGTCTCCCGAACCCCTGTGTACCAATAGGTCATGAGGCTCGTCACGAATATGACGTGAGGCGTCGGCAGCCGCGACACATGTTGTTCCACGATCTCCGGCGGGATCCCATACCGGCTGAACGTCCTCGGTACGTGGGCGATGCACGCGGGCTTGTCTATCGGCGTTTTAGGGAACTTGCCGCGGCCGTCCGGTGTAATTTTGCGAGAGGGCATGCCAGGATTCTCAGCGGCCACACAGTCCAAGAGCGCCGGCGCCAGGCCCATGCGTTTCAACGCCGCGGCCAGCACGAGCAGTCCAAGAGGTCTTGCCCAAAGATCGTATGCCGCGAAGTCATGTATCCATGGATTGACGAGCAGTACGAGAGGTCGTTTCACGCTGCGATTGCCATGAGACACTATTTTCTGTTAGTTTGTCCGCGGTGTGTTGTGTCCCTTACGAGCGGTTTAGAGTCGCGATATCCGGAGGCAATGTCAACCTCTCCGGCGGCGGGAACCGCGAGTCATGCGGTCTTAGCGAACTCCCCATCGCCGAGTTCCCGGCTGCAGAAAGGCGCGCCGGAATGAGCATGCCGATCCTCTGCTCCCCAGTGGAGATGGGAGGGATGATTCCCTCCGCGCAGCGTCACGCGCGAGCCTATCGATGGGCGGCTTCCCTGGATGCCTGTTTTCACGGGAGCGGCATCGACCGGCGCTTTTCAGAATTGGCGACGTTTGGGAACCGCAGCACGTGACAACGATCTTCAGCAGAACATCGGACAGGCCTCGAGAGGGCCGAGTCAAAGGAGGCGGCAGTCGTGTTCGGTCTCAAAGATCTGATGCAGCAAGCCCAAGGGTTGCAAACCAAGATTTCGGAAGCCCAAGACCTTCTCGCAGAGATGACCGTGACAGGGAGGGCCGGCGGAGACATGGTCCAAGTCGTGGCCACCGGGCTGCAGGAAATCATATCAGTCCACATAGAACCCCAGCTGTTGGAATCGCCTGACCCTGAACTCTTGGAAGACCTCATCGTCGCCGCAACCAACGACGCCCTGGTCAAGTCGCGGGAACTCATGACTCAGGAAATGGCCAAAATCACGGGCGGCCTGCGCATCCCAGGGCTCGCGTAATGGCCAATCCCCTCGACGCGCTTATTCAGGCCTTCAAACGCCTTCCCGGCGTCGGTGAAAAGACAGCTCTGCGATATGCCCTGCATGTGCTGAACGCGCCGGGGCCCGAGGTCAGCGACCTTGTGGCCGCGATCCGCCGCGTCCGAGAGGAATTGAAACTCTGCTCCATCTGCTACAATCTCACTGACGTCGATCCATGCCATATCTGCTCCGATCCAAAGCGCGACGCCTCCAAGCTTTGCGTCCTGGAAACGCCGGTGGACCTTATTGCCGTCGAGAAGTCAGGTCGGTTCCGTGGGGTGTATCACGTAATTCACGGTCTCCTGTCACCCCTCGATGGGGTCGGACCTGATGACATCAAGGTGCGTGAACTCGTACAGCGAGTCGAATCAGGCGAGTTGAAAGAGGTTATCCTCGCCCTGAATCCCACGGTAGAGGGCGAGGCGACCGCGAGCTACCTGGCAGACCGCCTGAAGCGAAAAGGCGTCACAGTCAGTCGCATCGCCTATGGCATCCCCATGGGCGGGTCGCTGGAATACACCGATCCCCTCACCCTTACCCGCGCCTTCGAAAACCGACGCCAAATCTAGGCATCCAAAAATTAATTCTTCGAAGTCCACGCCGGAAGCGGAACCTTAATTCTATAGCAATTCTCTCAATTCATCACGAATTTGGTGCGTGCCGCACCATGACGTCATCCCCACGAAAGTTGTGATCCATACTGAGTTTCCTGGATTCCCTTTTTCATGGGAATGACAATCTGACGTATGGCCGTTTCGTGATTTTTTCTGAGGACAGTCTAGGAGCCTGGATTCCCGCGTTCGCGGCAACGACATGAAGGGGCGCCGATCCCTCCCCATGCGGTCTTGAGCCCCGCTCCTGCGGG
>CAYRVH010000051.1:0-23610 GCA_964427855.1 uncultured Syntrophaceae bacterium
ATCAAACTCGACATTTGCTTTGACGTAGCCAACATTGTTCAGACCCGCTTTTTTTTGTTTTTTGTACGCCATCTCAGCCCGAGCGCCTGTGGCGCAATGGATCACAATCCTTTTGTCTTTCGGCAGTTCGCTGAGACGCTGCTCGAGCTCGTCCAGCGGGATATTCTTTGCGTCGGGGAAGGCGCCGGCCGCGAATTCTGAAGCAAGCCGCACATCGAGAATAAACGTGTCAGGGGACGGTTTTGTCACCAGAGATTTGAACGCTTCGATGTCAACTTCACCGGGCATCAACTTACGAACGTAGTCGATCTTTGATGCGGCAGGGCCTTTTGCCGCTTTGTGGCCGGACTGTTCCCAGGCCTTGTATCCACCTTCAAGGACGCTGACCTGTTTGTATCCCCAACCTGTTACGGTCTTGTAGTCTTCGAGTAGGGAGGCCATGTCGCCGTCATGATTGTAGAGGATGATAGGTGCGCCTTTGTACGTCGGGAATGCTGATTCCATGGATGCCAAGCCCGATGCAGGGGGCATGACCGCGCCAGGTATGTGTCCTTCTTCTACTTGGCTCTTGGGGCGTAGATCGATGAGGATGCACGGCTGGTCGTTTTTCTGGTACTCGAGGATGCCTGCGACATTTGACGCCACCACGTGCCCGGCCTTTCTCCATTCAGGCAGGCCACCATGGAAGACCTTTACGTTCTTGTAACCGAGTTTCTCCGCTTTTCGAGCGGCAAGGGGACTAAGCACGCATGAATGTCCGGCACAGTAGTAGATTTGGGTCACGTTTTTATCCTTCGGGAGGAGCTTCTCTTGAAGCGCGTCGAAGGAAAAGAAAGGCATGGAGAGCGCGGTGGGGATATGACCTTGATTGTACATTTCCTCAGGCCTGCTGTCGAGAAGGACATAATTCCCGTGCGCTGGTCCTTGCGCAACAAGGCTCGCGAGCTGATCCGCCGACATCAACTGGTCCGGGGGAACGACCAGGCCCTTTTTCACTTCAACTTCTGTAGCAACTAACCTGCCATTTTTCTTTGCATAAACGACCTTCACCGCTTCTTGGGGAGCGATGGCCCGGTAGTTCTCGGCATTTTTCAGCACCGTACCGTCATCGTAGAAGACTATTTCGTTCTCATTGTTGATTTTAAGCTGGATGCTCTTGCCTTTTGTCGAGACATTGACGAACTTTCCGGCCAATACATTGGGGTTCTTGTCATAGGTGTGGCATTTCAAACAGCTCTGGTCCGATTTGCCGGGGATTGGGTCGTCGGCCGCGACCGCAAAAAACGGCATCGTACACCCCAAGACGAGAGCGAAAAGAATGAACATGAATTTGACGTTTTGAAACACGATTTGCTCCTTTCTTTTGACTTTTTTAGCTGGTTCCCCGTTCCGTGCCACACCCCACGCGGCTATGCGGCAAATGCAGTCCGGTGACGTCGTTGGGAAACGACGTCAGTCCTCATGCGACGCCTTTTATTTGGGATCGCATCCCGATACTTTATGGGGATTTTGTTCCCGGTGCGCGTAGGGAGGTGGATACGTTTTAGAGGGCACAGTCGCGTGTAATTCATGGCTTCATATAATTACTTTTTTATTTCTATATCTGAATATTACATCACCACAAGCGGCTGCGTCAACCCCGCGTCGCCAGAGACATGAGTACCTTATGCAACCGCAAGGGAGGACCGTCCCCAAACAAGCGTCTGCCACGCCATCCCAAAAAATTGCAATTTCTCTTGACAATTCAAGACCGTATATATAACATTCTGCAATCCTTTAATGTAGTTTCAACACATTGAACATTCAGTTTTTTTCTGGAGGAGATCGTTATGTCACCTATACGGCGCACTCGTATCATAAATACTTTCTTTCCGAACACGCTCGTGACCTAGCAGGCGCTGTCCTGTTTGGCTTTCCATGACGCCGGCCTTAGCCGCCGCACCCTTTCTGCGCCTCTATCGGGGCACTGACAGCAGAATGCAGGAGATAACACTGGCGATGCGAAGGCGGTGGAATCAACGACGTTTTTTGCAGGGGACAAAGCCGCACGGACGAGCCGCTGCAGTGGCGTTCACAAGAAGCTCTCATTTTGAAGTTAGGAATAAGACATGAACAAATCAGACCTTATTGCCGCCCTGGCCAAGGAAGCGGACCTTCCATTGAGGAAGGCGGAAGAAATTGTCAATCTGGTGTTCGAAACCATGTCGAAGGCCCTCATCGAGGGAAATCGCATCGAGATACGTGGATTTGGATCGTTCATGGTGAAGGAATACCGAGGCTATACCGGCAGAAACCCGAAAACCGGTGAGCAGATCCTCGTGACAGACAAGAGGCTCCCCTTTTTCAAGACAGGAAAAGAGCTCAAAGAGAAGGTGGATGCAGCCACCAAGGCAATGAAATGAAATTCCCCCTTCTTCACGCGCTAACCACCCCACGCGGCCGGGAAGACTCCGACTCTGTCGCCTTCCTCGAGCTGATAATCTAGTCCAACCAGCGTACGGTTCACGGTGATGATCGCGGATCTGGCATCGGGCAGATGCAGGGTCGATAACAGATCGGCGATCGTCATCCCTCCTCGATAATGCAGTGATAGCCCATGCTGAGGGTCATAGCCGGGGACAAATTTTCTTAAATATGATCCGAGTTCAACGTAAATGGGCAATTGGAAATCCCCTCCTAACGCTTGCGACAGTTTGGCCAAATCCGAACGGTTTTCTTCGTCAGCATAGTCGGCATGGGCGACCCACGCAAGCGGTAAAGATTACGAAAGTTCCCCATAAAATTATATAGCGAAAATGGGGAGTTGTAGAAACGGTCCCTTTTTGTATTTATAAGGTAGTAGGCCTTGTCCAGATCTGCTGAGGATGGTTTTGATGCAGTCCGCGAGGGTATATTTAGGGTGTCGGAGGTACTCACGACTTCGACGTCATGGTCATCATTGCGACCGCTTTTCTCTCTATCATTTCCACCACCTTCCTCCTCCTAATTTCGAGTCGTTCCCCCCTGCCATAATCGATGCTGCTTGACATTTTCTCGTGGGAAGGTCGCTCATACGAAAATTCCTTGCACAAATGACCTTGCGCAAGTAAGATGCATCTATTCCTCTATCTAGGACCGACCTTCCTCTGAGGAACAGCAGCGCCGGGGGCGTATCATTCTTCAGGGGACCACGCATACGGTTTTCTGGCAGTTCATTTAGGACATACATGTCATCACATGAAACGCAACTAGCAACAAAGAAGGGCTTATCTCTGACGCAGCGCTTGGAAATGTTTTCGGCCGCGTTTGTCGGCGCGCTTTGTCGTTGCAAGGCGCTAGGCAACACCAGGCTTTAGGTTCTGGGCGTATTGACAGAACAGAAGCATATTCGGGGTTGATTGGCATGATCGATCCGTAAACGGGACGCATAAACTGGTCCTTGGGACGCTGGTGTGTGCTGTAGGGAGGTCATGCATTTAGCACGTGATTGAGAGAGGAGGAAGGTGAGTATGACGGTAAAGATTTTTCTCAACGAAGATGAGATCCCTCGTCAGTGGTACAACATAGTGGCGGACATGCCGCTCCCGCCGCTTCATCCGGGTACGCATCAGCCCATAGGTCCTGAGGACTTGGCTCCTGTGTTTCCCATGAATCTCATCGAGCAGGAGGTGTGTCAAGACCGGTGGGTAACCATACCCGACGAGGTGCTCGACAAGTTGCTGATTTGGCGTCCGACTCCATTATATAGGGCGGTGAGATTGGAGAAGTATCTCGATTGCCCGGTGAAGATCTATTACAAGAATGAGGGCGTCAGCCCTGCCGGAAGCCACAAACCGAACACTGCCATCCCCCAGGCCTATTACAACAAGGTCTTTGGCATCAAAAGGATCAGCACCGAGACGGGCGCGGGACAATGGGGAAGCGCGTTGAGTTTTGCATGCAGCCAGTTCGGGCTTGAGGCAAAGGTGTATATGGTGCGTGTGAGCTACGAACAGAAGCCGTACCGCAGACTCATGATGAACACCTGGGGAGCGACGTGTGTTCCGAGTCCCAGCAGCGAGACAGAGGCGGGGAGGAAGATCCTGGCGCAGGATCCGAATTCGCCGGGGAGTCTAGGAATAGCAATCAGCGAAGCTGTTGAGGATGCCGTGACTAGCGAGGCCCAGGGACGGCCTTCTACCCGCTATTCGTTGGGCAGCGTGCTCAATCACGTATTGCTTCACCAGACCATTATCGGCTTGGAGGCCCAAAAACAGCTTGCGCAGACCGGCGACTACCCCGACATTGTCATAGGATGCGCTGGCGGGGGGAGCAATTTTGCAGGATGCGCATTCCCGTTCGTTCGCGACAAGATTGCGGGAAAGCAGGTCCACATCATTGCGGTGGAGCCTTTCTCCTGTCCCACAATGACCAAGGGGCCTTTTGCCTATGACTTTGGAGATACGGTGCAAATGACCCCTCTTATGGCCATGCACACGCTTGGTCATTCCTTTGTACCCGCGCCCATCCATGCAGGCGGCTTGCGATACCACGGTATGGCCCCTCTTGTGAGTCAACTAGTCATGGACGGACTTATCGAGCCGCGAGCCGTTCACCAGTTAGAGACTTTCCAAGCAGGAGTCACGTGGGCGAGAACAGAGGGTTACATTCCAGCGCGGGAAACTAACCACGCATTGGCCGCGGTGATCCAGGAGGCGAAGAAGGCCAAAGAAGAAGGAAAAGAAAAGACCATCCTAGTGAACTGGAGCGGACACGGCCTCGTGGATTTGGCCGCGTACGACGCATATTTCCAAGGGAAACTTTTCGATTACGAACTTCCTCAAGAGGAGATCGACAGAGCCTTGAAGGCTATCGAGGGATTCCCGAAGCCCAACCTCTGATGCTGACGAACTGCCGAGATCGCTTCGTCGAGGCGCCTCTTGCGTCTCTCCTTGCGACGAAGAAAACTGGCAACAAAAAGACGGGCGATCTCGGCGTCATTCTAAGGGACAAACGTGCGGGAGAAGTGTCGAAAGAACGAATTTGGGGAGTTTGATTCGCAAAACTTTTTTCGGAATAAGGATTGCGCCATCGAATTCGTGAGCGTTGCCGAGAACCGCGACCAAGCCCCAGAAAAGTCTGCCGATGAATGCAAGAAAGGAGTGATAATCGTTGAATGTCGAAGAGAAACAACAGTCTGTACAACCTCCTGACGACCGAGAAATAAGGTGTCCTCGGCTTGGGGGACAGGTGACGTTCAGCTATTGTCGCAGGGAGGCGCTTGGAAAACCCTGTTTCAAAGCCGTGGATTGCTGGTATCTATTTTTTGACGCTGAGCGCTTTTTCCGCCGTGAATTGGGCGATGAATTGTTTGAACAGATTTTTATGGCGCCTCCGAGACCCCGCTTGGTCACACTCGTGGATTTAATCACGCAAGCGACACAAACGCTCAAAAAGGATTCCGACTCCTCTGATAATATCCACTCCGATCGCCAAGTGTAATCGGTTACTGTGCGGCGGTTGAACGCGTCTATACCATTGGACAAATCCGATTGACGGTGGGGCCGAGACAAGTTCTCACGCAGCATTTTTTGTATGACTGATGAGCGCCGAAAGAGCCAAGCGAATCCATGCACATGAATGATTATACCAGGAAGTCTTGAAAAAAATACGATCGGGCGCGTGTCCTATCATTAATTCATCCTCAAGAAATTGGGTATTGACAATGAGTTTTCTGGATTCCCTTTTTCGTAGGAATGACAATCTGACGTGTAGCCATTTCGTGATTTCTTTCCAGGGCAGTTGTATGTAGTTGTGGGAGAAGGATACCCCGATTCCTTCAGCGGCGTCTCTACTGCAATTGATGGAAGCAGGGAGCACGTTGCTGCCTTTGGTTTGTCGCAATGACGAGAAGGATGTTGACGTGTCATTGGCGGCGAAGCGAAGCAATATTGCGATAGATTAAAAACACTATAACCCAAAGGCATGCGACTGCCTTTCAGGACGGCTGTTTTCTGTTGAGGGGTGGGGACGCGGTGGGGCAATCAATCGGAGCGAAACAGAAAGGATGAGATGAATGCTTTATGCGGTGATCATTGCCGGCGGCAGCGGCACAAGATTTTGGCCAGAAAGTAGGAGAAAAAAGCCCAAACAGCTTTTGCGCATTGCCAGTGACCGCTCTCTCTTGCGCGCCACGGTGGAAAGAGTCCTCGGTGTTGTCCCTATGGAAAGGATCAGGATCGTGACCATCGAGGAACAGTACGCTCAGATTCTGGACGAAGTTCCTGAAATCGGCGAATCGGGCATGGTTATAGAACCCTACGGCAGGAACACAGCCCCTTGCATCGCATTAGCCGCTTTCAAGCTGGCGGCGCTGGATCCGGAGGCCGTAATGTTGGTATTGCCGGCTGATCACCTCATTGGGGATGTGCCTGAGTTTCTCGAATGCACGAAGTTCGGAGCTGAAATTGCTCGAGATCACGACATGCTGGTCACGTTCGGCATCCAACCGACGAGGCCGGAAACAGGATACGGATACATCAAGAGAGGCGAAAAGGCGTTTGGAACCGGAGACAGGGCGGCTCATCGCGTCGATCGATTCGTCGAGAAACCTGATAGACCGACCGCTGAACAATATCTCGCCAGCGGCGAGTATTTGTGGAACAGCGGCATGTTCCTCTGGAGCGTCTCGACCATCCTCGCCGCCTTTCAAAAACACCTCCCGGACGTATACCGACGCATGCAGGGCATATCAGATTTTTTGAACACCGACGCAGAGCAAGAGGCAGTGCGTCAAATATATCAAGAGCTGCCAAACATATCCATTGACAATGGGATTATGGAAGCGGCGCAAAATGTGGCAGTGGTTCCGCTCAACGTACCGTGGAACGACGTTGGAAGCTGGCCCGCGCTCCATGACGTGTGGGATACCGACGCCAGCGGCAACTCGGCTCGGGGCGACTTCGTTCAAATGGGGAGTCACAACTGTGTGGTATCGGCGGGCTCGCGATTGGTGGCCCTGGTCGGCGTGAACAATCTTATTGTGGTAGATACACCTGACGCGGTATTAGTATGCCACAAGGATTCGGCTCAAGACATCAAGAAATTACAGACGCTGCTCGTTGAGCGCGGCTATGAGCATCTGCTTTGAAAGGCAATCAGTCCGGCCCTTTCCCCAATGCCCACGCCGCAGTCTCAGCGTTCCCAACAACACGGAGGGAGGAGCTACGATGAATCATTTTTCATCAGAGGTATCCAAGAGTTTTAAGGCCTATGATATTCGGGGACGCATCCCGGATGAATTCAACGAAGAGGTCGCCTACCTTATTGGACGGGCTTATGGTGAATTTATTAAGCCCCGAACTGTGTGCGTCGGTCATGACATAAGGCTCACGAGCCCCTCGATTTCCCAGGCGCTTGAAAAGGGCCTCGCCGACTACGGGTGCAACGTCGTCGATATCGGGATGTCAGCCACCGAAGAAATTTATTTCGTGACGTCGCACAAAAATCTGGATGGCGGCATTATGGTCACGGCCAGCCACAATCCAGCGGATTACAACGGGATGAAACTCGTGAGAGAACAATCTCGTCCCATCAGCGGGGACACGGGCTTGAAAGATATAGAGCGGTTGGTACTGGCGCACGCCTTCGGCGATGTTGCCCAGTCAAGAGGTTCTGTGACGCACGTCAATACGAAAGACATATATATCGACCACCTGCTCACGTATATCGACGTCAAAAAAATCGCACCGTTGAAGGTTGTCATGAACTGTGGCAACGGCTGCGCTGGTCCCATACTCGAAAGACTGGAACAGCGGATCCCCATTGACTTCATTAAAATATTTCCCGAACCAGATGGAACCTTTCCCAACGGCATCCCAAACCCGCTGCTGCCTGAAAATAGGGACGTCACCATTGATGCCGTCATCTCCCACAAAGCGGATGCGGGTATTGCATGGGATGGTGATTGCGACAGGTGCTTCTTTTTTGATGAAACGGGTGAGTTTATCGAAGGCTATTATGTAGTGGGTTTCCTGGCACAGGCCTTTTTGAGGGACAGGCCCGGGTCAAAGATCGTCCATGACCCCCGTTTGGTGTGGAATACCATCGAAATCGTGCGTGAACACGGTGGTATTCCTGTGATGAGCAAATCCGGTCATGCTTTTATTAAGGACAGGATGCGTCAGGAAGACGCGGTGTATGGAGGAGAGATGTCGGCTCATCACTACTTCAAAGAGTTTGCCTACTGCGACAGCGGCATGATCCCTTGGTTGCTGCTCATCCAGACCATGAGCATGGAAGGCCGCCCATTGTCTGAGCTGGTCAAAGCCCGGATGGAGAAATATCCTGTCAGCGGGGAGATCAACCGAACCGTATCTAATCCTAAGGCGGTCATGCGCGCAATCGAAGCGCATTACGGAACCAACGCCGTGTCCGTAGATCATATCGACGGGGTGAGCATGGAGTTTGATCGCTGGCGCTTCAATCTCCGACCCTCGAACACCGAGCCTGTCATACGACTCAACGTGGAGACCAGACAGGACCAGGATCTCCTTGCCGAAAAAACGCAAGAACTCCTTGCAATGATCGAGAGATTTGGAGCTGCGACGGATTCTCGAAATTAATCACGAATTGGGCGCGTGTCCCCTCACGAGGTCATCCTCACGAAAGTGGTGATCCACAATGAGCTTCCTGGAGTCCCATTTGCACACGAATGACAATCTGACATGCAGCTATTTCGTGATTTCTTTTGAGATAAGGTTATAGAGGCATCTCCCTCTTCAGTTTCTGATCAAGACCCGGGCAAGCGCGATGCCGTCGCGCACTTCGGCCCGGGCTTCTATCTTTTCTGGATCCACGTTCAGCTTCTGAGCGTGGCCATTCCGAAACTCGACCCGTGCTCGTCCTCGTGCGTGGTCGAGGTCAACGTTCACGTCTTGGAGATCGATGCGCAGACCTATCCCCAGAGCCTTCAGAGCGGCTTCTTTAATAGACCACAGCGCCGTGAGGTAAGCCCATTTGTCTTGAGCAGCGGCTGCAGCCTTTTTCTCGTCATCGGTGAAATAGTCTTCGATCCAGGCTTTGCTCCTTGGCTTTACCTTTTCTATGTCTATTCCCAACCCTCTCCAGGTTGCGCCTTCACTTGCGACCGCCGCGACAAATCCGTTTGAATGGGACAAGGAAACCTCGCAAGAAGCAGTTCCCGTTCCGTCGCGCAGTTCTGCGAAGGGCTTGCCCAATGCGTCTTGGCGGATGACGACATCCTTAAGGGAGAGACCCGGCATAATGGTTTTTTGCAGCACACGACCTGCGACCGTTTTCAGAGCCAGTCTGCCGGCAAGCCATTCTTTCGCCCTTTTGTGAATGCGGTGCGACTTGTATTCCTTGTATTCTTGGTCGGTCAACCTCGCCGCCACGTCATCTTTGTCGGGCTTCGATCCAACCAAATCATGGGCGTGCGTGATGAGTTCCACGACCCTCCCGGTAAAGCGAGCCTCACCGGGGATTTCTATCATCGAGATGCCGGCTGCCTCGAGAATCAATTGATGCTGCTCGTCGACAACCGCGGCGTCAAACAGAAATCGACGCCTGCCCGTTGCCGGATCTTCAGCCACGCCCTTGAAAATGAGGCGTCCAGTACGGGGCGAACCATGTGGAGAAAACACTTCTAAACGTTCCACCCCCACGGGAAGGGCCATGACGCCTTGCGTTTCTATGGCGTAGGCGGCGCAGGCTTGGAAACAGCTTTCTAATGCAGCAGGCCCCAGCGTCTGAAACATTGAAGCCTGTTGTGAAGTATTGTTGAAGCCAAATGTGACTGCGCTGGACGTCTCGTCCAGTAAGACATGATCAAGAAAACGGAAGGCAGGCCCGTGGAAGAATACCTCGTAGAGTTCCGAGCTGTGTATGAGGATTCCGTTTCGAGGAAATGCCATGGATGCCGCATCCATGCGCTGCGAAGACGGCGTCCCCTTCCTTAGACACGCCCGATGATGCGTCCTTCGTTCGCCCACTCGGTTGCCATGCTTATCCGTCATCCATGAACTGATTTGGGCCTGAAACACTTGATCCTCTCGGTCTGCATCCACCCTAGTCAGCTCAACTTCGATCTCGAGCTTTTCATTTTTGAAGAGCTTTATGGGGCGTGCGAACTCCAGCGATTCAACTACGTACGGCTGGGTATCTTGGTCAATCTCCGAGGCGGCTGCGGTTATGATTTCAAGCCCGCCGACCCCTGGCAGCACGCACGCCCGCTCGATGCGGTGATGCGCAAGGAGAGGATGGGCAGGATCCAGCGCGACCTTTGCCCGCAGATAATGTCCGGGCTTTCGATCTTCAAAAACCACGTCCTGCCCTGCCCATTTCATTGGAGCACGTGAGGCGATCTGCAAAAGCTGATTATGTGGGGAGGCCCCAAACGCATCCTCCGCAAAAGGACCGAGTTTCCCTGCCACAACGACCTCCGTACTGTCGGTGATGACCTCGATCTCCTCAGCCAGGATCTGCGCCCCGCGTTGAGGAGGGATAAAATCGATACCTGCGGATTTGAGAGCCTTCTCAACACTGCCGCGCGTTGCCATCCCGATGCCTGACCATGGCGCCCACGCAATAGTCGTTGCCCTGATGTCGAGGCGACAATCGACCCATCTCAAAAGATGAGCCAGTCCGTCGTTGGCGGCCGCGTAGTCCACCTGGGCCTTGTTGCCGAATCTCCCGGAAACACTCCCGAAGCCGATGATTTTTCGCGGCGCAATATGATGGGCCTCAAGCGCCTCGAGGACGTTTTTCATTCCATGTACTTTGACGTTGAATACCCGCATCATCTGTTCCTGGGTTTTAGAGCTCAGCGACTTGCTCACGTCCACCCCGGCTGCATGAATAACCAGGTCTATTCTGCCGCAAAGCTCAGAGACTTCTTGTATGACATCACTGACGACTGCGCCGTCTGCAATGTCAACGGCTCGATAGACCACCTCAGAGCCTCGAGCTCTGAGCTTGGATACAGTCCTGAAGACCTCCGCTTCTGCCTTTAGCGACCCCAGTTCTTTTTCCACGAGCACAGGGGTAAGAGGCGCGCCTTGCCGCCTAAGGCGGTCCATGAGTCTGCGTTTCTCCTCTTCCCACTGGTTCTCATCGAATTGAGCTAACTTTTCAGCCCTCTTGCTCAGCTCGGTTCTCCCGAGCAGCACAAAGGTGTAGCGCCGAATGTCAGCGAGAAACTCGGCGCACGCCGACGCGATACCCCTGGCGCCGCCTGTGATAAGAATGACGTCTCCATCCGGCAGCGGCTGTCGCTCCCTCGTGCCCTTTCTCGGCTGTAGGCGCACGACTTTCATTTCGAGGTTTCGTCCAATTCCTGTTTCCAACGGAACTCTAGAGCCAAGCGCTTTTATCAGGAACTCCGCGCGTGTGGATGCGTCCAATTGCGGATGGAAGTCCATGATGCGCACCAAGGACGCAGGATATTCGCGTGCAAACGCTTTTGTAGCCCCGCAAACGGCCCCCGCCTCTACACACGCCGAGGTTGGCGCTTCAAAGCCGAACGCCCCGTCTACGCTCACCGCGGCTATGAGGAACGCGGGTCCTTCTTCGCAATGTTTTGCCAGCAGACGATACAACTCGAACGTATGGGAAACCGTGTCGATGTGAGGAGTTAAGCCAAGCAGATTTACGCAACCCAGGCGTTTGCCCTGTATTTCCCCAATGTTTAAGGGCGAATCGATCACCCGGATAGGGCATGCGAAACCGTTCTTCAGCGGCGCCAGAAGGGATCGCTGCATCGTGGGATATCCCCCCACCACGACCACCTCATCCGCTTCCATGCTGGGAATCCCTTCAGTGATTTGAATGACTTCCAGATGCGTTTCATAGAGCTTGATCTCCGAATCCTGGAGCGCCTCGACTGGCAAAGAACTCGCTTCCGCTCCTCCGCGCAATAGTGTAGCTGGCTGCTGAGACTCGACGCGGCTGTCGAGATTCTGATGTACAAAGCCTACGAGGTGATTTATTGTGGGAAAATCCGCTATCTTGAGTCCCTCTATTCGCGGGATGCGGTATTTCCTCCTGAGCTCAGCGATAAATTCCGCTTGTTTTACCGTGTCAACACCGAGGTCTGCTTCCAGATCCAAGTCCGGCGCCAACATCTCTTCCGGGTATCCTGTCTTCTGGGAAAGCAACTCGATGATCTCTTTTGTCACGTTGTCTTGGGGTTGGCATCCGTCGGCGGCTGGGGTTACAGATTCATTACGCAACGCCTCAGCGTTTATTTCCTGCACGGCCGGGGTGAGGTGGGATATCACAAATTGAATAATATGCTCTATGGTGGGGTACTCGGCAATCTTCAGGCCGTCTATGCGTGGAATCCCATAGAGAGACCTCACTTCTGAAATGAATTCGGCCTGCTTGACGGTATCGATTCCGAGATCGGCCTCCAAATCCAGCGTTGTGTCGAGCATCTCAGAAGGATATCCTGTCTTTTCCGAAAGCAGCTTCAAAAGATTTGTACGCACATCATCAACAGGCGTGGCAGAGTGGTTTGGAGGTTGGGGCTGCGAGAGGGCCGGCTGATTGTTTCGGTGAGTCTCTAGGAGGTCTGGCGCAACTTGGAAAGCCTCTTTTTGACGTTCGATAACCCGCAACGTGCGTTGTTCGATCTTTATGACCGGGTCTTTGTATCCGGTTATCTCTCTGAGCCAGTTTTTGTGGGCCATCATGTCCGTGAGACGATTTTCTTCCTTGGAAACTACCTTGTAGAGGGCCATGACGATCTGCGACCCAAAACCTGCGGCGAGCCGGAGGGCATAATGCGCCTCATGCGGGCCGCCTTTGCTGAGATTCATGTCGGCAAATTCCGGATCAGGCTGTTCAAGGTTGGGAATTGGCGGCAGCAACCCCTTCTGCAGGCATCGCAAGGCAACTACGTCTTCCACTCCGACTCCCATGGTATGACCGGTGAAACCTTTGGTGTTTGCTATGGGAATCTTCTTCGCGTGTTCCCCGAAGGTCTTCTTGAGCGCAGCGATTTCCGCGGCTGAGCTGCCGCCGCGCCGCGGGGAGTAGGTTTCGTGGGACATAAAAAATGCGTTTTTCGCAAGATCCGTCCTTTTGAGGCCCGACTGATACTCCCACTTCGATATCATCTCTTCCATGGTTGAACAGATGTGTTCCACATCCAAGCGCGTCCCGTGAAAACCGCTATTGGCAACCACGCCTGCCTCTATGGACGCTATCGGTTCCAACCCGCGTTTTTTGACAAGGTCTTCTTTTTCCAGCACCAGGCCGACAGCGGCAGACCCTAAGATGAGGCCATGGCGTCTTTCGTCGAACGGCAGCGCAGCTTCCCGAACGTTTCCTTTGACCGTGGCTGCACCCATGGCAAGGAAGCCCGATCCTACCCAGGGCAGCAAGGATTGACCGGCTACATCGTCTGCCGCTATCACGACAACCCTTGACGCCTGACCTGTCCGTATCCAGTCTCGGGCGAGCAGAATGGCTTGTGTGGTGCCTGCGCACGCGGCATCCACATGAGTGTTTGGACCTTGCGCCTTGATGAGCTGGGCAAACTGACCGTGAGCCATGCTCATGACGCGCAGCAAGAAATCTCGATTGAATCGAAAAAGGTCTCCGGAATTCGAGGGAGACAATTCCCGAAATTCGTCGCTAAACCACTGACTGATACGCTCTCTCTCTGTTGGATCAGTGATGCGATCCAAGAGCCCTGCATAGAAGTTTATCAAGCGGCTCCTCGCGCCTGATCCGTACCTGGACGCGACTTCACGGGTGACCTCATCCACAAGGGATGCCATGCCCGGAAAGGCAGAGGCGAATATCACGCCGGTCTCTTTGCGAAGCGCCGGCGGCAGCGCCCAAGACTCGGGGAGTTCATGGCCCGAAGCAGTTGTACGCGTTAGCCTTACCAATGGTATCCCCGCGTCTTTAAGGGCTTCTATTCCTGCAGCGACAGCAAGGCGAGTCGTCACGTCCATGGCTCTCACCATACGTTCTTCCATGCCATATTCGTCAGCCACCGGATCGTCAGTGAAAAACCCCGCAAGTTTAATCACTCCGTCCGTATTCTCGACTCGCTCGATACGCGCTTCGCCGTCCGGCCCTTTGACGATGCGTTCCACATTCTTTTCGCATATCCTGCGTTGACAATCAGTCGGTACGCGTTTGATAAAGTTTCGTCCTGCAATGAGATCGTTCAGCGTTTCTTTGTCGAATGGGAATCGTACGTCGTGCGGCAATCCGGCAGACAACCCACTCACCACGACAGGGGAGAAATCAAAGCCCTCAGACTCGACTTTCTTCACTGTCCTGTGAAGAG
Organism: uncultured Syntrophaceae bacterium; assembly: GCA_964427855.1. Lineage (GTDB taxonomy): Bacteria > Desulfobacterota > Desulfomonilia > Desulfomonilales > Desulfomonilaceae > JAUPKT01. Next base: position 14,285 of record CAYRVH010000051.1, read on the forward strand.
GCAGGACATTATCCGAGAACGACTTGAATCCGGACTTGATCATGGCGCGTAGGAAATCTCCCTGCACCTCGAGATAGCTATGAAACTCAGCAGTGTCGGCTATGGCGCGAATTTCTTCGTCGATCAATCGAGCGAGGACATTGTGGCTCGTCTGGGAGGTCCCCACAGAGCTGCTCGTGACCAACGGCGGCGGCGCTGCCTCGCTTGCGACCGGTTGCAAGAGGGCCGCTCGGGCATCTATTGGCTCAATCGTCTCCTCCCCTGCCTCCAGGTCAAGCGCAACGCCTTCGGTCATAAGGGCCGCCACTGTTTCCAAGAATTGCAGCACGCCGCCCTTTTTGGGGTGGTTCGTCGGCCACGCGCGGACATCCTTACCAAGGGTGTCCACAGTAAAGTTCGTCAGCACTCTCTTGGGGCCGCATTCGATAAAAATCGTCGCCCCTTCCCTTTGGAGCCTCCTGAGAGATTTTACCCACTCAACTGGCGCGGCAAACTGCTTCCCCAAAAGGTCGCGAATCCGCTCCCCTGCAGAGGGGCCCATGGGGTAAAACTCGCCGGTGACATTGGAGAGAACCGGAATCTCAGGAGAATTCACCGGTAATTTTTTCAGCGTTTTCATGAAAGGCTCCCGCGCCGGCGCGACGACCCCTGAGTGAAACGCGGCAGAAACAGGGATGAGAACCCCTTCCAATCCCATCGACTGGAAGATTTCACCGGCCTTTTTTACGGCCTGGGTCTCTCCGGAAATCACGGTTTGTTTTGGCGAATTTTTATTGGCAGCGACGACGTACCCATCGACCTTGGCAAGGACTTCTTCCACGACTCGCGCGTCTGCGGGAATGCTCATCATGAGGCCGGGGTCTGCGATGCTCACCCTAGCCATCTCGCGACCGCGCACTGATACAGCCTCGAGGGCGTCCCTGAAAGTAAACACTCCCGCGGCGACGCAGGCTGCATATTCGCCAAGCGAGTGCCCCGCTACCGCAATAGGGCGGAGCCCCATGAGTTTGAGGAGACGGAAGATGGCGACGTCGGCCGTCAAGATCAAGGGCTGAAGAATCTGCGTATCCTTCAATGGGTCTGCCATAATTGATTGGCTCTCGGAGGCGAGCGAGGGGTCGGGGAAGAGCGCGCCCGTCACTGTCGTTAAACCGAGGGCGCTGAGGACTCGATCCGCTTCAGAAAAAGTCTCTGCGACAATGGGAAATCTCTCCGCCAAATCCCGCAGCATGAAGGGATACTGGGAGCCCTGCCCCGGAAACAGACAGGCGACAGCTGCGAGGTTTTTCGCCTCTCCTTTCGCGAGGAAGTGAATGCCTCTTGAAACGAGGAGCACCCTCTTGGAAGGTTCTCGCATAGCTTCTAAGACCAGCCTTAGCTTTAACTTGACGGTCTCGGCATCCGGCGCCGCGAAACCGCAGCGGACGCGGCCCGCCAGCGCATCTCGACGGCATTGCATCGCGAAGGCCCGGAAGTTCTCATTTCGAATGTTGTGGAGGAGCTCGGATGCTTTTTCCGAGAATTCCTTTTCATCTGCCCCGCCTATTACCCACGCTTCGCCCGCAAGCGACATATTTTGAGGTTTGGGCCATCGCGGCGGCGCAAAAGTCTTTTCTCGCGCTTTCTTTTTCGCCCCATATATGACGCGGAGCTCGGGAGCGTATTCTTGAAGTACGACGTGAAAATTGGTGCCTCCAAAGCCGAATGCGCTCACTCCTACCCGGCGGGGAGCCCCCTTGACCCTCTTCCACGGCTTCTTCTCTGTGACGAGAAAAAGCGGTGAAGAGTCCCAATCTATGCAGGGATTCGGAGTCCTGACGTTCGCGGTGGGAGGCAGGACTCGATGGTACAGGCCGAGGATGGCTTTGATCAGACCTGCGGCGCCTGCCGCAGCCTTTAGATGCCCTATCTGCGACTTCACGGACCCGACGCCCACCGAGTGAGGAGGCAGGCTTGCTTCCCTGAAAAAATTGTCCAAGACCTTAAGTTCTGTTTGGTCTCCCACCGCAGTGGAGGTCCCATGCGCCTCAATCAATTGAATGGTCTGTGGATCGATGCCGCTTGTGCGATAGCAGTCAACGAGAGCGGCAGATTGGCCGACGGGGTTTGGCGCGGTGATCCCCTTGCCGCGTCCATCAGAAGACGACCCCAAATCCAGGATCGTGGCATAAATGCGGTCTTTGTCGCGAATCGCATCCGAAAGCCGCTTCAGCACCATCATGCCTGCGCCTTCTCCCATGACAAAGCCGTTGGCGGATGCGTCAAAAGGACGACTGCCATCTGCCGACAAAGCACCTATCTTGCAAAACTTTATGAACGAAGAGGGGCTCATCGCCGCGTCCACCCCGCCGGTAATGGCATAATCAACGGCTCCGTCGCGAAGGGCACGCGCAGCGCTCAAAAGGGCAGCCATGGATGAGGCGCAGGCCGCATCCACCGTAAAATTTGGGCCTTGCAGATTGAACACATTCGCGACGCGTCCTGAGATTACATTCGCGAGTTCGCCGGGGAGAGAATCTTCGGTGATTTCGGGCAATCCGTTGAGATACTTGGATTCAAACGCTCTCCGAATCTTTGCTTTGTGATCCTGCTCGATGGGCAGTTGTTCTATGGATTTTTGGAGACATTCCAAGGCGCGAGGCAACCCGAGCCGCTGTGCATAAAGGTCCGTGTTCTCACCCCCCATGCTGTTGCCGATCATCACGCCCACGCGGCGCCCTTGGAGTTTTTCCGGACTCAGACCGGCATCTTCAAGCGCGTCGCCGGCGCACACGACGGCCAGTTGCTGCGTCCGATCCATCTTTGCCACCACTGATGGCGGAATGCGGAATCTCAAGGGATCGAAATGAAAATCTGTAATAAAACCACCAATCTTTGTGTACGATTTGTCAGGGGTTTTCGGATCTGGATCATAATAATGTTCGACCTTTCCCCATCGGTCTTCTGGAACCACACGTATTCCGCTGCGTCCGGCGAGTATCTGCTCCCAAAACTCAGCCGGCGAAGAAGAACCCGGGAAACGCAAGCCAATCCCCACGACTGCTAAGGGCTCCTTCTCGTGGCGCACTTCTATGGGCTGCTCTGCCTCAACTAGCCCTAATTCATGAACCTGTTTTGTCGTTGACTCTTTTGCGGACTCGAAAATTTTTTGACCACTCACAAGTATCTCTTCATTGATTTCTGCGAGACTCTTCACTTGGTCTATGAGAGAGACTGACTGGCCCATGAGATAAAGGCCTCGTTCAATCTGCTGTTCTGGACTGAGTTGGCAAAAAACAGGGCAGTCGGATGCGGCGGTGGCGGGATCGATGGCGCACCCTTTGGACGCCAGCCTCAAGGCCCCGAGGTTGTCCTTTTCGTAGAGCTCTTTGCGCACGGTCAAAGGGACTCCATTCCTGGCGCGTTCCCATTCCCGCGCGATGAGCTGCTTGGTCATCGGAGACTGCGCTGCACGAGCCCTGGTATTTACGGTCTTTCCAATCACGACCGTCTTATCGCTTTCCAGCGTCAGTGTTTGATACGTGGGCGTGATAGCGCCGGTCTCCACCGCCTCCCGTGACGCCAGATATGCAGTGCCAATCTGCAACCCCACCCGTAGTCCGGCGCCGGCCAGGTCAGCCGTCATCCCCCCTATAAAAGCCGCCCCAAGCGGTGATCCTATTCCACCGGCAAAGAGTGCGTGGACTTCTCGCAGATCGAGCCCTGTCTTGTGCTCTTCAGACAGGACGTTCAGGCAGCCGCTCCACAGATTGAGGCTGCTCAGTACACCGATATGGCCCCCAGATTCATGCCCCTCCCAGACAAAGTGACGCAGGCCGGCCTTCAATGCCTCGCTGAGCACCGCGGGAGATGGGCAGTGGAGGTAGCACACCGTCCCTTGACGCTCTATGGTTTGAGCCAGCTCGACGCTCCCAGCTGCGAGGATGCAAAATTTTGGGAACATGTCTCTCATGAGGGCGAGATGCTTCTCGTAGCAATGGCGATTGGCTTCCAAGCCGATCAGCCCGACGCCAAACTTGCCGTCAGTTTCACGGGCAGCGTCTTGCAAAGCGCTTTTGGCAATTGGTTCCGGCATATTCCCCATGGCTAGGAATGGAAACGCGCCGGATTCAGATACCGCGCGAAGGAACTGCGGAGCGTCGCTCACATGGGCCATGGGCCCCTGCACAAGAGGCCACCGGGTCTCATGGAAGGAACAAATCGGCGATCCCGCGCCGAGCGGCCATTCCTTGTCGGATACGTCCATCCACCTCCGGAATTCGGCCACGATGTTCGCCGCGGAGCCCAATGATTCGAGGGCCTCGCGTTCTATGACGAGGTCCTCAGAAAAGGGCAGCAGGCGGTCATCGGCGTCCAGCGACATAGAAAGAGACTGCAATGCATTCTCGAGACGGTCTAGATACTCGTGTTCGCCGCCCGCAGGCATCTCCTGTTCGATTTTTAGGAACTTCCTGACCGCCGCCGTGCCGACTCGCGCGTATATTCGCAGCGGCCTCCCTTGTTCCTCTGCCAACACGGCGGTGCTCGGCGCCCTAAGGGAGCGGAGGAAGCTCTTCATGTCGTCGGAGATTTTTGAACCCTCACTGAGGAGAAGATGCACGTCCAGCACGACGCCGGCGCCTCCTGCGGCAGCAACGCCCGCCGCGGATCGGAACGTCACGCCTCCTTGCAGAAAAACGGGGAGTCGCGACGACTTTTTGATTTCCTGAAACAGCACAAAGCCGGTGGTGTGGCTGACCCACCCCGGCCCTTCATTCGCCCTTGCGATCAAAAAGGACGCTCCCACACGTTCAGCCTGTGCGGCGTCCGCCTTCGAACCGACTTCGACGCCTATGGCAATCGAATAGCGAAAAAGCTCGCCAGGGGACATGGCAGCCAGGCGAGACACTTCTTCATAAGGGATAACTGCCAGCCGAACATCCGGAGCTGACGCGGCTGTCCTCAAATCTTCCAGGCGAACACGGACGCCATGGGGCACGCCAGGCTTGACCTGGAAACGAGCCGGCCCAGAAGTGACGCGATCTACTATTCCCAAACAGCCGGCCGCCGACACCTCTTCGATGAGCGTCTGGTCTGTGTTTATCGGCGGATTGACAAAAAGAACAGGCGGTACGGTTCCGAGAACATGCGGAGATTTCATGATATGATCCTCAGCTCGTTTGGTTTGTGTGAAGCGGGTGGCTGTACCACAAACCCATAGAACAAGACTTCCTTGATTGTGTCGATTTCATCCAAGAGTCTGCCTTCTGTCCCATCCACAAGCCACTTTTGGATGACGCCATTGAGAAATCCAATAATGCCGTAGAATACAGTGAAATAGTTCATCTGCTTGAGCCGACCGTTCCGTGAGGCCTTCCAGCAACGCCTCTTGAGGCCCGGAAAGGCCAAAATCAGCTCATTGATGAATTTCTCGGAAAACTCTTTGCCGAAATCTTTGTGCTCTTGGGTAATTACCTTAAAAAATGCTGAATTCTTTTCAAAGAAGGTCAAATACAGGGTGATAACTGTTTCTATAATGTCGAGGATGTCCTCTTTCTTCGCCAAATCCTTGCGGGCAATCTCCACAAACTCGCTGATGGTATCTTCTTTCAAGGCGTTAAAGAGTCCTTCTTTCGTATGGAAATATTTGTAAAAAGTCCCCTTTGCGATGCCTGCCCGCTCGGTGATGGAATCAATGGTGGTGGCGTGATACCCTCGCTCTGAAAATTCGTCCAAAGCTGCCTGCATGATCTTTGAACGAGCGTCTTTGTGGCGCTTCCTTTTGGCGGGTTCAGCCTCGAGAGGTCTCTTGAGGTTTTGGAAGAGCAGCTCTTCAAGAATGCTCTCTCGCGGCAGATTCCTCTGGGCAGCCACATCCAGAACGTTTCGATAAAAGGATCGTAAAAGGGCTCCTGACACGAGGGGGGAATTGATCAATGTCTCCGTGGTCTTTTCCACGAACGCGAGGATAATCTCCTCCTGGCTGTTGATATCGAAGGGCTTTTGATCGAGGAGCAAAGAGAGGATTTCCATGAGTTTTGGGATGAGGAAAGCATCTTTGTGGACGCGAGTTTGAGCGATGGTGGAAGTGATGAGTTCGGTGGGGATATCCATGTGCTGCTCCTTATGGACGCAAGGGTTGGTCGGAAAATACTATGACTGACTGGTTCGTCATAATGAGTTTTTACTAGACACGTCTGGCTTATGTCAAGTCTTTCCTGCTCTCCGGCGCCCCACCATGGTCAGCTCAAACCCTTTTTCCATTCCGCAAACACTCCTATATAATCCCCTCTCGTCTGTTCACTTTTTCAAAAGCCGACGTCGTCATTGACGAACGCATCACAGACGGTAAGGAAAACCACTATGCATGTACGAGGCGACCGCGTCACAGAGGTCCTGAGGGTGGCCTCTCCGTTGATCCTTTCCACTGCGTCTCTCACCTTCACCTTGTTCGTAGATCGCATGTTCTTGTCTTGGTATTCCGAGGCGTCGGTGGCTGCGTCAGTTCCGGGGGGCATCACGTATTTCACCATTTGCTCACTGTTTATCGGGACCGCTCAATACGTCAACTCAATTGTGGCGCAATATCATGGGGCGCAGAACCCTCGCGGCTGCGCACGCGCCGTGTGGCAAGGGATCTTTTTTGGACTTATGTCCGCGCCTCTTATTCTCGCATGCATTCCACTGGGCTTCTTGGTCTTCACCTGGGCAGGGCATGATGCGGTGGTGCAGGCGCTGGAGAAGGATTATTTTGCCCTACTCATGGCGGGCGGAATAGTTCAACCCATAAATGCTGCTTTGTCCTCCTTCTTTTCAGGGCGTGGAAAGACCATGGTAGTCATGTGGGGTAATTTGGCCGGCAACGCTGCCAACGCATGCCTCGCTTACATCCTCATATTCGGAAAGCTCGGGATGCCGGAGATGGGGATCATCGGCGCAGGCTTGGCCACTGCGGCCACAGGCGTCATCCCTACGATTTTCTGGGCCTGGTTGTTCCTATCCCGTGATCTTCAGCGTATCTACGCAACGAGAGAAGAGTTCCGGTTCCATGGACACATATTCTTGATGCTGCTTCGTTATGGGGTTCCTTCCGGCGTCCAATTTTTTCTTGATGTGGCCTCTTTTACCGTTTTTGTGCTGCTTATCGGAAGGGCAGGACAGATTGATTTGGCGGCGTCCAACATTGTCCTCAGCATCGAAATGCTGGCATTCCTGCCGATGATCGGGATGTCCATAGCCACTGCCACACTCGTGGGGCAATACGTGGGCATGAAGCGGCACGACATGGCTGAACAAAGTGCATACGCCGCCTTTCAATTGGCAATGTGCTACATGGGGGCAATGGCAATACTGTTTTTTCTCTTTCCTGCAACTTTTGTTGAACTTTTTAGAACGACGCGCGACGCCGCATCTCATTTCGACGCAGTGCTCGCCCGAGGTGTCATTTTTTTGCGTATTGTGGCGGTGTGGACCCTTTTTGACACGCTATTCATCATCTTTTCAGGGGCTCTCAAGGGCGCGGGAGATACCGTGTTCGCCATGTGGGCCCAGATTGGGCTTGCATGGCTCTTTTTTGTTCCACCCGTGTACATCATTACTCAGTTGTTGGGGATGGGCGTGCTTGCTGCATGGTGTTGGGGATTGCTTTATGTCATGCTGCTGGGTATCGTGTTTTGGGCGCGATTTAGGCAGGGCAGCTGGCGGGACATGTCCATGATCGGGAACACGGCTTGGGAGAAAGCAACCCAGTAATAATGGAACACGCGTCGAGTATGTATGGACTGCTTACTTGTAAACAAATGCTAGCTATCTTGACCACGCCTATGATAGAAAAAAAGGCGCACGCACGCTTGCAGGATTCGCACAGTATGTGAGGATGCGGGTGTTGCGTGCGTTCAGCGGAGCATACCGCTTCAAAAACCCTCAATAGACTGAAGGAGGTGTATTATGAAATGCAGACTATTATCATTGGTTATCGTTGGATTTTTGTTGGCGGCTTTCATGGCAACGCCGTCGCACGCCGTCATGACCATGAAGTTTGGCCACGTCGCGCCGCCGTTTCACGGCCAGTCTAAAGGGGCCGAGGCCTTTGCTGAGTACGTGAAGGCAAGGACCAATGGCGCCATTGAGATAAAGACCTTTCCCTTCGGTCAACTCGGTGGCGAGGTTTCGTTGGCAGAGCAAGTACAATCCGGTACGTTGGAGATTGCGACCATCAGCACGGCGGTGTTGCAGAATTTTGTCCCTCAGTTGGCGGTCATGGATCTGCCATTTGCGTATCCTGATAGAAAAACAGCCTATGCGGTTCTCGACGATCCACAAGTGCAGGAGAAAATCTTTGGCCTGCTGCCTGCCAAAGGGATTGTGGGAGTAGGTTGGACTGAAAATGAATTCCGCGACATTACGAACTCGAAACGTGAGATACGCAAGCCCGAGGACCTGAAAGGGCTCAAAATTCGAGTCATGAACAGCCCTATTTACATAGATACATTCAAAGAACTTGGCGCCTCGCCCACTGATCTGCCCTTCCCGGAGATATATTCAGCGCTGCAGAACGGCACCATCGACGCGCAGGAGAATCCTCTCCTGACTTCTATTCTCATCAAAGCCACCGAGATCAATAAATTCGTCACGCTGAGTCGACACATGCTTACCGAGTGCATCATCATAGTGAATCAGGATGTGTGGAACAAGCTTACTCCAGACCAGAAGAAGATCTTTTACGAAGCCGGCGCCAAATGCATCCAAGTAAATAGGGAGGTAAATGAAGCGCTCATGAAAAAGCTCCCTCAGTCGGGCCTTTCAGTCGAAGAGTATTGCACGAAAAATGATGTGAAGGTGGTGGAACTGACCGATGCTGAACGCATGGCCTTCAAGCAGGCGGTGAAAGGTGTGTGGGACAAATATCAAAAGGTAATCGGCCCGGAGCTTTTCGATTTCTTCCTCAAGAAGGTGGCGGCGCATGCTCAAAAATAGAGAGGATTGCCTGTGATGCGCGTCTACGCTGCGGCGCGCTGTGCAAGGCATTTCCCTGACGCATCTCCTGCACGAATTTACACGAAGGCTCTTCACAGATGAGACGTGCAAAAGACTTTTTCGGCAGGCTCGAAGAATGGACGCTCGTGTGCGTCCTTCTCATGCTTGCGCTTATCTCGTTCATCCAAGTGGTTTGCCGCTATCTCATTGGATTTAGCTTCACTTGGATGGAGGAGGTCACTCGGATTGCGAGCGTCTTTGTCGCTTTCCTGGGGGCCGCCATTGGAGTAAAGTATGGGACGCATTTTTCCATGGTATTTGTGTATGAGCGCGTGCAGAATGATCGCGTCAGGCAAATGCTTCTGCTGTTG
>CAYRVH010000052.1:0-20920 GCA_964427855.1 uncultured Syntrophaceae bacterium
GTCATCTAAAACCTTGATACGATCTATTCCGAAGATCTCGCGGCCTATGGTGCCCAGCTTGCGGAGCTGATCCTCAGGCCTGCACAGCGTGACGAGCCCCGCCTCGGTTGATCCGTACGCTTCCCATAGTTCCGCATTTTTGAAAAAATCTAGTATTGCAATCTTCGTGTCTTTTCGCGCAGGCGCTGAGGATATGAGGAGCTGCCGCATGCTGGACACATCGTACTTGTTCTTAATCTCAGGGGGCAATGCCAATATCATGATGTAATGAGTAGGCACCAGCGACACAAAGGTAATTTTGTGCTTTGCAACCGTGGCCAGAAAGTCTTCCGGGTTGAAGCTGGACTCGTTGTACACGCATACCGGTGCGGACACCAATGTGTAGGCGAAGGAGTAATAAATAGAATTTACGTGGCACATGGGCATGACCATGAGGACCTTGTCTGTGGTGCGCACCCCCATATTGATGTTGCTCAAATAATACATGGCCATGTAGCTTTCGTGGGATCGAACCACTCCTTTTGGCTTGCCGGTGGTACCCGAGGTGTACATGAAGGTCCAGGGCGCATCAGCGTCAACAATGAGATCAGGCTCGTCAGGCGCAGACGTTGCGATCCAGTCCTCATAGGACACATAGCCTTCTGGCGTCGCCTCGCCCGGTTCGCCTAAGTAAATATAATTTCCCTGAGGGATGGGCAGCTTATCTTTTATGGAATCAATGAGGCCCACGAACGGCTTCTCGACAATAAAAGCCTTGCATCCCGCGTCGCTTACCACGTAACTAATCTCAGGGCCCGCGAGACGGAACATCACAGGTACGCAGATTTGTCCCCCTTTGGCGCATCCCGCGTAGATCTCCATCCACTCAACTCGGTTGTAAGCGATGACGGCAAATCTGTCCCCATTGCCGCAGCCGATTCTTTGGAGACCGTTTGCCAGCCGGCAGCTCCGGTCGTTCCACTCCTTGAATGAGAACGCCCGATTCTTGTCTTCACAACCGAGTTTGTCCGGATATTGTTCAGCCTGACGGGACAAAATCGTACCCATGTGTATCCACTTGCTTATTGTCATCATAGCCTCCTGTATATCTATTTTGATTCCTTGTCGGGCTTTTCGATAATACGAGCCGCAGGAAAATCCCATACTGTTCGCAGGCCCGTCGGCTCCTTGTCTAAGGCGTCCAATATTCGTTCGGGAGTGAGAGGAAAGTGATTGAAGTAGAGACCAAGAGCATGTCCGACCGCGTTGGCGTAGGCCTGGGCCGCTGACATGGCGACGGACATCCCTGCTTCCTTTGCGCCGTAAGGACCTCCCGGATCAATGGTCTCGACGATCAACGGGACGATGCGGGGCATGTCCTTGATAATTGGCATCTTGTACTCGAGCATGGTCGGATTCAATACGTGGCCTTGATGCCAGCGGTGCTCCTCGCCGAGCATGCCGCCTTGCCCACCCATTGCAACCCCCCCTTCGAACTGTCCTTCTACTATCATGGGATTTAACGCGAAGCCGCAATCCTGAGCGCACGTCACTTGTTCAGCCTTGACTATTCCTGTTTCAGGATCAACGGTCACTTCTGCGACGGTGGCACCAAATGAAAATGCTTGGGAAAGCTGCCCACGAGGATTTGCTATCCATTCCCGCCGCTGATCCACATCCGGCGAGAACGAACCGCGGCCCATGATGGGCCTCCCCATCAAGAGCGCCTGTCTGACTATTTTTGGTATGGGGATGCCTCTGTCAGGAGATCCCTTTACGAAAATCTTCTTGTCTCGCGCGACCAAGTCCTCCGGATCTGCTTCGAGCATCTCCGAAGCCACGTCGAAGAGCTGCGCCCTTGCATCTGCTGCGGCCCGCTTTACTGCGTTGCCGCCGGCAAAAGTCGATATCATGGAATATGATCCCGCGTCCGTGGGAGTCGCCTCGGTATCCGCCGAAATCAGGCGGATTTCTTCTACCGGCAAGCCGAGCTCTTCCGCGGCTATCTGCACGAGCATGTGATCGTTGCCTTGACCGTTATCCACCACGCCGGAGACAATCGTTGCGCCCCCGTCTTCATGAAACTTTATAAACGCCTGAGATCCACCGCGGATTCCCAGAGGAAAGCCTGTTTGGACGGAGTTAATACCGATGCCGATCCCACGATAAGGGATTCTTTGAGTAAATTTCTCTCGAAAACCACTCTTTTCCGCGGTTTTTTCTATGCACTCCACGAGACCGCAGCTGGCGACATACGAGCCGGTAGGGGTTGTCTCGCCTGGTCGCCGAGCGTTGCGAAGTCTCATGGTGACCGGGTCTATACCCAATTCCGCGCCGAGCATGTCCAACTGTGTGTCTATGCCGCAGGCAAAGGACCTGCCATGGATCCGAATCATGCCTCGTACTGGCTTGTTGGTGTAGATCCGATAGCCGTGAAATCGCACATTCTCCAGTCGATACGTCTGCTCGTGACAGAGAAAAGGCACAGAAGTCGCGATGGGGCCAGTGCTCGAGTAAGCGCCTCCATCTAGATACGAGACAATGTCGCGGGCCAGGACTTTGCCTTCATTGTCGACGCCTGTCTTAATCGTCGTGATCATGGCGTGCCCCATGCGCGTCGCAATGGAGTTTTCTTCGCGAGTATAGACCAGTTTTACAGGTCTTTGAGCGCGAAGGCTCAATAGACAGGTGATAAACTCAGCGGGGAACACGTCTGAACGGCCCCCAAACGCTCCCCCAATTGTAATTTTGCGGACATTCACTTTGGACAGCGGGAGCCTCAGGGCGTTGGACAAGGCTTTCGCCTTGGTGTGCGGAGACGCGTTTGGCATCCATACCTCTACCGAACCATCCGCATGGCTGTGTGCTACGACGGCATACGGTTCGGTCATAAAATAGGAATCCTCTTCCGCCACAAAGGTGTCTTCTCTGACCAAGGCGCATTTTTTGAACGCTTCGTCAACATCGCCCACGTCAATTTTTACCGCCACGTTGATGTTGCGCTCAAAACCCTCATGAATGAGCGGGGCATCCGGAGCAATGGCCGACCAACAGTCGAAGACCGCGGGCAGCTCTTCATATTCCACCCGTATGAGACTGATTGCCTCCAGGGCGGTGTCTTCATCGATGGCGGCCACGGCCGCGACCTCGTCACCGACGTATCGAACCTTGTCCACGCATAGCAATTGCTGGTCCCGGGTATAGCGAAACACCCCCCACTTTTCGCCAGCCGTATCTCCACCTGTAACCACCGCATACACGCCTCGCAATGCCTTTGCTCTTGACACGTCAATATGAAGAATTCGCGCATGGGGATAGGGGCTCCGCAAAATCTTAGCAGTCAACATCTTGGGCAACATGAGATCCGCGGTAAACAATGCCTCGCCTGTTACTTTGGCCCGTGAATCGATGCGGGGAATACTTTTTCCTACAACAGTATAATGATGATTGGGCATCGCCCCTCCCTCCTCTTTACAACTGACACGCTCCCTGCGAGTGACCTACCTTCAACACCCTTTCTCGTCGGATGCGCGTTCAGCGCTGCTCTCACTCTGCACGATCAACATCATGTACGGCGCCCTCAGAACCTGACGCTGCCTTCACTGCCTCAAGAATCTTTGCATACCCGGTGCATCGGCAAAAGTGCCCGGCAAGCGCATACTTGATGTCCTCCTCGCTGGGGCAAGGATTTTCTTCGAGAAGCGCCTTTGTCGCCATGATCATCCCTGGCGTGCAAAAGCCGCATTGAACCGCGCCGTGGTTTGCAAAGGCCTCCTGAAGGGGATCAAGTTCGCCGCCTTTGCTGAGGCCTTCAATCGTAGTGATGTTCCGACCCTCGACCTCCATCGCCAGGGTGAGACACGACCGCACAGGCTTCCCGTCAACCAATACCGTGCATGCTCCGCACACGCCCTCGCCGCATCCCTCTTTCGTCCCTGTGAGGCCGAGGTCTTCCCGAAGCACCTCGAGGAGCGTCGTATGCGCTGCGATTTCCGCGTATTCTTCTTGGCCGTTGACCGTTATGTTCAAAATATACTTTTTCATACCTTGCGTCTCTCCTCCGCCGTGTACCTGCGATGTGATTCTCCTGCGGGATGGTGCACTTGTGTGAGCTTTTATTTTCGAAACGCATGGGGCCGCATCTCATGGCTCGCCTCACTATCCCCTTCCGGGTTTAATGGGAATCGCTGCATCGAGCGGTCGGATCATTCCAACTGGAATTAGAGCCCCAACGCCGCTCCTGCAGCCCGCCTCGCCGCCACGCCCGCCATCTTGACGCGGTAGTCTTTTGAAGCTATCGAGTTTTCAATCAGGACGCCCTCCGCAAGTTTGCATGCCGTTCGTTGGATTTCGGTCAGCATGTCTTCCCTCGGCGTCGCGCCTTTTACCAAGGTTTCAACATCTTTGATCAACAGGGGACGAGGCCCGCAGGCTGACAAGGCCAACCTGAGGGAGGCTACCTTGCTCCCCTCGAAAAATGCTGCACACGCAGCATTGACAAGCGAAAAATCCACGGCAGAGCGAAACGATATCTTTTGGAACGAGCCGGACAGCTTTCCCCAGGGCAACGGTACACGTATTTCAGTCAGAATTTCCTCAGGAGCGATGTTGAGGTAGCTTTCTCCCTTGCCTGAAAACAGGTCCACAATGCCCACCGTCCGACTGCCCCTGTACGATGTGAGAACGGTCTGCGCAGCCAAGGCCGCCAACACCGGCACCGTATCGCCGGAGCATACGGACTGGCACGAGGACGAACCGGGCAACGCCAAGCAATCGCGTCCGCCTGTGCGATGGCACAAGCCCTTGCTGGTCCGCCAGAAAAGGGATTGATTGTAAAAAATGCATCGAGGCAGGCTGCAGATGTTGCCGCCCAACGTACCTCTATAATGCTGAATGGTGAGGGCTCCTATGGAGCGAATCGCGTCTCGCAGCACAGGAAAGTGTTTCCGGACAGCCTCATGCCCTGCCACCTTCTCCAATGGGGTGGCTGCTCCGATCACCAGCGCGTCATGCCTGATCTGAATGTCTTGCAGCGTGGAGATGCGATTGAGACTGACCACTACTGAAGGCGAAAGAAGTCGATGCTTGAGGTTTACTACAAGGTCCGTGCCGCCAGCCATCACTAGGGCAGAGTTCCCAAAAGACTCTTTGATCTTCAAGGCCTGGTCAAGAGTCTCGGGTCTCTCGTAATCAAAAGGGGGTAATTGCATGCCAACTCCTTCTCTTTTCGCAGCCTCGCCGCCTGCAATTTGACAATAGAGCTTTTCGCACGAGGGCCCTCCGGCCGTTCAATGTGGCGATCCTCATCGTGTGGCTGTTTGCGAGACCTCTCGTCGGACTTTCATGATTTAGACGCACGCTGCAAGTTCACTTCAATCCCAGGAGACCTCATGCATACAAAAAAAATTGGGTAAAGCCAATATTCTTGACACGATTATCTTGCTCAGATTAAGCTGAAACAAACTCAAAGATCTGTCAGACCGTCAATCTATTCGCTTGAATATAGACTGTCAATAATATTTCCCGCAATGGTCAAGGAGAATGTATGCAATGAATCTCTTCAAGAAGCTTACTGTGTTGTCCCTGGAACAAGCGACAGTCCTGCCTTATTTGACGTATCGTCTGGCTATGGATGGATGTCGGGTCATCAGACTAGAACATCCGGTTTTTGGCGACCCGAACCGACTCGTGGGCGATCCCTTCCTACCAGGAGAGGAGCGTATGAACAGCTACTTCATGGCCATAAATGCAGGAAAGGAAGCCATCACGCTCAATCTCGGTGAAGCGAGAGGCCGCGATCTCTTGATTGAGCTCATCAGACGTTTGCAGGTGGACATCTTCGCAACAAACCAGCTTCCCAAGAATTACGCGAAACTGGGCATCGACTATGAGACGCTGAGGACAGTAAAGGACGACATTATATGGCTCGGCATCACGGGGTTCGGGCCCGCAAGCAACGAAGCCGCCTATGATCCGATCTTGCAGGCCAGAGGAGGGCTCATGGAACTGACGGGCGAGCCTGGCGGAACGCCCCAAGTGACGGGCATCCCTCTCCCGGACATGGGAACCAGCGAACACGCCTACGGACAGCTGATGAAAGCCCTTTATGTAAGGGCGACAACAGGGCAGGGGTGTCGAATTGACCTCTCGATGTTCGAAAGCACCACCTCATGGCTCACCGTGCCAGTCACCATGACCGCTTCTTTCGGGAAAAAGATAACACGCCGCGGCAACACTCATGAATTCTTCGCACCTGTATCCGTGTATCCGACGTCCGACGGGTACGTCTATTTGGCCGTGGGGAATGATAAGCAGTTTGGCGCATTCTGTTCGCTGCCGCAGTTCGCACAACTGGCCAAGGAAGAATACAAAAAAAATGCTGGGCGAATTGCGGACGTACAACGCCTCAATGAAGAGATTGCCAAGGTCACCAAGACAATCTCCACAGACGAGCTGCTGGGCATGATGCGTCAGATTGGCGTCGCGGCGTCAAAGATTCAAACAATCCCAGAAGTCGTCCAGGATCCTCTCGTCTCGGACAAGCTGCTCCACGCGGTTGATTCCAAGACGGGCTTCGAGTTGACCCTCGCGCCGCCGCCTGTAACTACCGAGTTTCTCGAAGAGAATAAACAGACACTTTCCTTCCCACCCCGCTTTGGAGAACACAACGAAAAAGTATTGTGCGGCGAATTAGGACTTTCTGCCGAGGAGCTCGCAGCGCTAAAATCCGGCGGGATCATATAATGTGGGCACGTAAAAAAAAGTAAGAAGAGGCTGAGACGATGGGTGTCGCGAAGTACATCAAAAACGCTAATGACGAAATAGAAGAAGTCATTCTTCAATCGGGGATCAAGATAAAAACTCAATATGGCCCTGAAGACCTCGAACAAGTGGGATTCGATTACACAAGGGACCTTGGAGACGCTGGACAGTATCCCTTCACGAGGGGTATCCACCCGAAGGGCTACCGTTCGCGGGCCTGGACCACGAGACAATACTCAGGTTTCGGAACGCCTCAAGAAACAAACGAGCGCTTCAAACTGCTCATCTCCCATGGACAAACCGGCCTCAACGTGGCTTTCGATCTTCCCACCCAGATGGGCTACGACTCCGACAACCCCATGGTGGAAGGGGAGGTAGGCCGGGTCGGCATGGCTGTGGACACCCTGAGGGATTTCGAAATTGCGTTCGCCGACATACAACTCGATAAGATAGGCTCCGGCCTCACCATCAACGCAGTGGCTTCCATCATGCTCGCCATGTACCAGGCCACTGCCGAGAAAAGAGGTTTCAACATCCAGCGCATCAGCGCGACGCCTCAGAACGACATTCTCAAAGAAATGATAGGCCGGGGCGCCTGGATCTACCCCGTAGATGATGCGGTCAGACTCATTGGCGATACCATAGAGTACTCCATCAAGACATTGCCACGGTGCAACCCGGTTTCTGTGTGCGGCTACCATATCAGAGAATCTGGCGCCAATCCGGCCCAGGAAATCGGCTTCGCCCTGGAAATAGCCCGCACATACATAGATGAAGCGGTGACACGCGGCCTGTCCGTGGACGAGGTGGCCAAGAAAATAACTTTCAATTTCAATATATTTGGTAATCTCTGGGAACAGGTCGCGAAATTTCGGGCGGCGCGTAAACTGTGGGCGCGTATGCTCAGAGAAGAATGCGGGGCCAAGGATCCCAAGGCCATGCATTTGCGAGGCCTCTTCGGCGGCGGCGGGTTCGGCCTGACGAAGGCCCAGCCAGAGAACAACATCATGCGGAGCTCCTACTACGCCTTGGCGGCTGCCCTAGCTGGGGCTCAAACCACCGCCCTATGCTCTTTCGATGAAGCATTTACCATCCCCACCCCACGCGCTGCTCTGTTGTCCCTGCGCACGTGCGAATTGCTCATGGACGAGATTGGATTGCGGGATACAGTGGACCCCTTGGCAGGCTCATATTTTATTGAGACCCTGACCAAACAGATGGAAGACAAAATTCTTGAGGAGCGGAGACGTATTCAGCAGGTTGGCGGCATGATGCAGGCTGTGACAACCGGGTTCGTGCAAAAACTTGTTGCTCAGCAGGCCTACGAGTGGGAACTCGGTCTCAAGAAGGGAGAATTCATCAAAATCGGCGTGAACAAATACGTCGATGAAGATGAGCCTGAGGTGGAACTTCACGAATACGATCCCCAAACGCAGGAGCGCCAGATCCAAAGCCTCAGACGGGTGAAAGCAGAACGAAGCTCAAGCGAGGTGGCGAGAACCCTCCAAACGTTGGAGAAGACGGCGCGTGCCAAACAAAACGTGATGCCTGCGCTTGTGGACTGCTGCAAAGCCTATTGTACGGTCGGCGAAATGGCAGATGTGTTCCGAAACGTGTTCGGGGAATTCAGGGAGCCGAACATCTTCTAGGTCGCAGCCGCGTCTGCGGTAGTTCAGGCCCCATCAAACCCTCGGTCGATAACGATTCGTGATGGGGAGGCGCCGATCCCGTCCAAACGCCTTCGGTGTAATCTTGATGCCCGGCGGCGCCTGACGTCGCTTGTATTCGTTTCGATCCACCATCCGAACCACCTCGATGACGAGCTCTGGAGGGAAGCCGGCCCGGACAATGTCCTCCGGAGAGCAGTCCTCTTCGACATAGGCCTTCAATATGTTGTCCAGCACGTGGTAAGGGGGGAGGGAATCCTCGTCTTTTTGATCGGGACGTAATTCGGCAGTCGGCGGCCTTTCGATGATCGAGGCCGGGATGACTGGTCGGCCGCTCTTTGCATTGACGTACTCGGCAAGCCGGTACACCATGACCTTGGGAACGTCCTTTATCACGGCAAAACCGCCGGCTGTGTCCCCATACAACGTGCTGTATCCAACGGCTGTTTCACTTTTGTTCCCTGTGGTAAGTACGAGCCAGCCAAACCTGTTCGAAAACGTCATCAAAAGGTTGCCTCGAACCCGAGCCTGCAAGTTCTCTGCTTCCAACCCTGGCGGCCCCTCGCCCAGGAATGGGGACAACTCGGCCATGTAGGCTTGAAAGATGCCGGCGATGGGCACGGTGAGGAGGCGGATGCCAAGATTGGTGGCGAGGACGGTCGCATCGGAAAGGGTCTCGGAAGAAGTATATTGAGAGGGCATCGTCACTGCCACCACATTGTCCCTCCCAAGAGCCTCCACGGCGACCACGGCAGTAAGCGCGGAATCTATGCCGCCGCTCAATCCCAACACAGTCTTCTGGAAACCATTCTTCCGAACATAGTCCCGAGTCCCCAGAACCAGCGCCGCGTACACCTCTTCTGTCTCGCTGAGCTCCAGGGGCACCCGCAGGGGCCGCACACGCAATTTCGGAGGATTTTTTGGCTCAGGTACTTGTATGACACGCGCCAAATCTTTCTGCGACCTGGGGGCTTGGCTCTGTGCGTGATCCGCAGCCTCCACATCGTAGAGGAGCAGATCTTCAGTAAACCTCTCAGCCATGGATACCAGAGCGCCCTGTCGATCTACAACCATGCTCCCCCCGTCAAAAATAAGCTCGTCCTGACCGCCGACGAGATTATTGTACAAGATCGCAGCGCCAACTCTCGAGGCGAATCGCCGCAGCACTTCAACGCGAAGATAGTGTTTTCCAGCGTAAAAAGGAGAGGCTGAGATGTTCACTACCGCGGCGACCCCGGATTCTCGCATACATGATTCCCTCGCCGCGGCCTCCACCCAAATGTCCTCGCAGATGGTAACTGCACATCGAACCCCGCCGAGCTCAAAAATGAGCGGATTGCCGCCCGGGTGAAAATACCTCTTCTCGTCGAAGACGCCATAATTGGGAAGTTCGATCTTACGATAGACGCCGAGGATGTTCCCGTCAGCCATGAGCGCCGCAGAATTGTAGGTCTTTTCGCCGAAGTACTCGGGAAAACCTACTAGGGCTGCCATATCCTTGCAATGAGCCGCAATCTCATTAAGGCAATCCTGACAGTCCGCCAGGAAATGCTTTTTCAGAAGAAGGTCCTCGGGAGGATACCCCGATACCGAAAGTTCGGGGAAGGTCGCCAAATGCGCGCCATGGTCTCTCGCCTTGTTCATCCAAGAGACGATCTTGGCTCGATTGCTATCGAGATCACCCACCGCTACGTTTATCTGAGCTAACGCTATCCTTATTCGCGCCATGTGCGCCTCCTCTGAAAAAAAAAACAAGACACGCGTCATGAAACAAATGCTAAACAGGGGCTAGATGCGTCCAATTCCGCGTGCATGCCATGAGGGAGAGTGAGGTTGGGCAGTCTATGCCCGTGGGAAAACCGTGCAACGATGGGAAATTCAAAGCCTTGAGTTCTTTCATACGCCAGATTTTCAACCTCAGCTCCCAGGTCGTTGCCGTCTGGCCCAATGAAATGTCCCAACACCATCCCGCTGATAGAATCATACACGCCGGCAAGCCGCAACTGAGTGAACATCCTGTCAAGTCGATAAAGAGGTTCGTTCACATCTTCGAGCAGCAAAATGGCTCCGGAGAACTGCGGAAGGTATGGCGTTCCAAGGAGCGCTGAAACAATGGAGAGGCAACCACCGATGAGCGCGCCGGCGCCGCGACCGGATCTGACCACCCTGAACGTGCCGTGGTCGGCGGACAGGCGCATCCCACTCCAAGGCTGAAACAAGCCTCGGACGTAGCTCTGCTCTGACCAGGGGTCCAGCCCGCCCCCCAACTGGCCTGCGACCATAGGCCCTGAAAAGGTAACCAGCCCCAACTCCTTGTATAAATAGAGCTGGATGGCGGTGGCGTCACTCATACCGCACAGGATTTTTGGGTCCCCGGCCAACGACTGCAGGTCGAGTCGGTCCAAAATACGCATGCACCCATAGCCTCCTCTGGCTAAAAAAACGGCGCGTATTTCCGGGTCTCCAAAGGCTGCATTGAGATCAGCAGCCCTTTCAGAATCGCTGCCAGCGAGGTAGTCGCGACGGATGCTTATGTGCGCTCCCAATACGACCTTGAGGTTCAAGGAGCGCAAAAAACGAACTCCTTCATACAGAAGCTCCTCAGAAGGTGGGCTGCATGGGGCAACCACCGCGACGGCATCGCCGACATGAAGCGGATCTGGAACCACCACCTCTTTGGGTGCGTTTATCTTCGAAGTCCGGGTCATGCAGGCATCAATAACAAAAAACCGCGTTTTTTGTTAGCCAATTCATCTCCAAATGATATTATGTGAAGGGATGACAGGAAAAGCCATGCCAGTCATACTACACATTGAAGACGAGTCGTCAGTCAGGCTGCTCTATCGAGAAGTCTTTGAAGAGCTCGGTTTTCGAGTGGTCCAGGCTCCCAACGCCGAAGAGGCATTAATATTGTTGCGAACTCAGCAGCCAGACATCATCATCTTGGACCTTAAAATGCCGGGCATGGGCGGCCGCGCATTCCTGAAGAAGTTTCACAAGCTGAAATATAAGGCGCCCATTGTGGTCAGCACAGCCTATCCGTTTGTCTCTGAAGATCCTATCTTGCAGGACATCGATGCGTTTGTGGTGAAATCTGGCGACATGGATGAGCTCATAAAAAAGGTGCAAGAGTTGATTTGAAACGAGTCGCGTCCAAGGGATCGACGAACGGATGAGGGTTTTTCACAGCATTTATCGAGGAATTGCTTCGCATCGCCCGCAATGACGCATCAATGGCGTTCTCGTCATTGGGAGATTTCAGAGGCCACCACGCAATCTTAGCTCACCTCAATCGAACAGAGAGGCCGCTGGCGAATTCAATGTTAAATCGCAGCACTGCTCCGTGTGTGCAGGCTCGCTATGACTGTCGCGGAGGGCACTCATGTGCCTTGCGTTGGTCGGCGTTCAGAGCCACCCGACGAGTCCTGGGACACGCCTTCGGCACACAACCAGCCGCCTCTAAAGACGGGCGCATTATCCCCCTTAGCCAGATGCGCCTCCGGCCCCTCTATGTCTTTGTCCATCATTGGGTGAGGAAATCTCCTCGGAGCGCGAGTGCCAACTCCCCGGTTCAAAACCGGCGAAGGGCCTCACGACCCCGAGGAAAAGAGAAGATGGAGACTAAACGCACCCAGTCGGTTTCGGCAACCCCGCCACCTTACAAGCGCCTTTCGCCGGCCCTGAAGGAAACAACTCGTAGATCTTTTTGAGTTTGAAACCTGTGTCCTTGCAGACCTTGCGGATCATGGGTGCGATGTTGAACTCAAGGTAATAGTTGCGAAGGTAATGCACTACCTTCCAATGATCTTCAGTCATTTCCTGTATGCCTTCGGTTTTGGCAAACAGCGCTGCAACTTCCTCGTTCCACAGATCGGGATCTTGAAGAAATCCATCTTCGTCCACTTCAAAGGTTCGACCTTCAATTTCCAGCGTAGGCATTCAACAGCCCTCCTTCATTCGAATATGCCCGTACAACTTTGGGCTCATAGTCTTTCCTAGTGATAGGTATCACTGGTGATATACAAACACAATTTTCTATTGTAATACACTTCTCCCCGTAATTCAAACCGAATTTTTCACCCAGCCGTAGAATTCGCGTGCGAATGCTTGTCGAGGTCGTCAACGTCAAGGCAAAAAATTTCATGGCCCCTCAGCGTTCCCTGCGTCTCGACTCCCTTTCACTGTCTGAATTCGAAGTGAGCAATACAACCTTAATAAAAAAAAACAACTCTGTCAAAGTTTCTGCGGTTGATTCTCATTCGGTTTTTTTCCGCACAAGCGACACGCCACCCCTCTCGCCGACAGCTCCATCCAGCTGAATCCCAGTCTTGCAATAGCGTCCTGTTGCTTACTTCTTTTTTATTTTTGCCTCAGCATCCTGAATGTATTTCTGTAGGAGTTTCACCACCGCCGGCCTTTTTTCCCTCGCAAGGGCTTCTCTATACACGTTCAATGCCGAAGCATAATCCTTTTTTATCTCGTACACCAGCCCCATGAGCCCGTATGCATCTGGATAGTCTGGGTTGAGCTGCACCGCCTTTTTCAGGTCCTCAATGCTCTTGTCATACTCGCCCTTCTTTGAGTACGCGATGGCGCGGTAATGGTACGCCACGAAAAAGTTCGGGTTATCACGCAGCGACAGCGTGAACATTTCGATGGCTCGATCCCATTTCTCCACGCGTAGGGCAAATTCACCCTGCTCATAATAGTCGAGATAATCTTGCCCGTATGCGTTCTGATTCATCAATCCCGCGATTGAAAAAACTGTCATTAAGAGTAGAATCGAACTTCGACGAGCTGGCATAGTTACTTGTCCCACATCCCTTCTGGACAGAGGACAATATTACCATAAAATGCGCAGGCCGACGCAAGTTTTTGCAGCATCTCCGTACGCCGCATCTCGCGGCCGTTGCACCACGGACGGCCGACGGATTATAGTCAATTGCGACTTTTTGCCCGTGCGGATGCTTTAACCGTGTGATGCCACCCGCCCCGAGACAATACCTCCGGGGCCCTCTGTGAAGCAATCCGCAGTATGCGTAGCGCCATAGTTGAACTTATTTCCCCAGGAGGTTATAACGGCGCGCCCATGAAAGAACTCACACAAGTGAAGACTGTTCCGGATTTCCTCAAAGATTTGCCGTTCGGCCGCGCCCAAGGGGTCTTCAGCCGTGAACCCTCGTACGCATTGCGGGCCCTCATATCTGCATTGTGCCACAAGATCATTGTCGAAAAATACGTGGTCCAACGTATCCGAGAATTGGCAGCGCAAGGACCTGTGGTATATGCGTTTAAATACCGCAGTTATTTCGATGTCCAGTATGTACGTCTCAGATTTGCTCAGTTAGGACTGCCTGTGCCATGTTTTGTGTTTGATGCGAGAAGCGGCGCCTTGCGGGCATTAAGTAGGTGGTTTTCAACCCAGCAACGCCGGACAGACTCGCCTCGCAATCCGAAAAGCAGCCTGGATGAGCAGGTGGAACTCGTCCGCGAGATCCTCCAGTCTGGCGGTTCCGCCATATTTTTCTTGGTCGATGAAAAGACCTCCAAGGCGCGCTATGTACATCCCGAGACAGATCCGATCAATATTCTCGTACAAGTACAAACGCGTATGGCAGCATCCATTGCCGTGGTTCCCATGATGATTCTCTATGAACGCGGCCAGAGACGCTCTGTACGGCCCTTCTGGGAAGAGGTGCTCGGGGATCCGGATCAGCCGGGAATAATCAAGAGGATCATCACGAGCGTACGGCGATGGACCGTCCCTGAGCTCCTCATCGGAAATCCCGTTTATCTAGTGGCAGAATTCGAAGAATTTGGCGGCGCCCATGACCCGGAACGGCTGATTATTGACGTGAGAAACGAGCTCGTCAACGCAATCAATGAACGTGTGAGGGTGAACCGCGGTCCCGAACGCATGTCTCGCACCGAGATCAAAGAAAGAGTGTTGCAAGATCCTAAAGTGCAAACGGCTATAGAACACGCGATCGCGCACACTGCGATGTCGGAATCCGACCTGAAGAAAAAAGCCGAGTCGTTCGTAGAGGAGATGGCCGGAGACCAAAGAATTCAGGTCCATCACTTTCTGTTCTTGTTGCTCAAATGGCTTTTTGGAAAAATATTTACGGAGATCGATGTTCGAGAAAGCCAGTTTGAAATACTCAAACGGACTAATGAGGCGGGGTCCCTGATTTATGTCTCATGCCACAAGAGCCACCTGGATTACCTGGTGATTGGATACCTTTCTTTCGTCAATCAGATGGCAATCCCGTACATGGCCGCAGGGAAGAACCTCTCTTTCTGGCCCGTCGGGCCCATCTTGCGCAATGCAGGCGCGTTTTTCATTAGACGGTCGTTTCAAAAACTCGGTTCTCTTACTAGGCTATATACGCGAGTCTTTGAAGCCTATCTGAGGGTGCTGCTCAGCGAGAAAATCAATATAAACTTTTATATAGAAGGCGGACGTAGCCGTACGGGGAAATTATTGCCGCCTCGTGTAGGAATGCTTTCTTTTTTGCTTCAGGCCGTGGACGAGGGCTACGTCGATGATCTCGCTTTTGTCCCTTCGTTTGTCGCCTACGACCAGGTCCCCGAAGAGAGTTCGTATCTCCGCGAACTGGCCGGCGCAGAAAAAGAGAAGGAATCTTTCTGGTCTTTTTTGCGCAGCCGCGAAGCGCTGAAAAAAAAGTATGGCAAGGCCTACATTCGATTCCACCTCCCCATCTCTTACAAGGAGTTCTTGAAATCATATTTACCCACTGGCGATCCCAACACGTTGGACTCCGTTGCCACTCGAAAAACGTATCATGATTTTGCCTACTACCTTATGAGCGGCATTGCAAAGGCTGGGGTTGTGACGCCTATTGAGTTGACCGCGGCTTCATTGCTGAGTTCTGGCGCTGTCATTGTGTCCCACGACGAGATTGTGGAACGCGCCCAGGCCCTGTATGAGGCGTTGCAGGAGCAACGAACGGAACTCGCCAGTTCCTTCAAAGATCTATTAGGCGCGCTGGAGTCCAGTTTGATGATTTTCGCTCAAAGAAGTTTCATTGAGCCATTGGAGGATTCTGATGATAGTGACGGCAAGGCCTACCAGATTCGGGCTGCGAAGAGGATGACTCTCGATTACTACCGAAACGCGCTCTTAAACTTTATCTGGCCTCATTCCTTAGCTGC
The DNA here is from genome assembly GCA_964427855.1 of uncultured Syntrophaceae bacterium. Classification (GTDB taxonomy): domain Bacteria; phylum Desulfobacterota; class Desulfomonilia; order Desulfomonilales; family Desulfomonilaceae; genus JAUPKT01. The sequence continues at coordinate 15,585 of CAYRVH010000052.1, forward strand.
GCTGTCGGTTTTGGCCGCACCTCATGAGCAGACGTTTGCCACGCAGCAGCGCGACAGGATATTGGAATTGTTTACTTTCTTGAAAGACGTCCTTGGCAAAGAGCTCATATGGAATCCCTTGATAGCGGATGACACCCTACTCGATGCCTGCCTCACATTTTTTGTGGAGAATCAGTGGTTGAAGAGCGACTTGAGCCTTGTGAAGCCAAAGCAGCTTCAGACGGTCGGCTCCCTCACAACGGATTTGCTGCAAGTATATTACTTCTCGCTCCTCGCAGCCCGTACCTTGGGCGATGGCGGCGCAAGCCAAAAAGAGTTCGCGCGGATCATTGCGGCGGTTGGTTCGAAACGCAAACACGGCCGAGAGAACATGGCTGATCCCGTGGTCACCATGGTCAGCGTGGACAATGCCTTATCCCGTTTCTCAGAAATGGGTATTTTCCAATATCGTCCCGGTAAAAAATACCTCGAGAAGATCAGCAATCAAGCTAAATTTGAATCCTCGGAGCAAAAACTTTCGGCGGCTCTCAGCGCATGGTACGGAGCCTCGCCTGACTAGTGTGCCAGTTGGGGCTTCGAAAGAGTCGAGTCTGCTCAAGCGATAGCCGGTTTTTTTATAAGCTCTCGCCGGAGATGACCTGGAAATTGCCGCGCACAACCATCAATTTCGTCATACAGCCGCCGTTCCTATGCAGATAAAGTAGCTACCACCGAATTGATGAATATTCTCTGCACTCGCCAACCGCGACGGGGAACGTAACGATTATCCAAGAAAAAAGCCGCCAGAAGGGTCAATTTTCCGTAGAGCACCGCCACCGCCAAGGCCTTTAAACTGGTAGTTTTAGGAAATAGCGACGATGACCTGGCCGTTATTGACATAGAATGGACAATCGGGTACTTTGTCTCTCGTGTCGGGGCGTGGCGCAGTCTGGTAGCGTACCTGAATGGGGTTCAGGTGGTCGCTGGTTCAAATCCAGTCGCCCCGACCAGAAAACCCAATATACTTCCAATAAGTGAGCCGTCTCACCCCCGGACGGCTTTCGTTTCCCAAAGAATTGGGGGTTTAGACCTGTCCCGCAGCCCGTACTGATTCTCCAAATTTCTAAACAAACTGTCTGCTCTGACAAAGGTTGCCAAGCGCATGGTGGGAATTAACTCTTTCCGCGTGGCTTACTGCACTGGTTTTCCTCTAGGGCTGCGCTCGTCTATTTCTCAGGCTGTTGTTTTATGGCTTCTTCGCGTGCCATGAGAGAGGGCTAAAAACGACCCCCTATGTCAAGACCACAGAGCGTTGAAAAAAGATGCGACATCGAGCAACCAAAATACCATAAAAAATCATTATTCACAGAAATCCAACACCACGCCACAGCAGCCCTGCAACTGTTTGTGTGGGCGCTGTAAGGATCCAACAAAGGGGATGTGGCATGACCCGCTATCTGTAGGCCTCCTCCCCGCCGTGCGATGAACAAGCCACTTGAGACTTAAACGGCTTTTGCCAGCAGGAGAAGGCCGTAAGGAAACGAGATCCTTAATAGCCCTTATCATAGGTTGTTTCGATTTGACTTATCGAGAAGTCCTTGGTATATGCTGTTAAGTCGCATCTGATATCAAAAAATCTGGATTAACGTCATGTATCGGTTTTTCGGTTTTACTTGAGGCAGTGCGCGGCAGACCACCCGTGTTTGGTCGGTAGAGAGCTCGGCCGAAAGACCCCTTCCTCTTCCGTGTGGCAATCCCATATGAAGGCCTCTTTCAGGCCGCATCTCTCACGCTAAGAAAAACTTTGGGGGTGACGGCAGCTAGCCGTCTCTATGGGCGGCGAGTTTTGTTGCGCCTTTCCCGCAGGGTAAGGCTGGCGACGTGGAAAAAGCCTTTGTGCGGAGTCCAATGTCTCTAACACTGGCGCCTCGCTCGAGGTGACAAGCATCCTCGAGACGGGCTGTATGTGATCGGACGAAGACAGGGGTTGCGAGCAACAACCAAAATGTGTGGACTCATTGCGTGAAAGTGGCAAAGCCTCCTTTACAGGACGCGTCAGGCGCGTGGGATGTAGGCGGGGCGTGGCCCAAAGATTTCAGGCAAGCTCTACAGGTGATCTCCTATGAAACGAGATTTTGATCCGATAATCATCGTTTTCGCATGCAACTGGTGCTCCTATGGGGGAGCAGACCTTGCTGGGGTCAGCAGACTGCAATATCCGCCGAGTATTAGGATAATTAGGCTGATGTGCTCGGGCATGTTGGCGCCGACTTATGTCCTCAGGGCCTTCGAGAGGGGTGCAGATGGAGTTCTTGTGACAGGTTGTCATCTCGGTGACTGCCACTATTCCGAGGGCAACTATAAGGCGCTCAAAGTGATAGAAAAGGTCCAAAAAATCTTGAAACTACTCGGTATCGAAGCAGGGCGCTTCAGAAAAGAATGGATATCTGCGTCAGAGGGCCCACGCTTTGCGAATGTGATGAACGAATTCACAGAAGAGATTCGGCGACTGGGACCAAGTCGCTTACGCGGAATGTCTTTGAGTGGCGAAACGGTGTCACAGACATAATTCTGACACAAAAAGGTGCATCTCATGGCTGTTGGAGAAGTTCTCGTAATAGGCGGCGGCATCGCCGGCATGCAGGCCGCATTAGACCTCGCGGAGATGGGAATTCAAGTACGGTTGGTGGAAAAGAATCCCAGCGTCGGCGGAAAGATGGCCCAGCTTGATAAAACCTTTCCTACGAACGATTGTGCGATTTGCATCCTGTCGCCAAAGCTCGTGGAAGTAGGCCGTCATCCAAATATTGATGTCTTGGCGTATAGCGAAGTCACTGGTTTTTCGGGCAGTATTGGCGATTTCCACGTGACGGTACATCGTAGACCCCGCTATGTTGATGCGACCAAGTGTACGGCGTGTGGCGCATGTGCCGAGAAGTGTCCCACCTCTGTTCCCAACGAATTCAACATTGGATTAAACAACAGAAAAGCCATCTATAAAGACTATCCGCAAGGGATCCCCTCCGTTTTTACGATAGATCCTGAGCACTGCAAGTTGCTTCGGGGTGGAAAATGCGGAGTGTGCGCGAAGGTCTGCCAAGCCAAGGCCGTTGATTACAACCAAAAAGCCTACGATGAAGAATTCGTAGTGGCCGCTGTGATTGTAGCGACCGGATATGAATTGTTCGACGCAACCCGTATTTCAGAGTACGGATATGGGAGACTGCCAAATGTGATCTCATCTCTTGAGATGGAGCGTCTATTAAATGCCAGTGGCCCTACTAAAGGTCATTTAATGCGACCCTCGACGATCCAAGCCAAAAGGCGCCTGGAGAGCTTACAAAAGTCAATCAAGAAAGCTGAACATTCAGGGGATGAGGCCGAGCTCGCTGCCCTGCTCCTAGAGCAAAAGCGGCTGCAGGAGGTCGTTGAAAAATTCTCAGGTATTAAGAAACTAGGTTTTGTCCAATGCGTTGGGTCCCGCGATTTCAGATTTCATAAATATTGTTCAAGTTTCTGCTGTATGCACTCAATAAAGCAAGCAATTATGGCACGAGAACACGATCACGATGCCCAATCCTACATATTTTATATGGATTTGCGCACGGTTGGGAAAGGATTCGAGGAAACGAAACTACGCGGGGCAGAGAGGCGGGGCCTGACATATATTCGAAGTCGAGTGGCGGAAATCACGCAGGATGCGGATTTGAATCCCGTTGTTTATTATGAAGACACGACGCAACGTCGGGTGAGCAGTATGAGTTTTGATATGGTGGTGCTGGCCAACGCCTGCTCGGCGCCAAAAGGTGCCACGCAGCTCGCGCATCTGCTTAGGGTCGAACTTGATCATAATAATTTCATCAAAACGAGTGCGTCAGCGCCATTGGACACAAGCGTTCCAGGTATATTCGTATGCGGTTGCGCTCAAGGGCCCGTGGATATTCCAGAGTCGGTGGTTCAAGCGAGTAGCGCGGCAGGACGGGCTGCAGAGGTGGTCATGGGAGGCGGACGCCGCGTTGCCTCATTAGGCCGTAGATAAATGTGCGATTTGAACTCCTGCACGGCAACGCTCTCCCGTGTTGTTTTGACCCTATTTGATTGAGGAGAAACCGGATGTCAAAGAATGATTTCGAACCCATCATAATTGGTTTTCTGTGTAATTGGTGTTCGTACGGGGGCGCAGATTTAGCCGGGGTAAGTCGACTGCAATATCCCCCTAACATTCGGACCATCCGCACGTTGTGCTCCGCGACGGTGTCCCCTGCCATGATCCTGAAAGCCTTTCAGAAAGGCGCCGATGGAGTATTTGTGGGCGGTTGTCATATTGGAGACTGCCATTACGTCGCCGGGAACTACATGACGGTAAAACGCATCAGCTTCGTGCATAAGCTTATGGAATTTGCTGGGATAGACCCTCAGCGACTTTGTCTCAAATGGGTCTCTTCAGCCGAGGGGCCCAGATTCGCAAAGGTCATTACTGACTTTACGGAAACTATTAGACGACTGGGGCCTTCACCATTACGCATCAAACGGCCCGGGCAAACCACAGCGGCAGAGGGCGAACGTGATCGCAACCCTGTATGAAAGGGCGCCATGGCCTATTCCAAAAGATCTGCCCACAGCAAACCTCAGCAAAGGAAGGTATCGATGATCGAAGGGCAATCAAGATCATTCAGTCACCTGGGATTCGTTCGCACCACGTGTCCATATTGCGGATGCGGATGTGAAATCTTGCTTCAAGTCCAAGACGGCAAAGTGACGGGCACGCTCCCCTCAAAGACTCACCAGGTGAACCGAGGACGCCTCTGTATCAAGGGATGGAACGCCCACGAGTTTATACACAACCCTCAGCGGCTGACCAGACCTCTTGTACGAAAAAATGGGGAACTATGCCAAGTATCCTGGGAGGAGGCTTTAGGGTTCCTCGTTGATCGACTCGTAAGCATCAAAAAGAATCACGGAGGAAATAGCCTCGCATTTTTGAGTTCCGCCAAATGTACCAACGAGGAAAATTATCTGATGCAGAAACTGTGCCGAGCCGGATTTCAGACAAACAACATAGATCACTGTGCGAGACTCTGTCATTCTTCCACGGTGGCGGGCTTGGCTGCCGTGTTCGGCAGTGGGGCAATGACCAACTCCATACCTGAAATAGAGGATTCTGATTGCATATTCGTCATAGGCTCCAATACAAGCGTGTCTCATCCGCTCGTGGCATACCGTATATTTCGGGCCAAGGCGAAAGGCGCAAAACTCATCGTTGCGGATCCACGGGGCATTCACCTCACTCGATCGGCTGACATTCATGTCAGACAAAAAATCGGAACAGACGTCGCCCTCATAAACGGCATTATGAA
>CAYRVH010000052.1:20930-21503 GCA_964427855.1 uncultured Syntrophaceae bacterium
TAGCGAAAAACCTTCAGGACGAGGCTTTTATTCGAGAGCGAACAGAAGGATTTGAACTTCTTCAAGAGCATCTGAGAGCCTACTCGCCTGAGAAGGTCTCCGAAATAACGGGGATTGCCGCCGAAGATATTGTCCGCATTGCAGAGACATACGCAAGCGCCACAGGTGCATCGATAATTTATTCGATGGGCATTACACAGCACTCTCATGGTGTTGATAATGTCCAGTCCTTGGGAAACCTGGCTATGCTTACGGGGAACATCGGGAAGCGCTCCACAGGAGTAAATCCGTTGAGAGGACAGAACAACGTCCAAGGAGCCTGCGACATGGGGGCTTTGCCTAATGTCTATCCAGGCTACCAGGCTGTGACCGATCCATCGGTGAAAAAGAAGTTTCAAGAAGCCTGGAATTGCGAGCTATCCGAAGCAGTAGGACCCACCGTCGTCGAGATGCTCAACGCACTGGAGCAGGGAACGCTCAAGGGAATGGTAATTCTCGGAGAAAATCCCATGGGCAGCGACCCTGATACAAATCATGTAAGACACGCCTTGGAATCAGCCGATTTCCTTGCGG
>CAYRVH010000052.1:21543-23176 GCA_964427855.1 uncultured Syntrophaceae bacterium
GAGCCTCGCAGATGTAGTTCTTCCCGCGGCATGTTTCGCAGAAAAGGAAGGAACCTTCACCAATACTGAAAGGAATGTCCTGAGGGTGCGTAGAGCAGTGGATCCCCCTGGCGACGCTCGAGAAGATTGGACCATATTGGCAGAGATCGGCAAGCGTCTCGGTATTGCCATGGACTACAACGAGGTTTCTGAAATATTCGACGAAATGGCCAGACTCACCCCCTCTTATGGGGGGCTGGATTACGAACGACTTGAAAAAGGTCCTATTGCGTGGCCATGTCCATCCAAAGACCATCCGGGTACACCTATCCTGCACGTCGAAAAATTTACGCGAGGAAAGGGACTCTTTCGCGCCATTCATTATACGCCGTCCGCGGAACTACCCGACGAAGAATTCCCTATGCAGCTTACCACTGGACGGTATTTCCCTCATTATCACACGGGCACAATGACGAGAAACTCGGACTCTCTTCAGAGGGAGATGCCCGAGGGGGTGGCGGAAATGAACCCAGTGGACGCAAAAAGGATCGGCATACGTGATAGCGAGTCGGCAAGGTTCGTGTCCAGGCGCGGTGAAGTAGTGACAAAAGTAAAACTCACTGAATGTGTTGAGCCCGGGGTGGTCTTCATGAGTTTTCATTTCTTTGAAGCCAACGCAAATGTTTTGACAAATCCGGCCCTCGATCCCGTGTGTAAAATCCCCGAATTCAAAGCATGCGCTGTGAGGGTCGAGAAGATCCAATGAATCTCGAACGGAACGCCTCCAATGGCGCAGAGTGATTTAAGAAACGTGGGAGGCCGTGAGGGTTCGTGCAGCCTACATGTTTGCGGGCCGCCATTGTCGAGAGAATACTTTTCGAACTCCCCATGCCCATTGATACGGTGCGCCTTTGTGCGGGCGCCTTTGTTTGAGCATCTGATAATCACGTGACTGCCGGCAATACGGGTACTTCGTGACAGACGCGGCACCCGGACGGCTTTGAACGTCACACGACGCCGACCAATACTGCCCTTAACGGTCGAACAGAGAAAGAGCATTATTTCAACGCAATTCTGTGGCGTACTCGGGGATGAACAGGGGGAAGAAATCAAAGGATTCCCACAATGATCCCCGAAAATTAGACGGACGAACACAAATAATGTGCTGAATTTTGTAATAGGAATGTCCTCCTCTTTGGCCATCACTGCCTTTTTTTCATATACAGTGACAGCGAGGGAACTGAAGGCTTTTTTGAATAGAACCCCTAATACGTGTTAGAATATTCGCGAGTTGGAGCAGGGCTTTGTCGAGGGATCGCTGAAAAGACAGAGTGTCTCTTCTCGCGATACCTGTACTCAATCGAATACGCGGACGAGACTATCTGCCATGACGGATGTTGATTCTTTAAGAACTGGACCGGAGCGGAATGAGAAAAGTTATCTCGCCGAATTCTGCGAAAAAACCGGGCAGCGATATTTCTTCCATTCAAATTATATCTGGCGGTCCATGGGGTTGCGGTTATTTGTACCTACCCCTAGTTGCTTTCCGATCTCTTTCACACCAGAAGAACTCGCGTCTATGTGGGAACATGGGGCATGGTTCTAGCTGGTCCGGCTTCTTTGTACAACCGAACGAGATTTATAAGTGGTACGC
>CAYRVH010000053.1:0-9503 GCA_964427855.1 uncultured Syntrophaceae bacterium
CGACCCAGAGATTGTTGGTATTAAATACTCGAAAGCGCTCGGTGTCCATGAACGCGTCCCTCTCTTCCGGCGCAACTTGAGCAATTTCCAGTAAAAAAAGACGTCCGTCCTTTACCACAAGCGCCCCCCCCTTCTTGTCTGCCATGGTTCTGTCTGTCACTTCGAGGAGGAAGTCTATCCCGTACTCCGACATGAGGCCGAGGATCCAAGGCTCTAAGTATGCGGCGAGATTATCGATATTGGATATGAAGGCCCATCGGATTCCTTGGGAGAGGAATTGGTCAAGCAGACCTGAGAGTTTCAGGCTTAGATACACATCTCCGTGACCGGGAGGGGCCCAGTCGTCATCGGCGCCTGTCTGCAGAGGCATAAAAGTATCTGCCATTATCCGGGGAACGCTGTGCTGCACAAAAGTCAATACGCGCAATTGCTGCGCTCTCAGCAATTGCTCTGTGGCCTCATGCGTAAAAAAACTGTTCATGAGGGCGAGGGGGACCTGGACGCCCCTTTGCTGTCGCACACCCCTTATCTGCCCTACCACTATATCCAAGTAGGAGAGACCGTTCTTCGCCGTCAGAATACCCTTGGGGACCTCCCCACCCATGGTGGTGCTCCTTCCGCCGTTGAGCTTTATGACGACGACCTTGTCAAGCAACTCAGCGCCCATTCGGGAAAAACTGTCCACAGAGCAGGACATGTGCGGGGGCTCGAGCAAAAGCGACGGGTCTGGCGAAGACACTGTTTCGAGGGGAATGTAGCTTTTCTTACCCTCGATAACTTCTATAAGCATCGCGGAAAATTGTTGGATGACCTGGCACGGGATTTCGCGCCTTTCCATGAGACGGCATGCTGCATCAACCTGAGGGTACAATGAAGGCCCTCTCTGGCTCTGTGGAGCTATCGCGCCTGCCAAGAAGTGAGAGCTGAAATTCTCGCAACGCTCCCGTGTTCACAATGCTTGCGGAAGCGGCCGCATTCTGCCCGTACATGAAACGAGCGCGTTCCCCTTCCAGGCGTCATACATCTGTGACTGTACTTCGGCTGACTAGTGAAAGACTTTAGACCAGGCGGGCGCCAGGGTCAAGAGCGAAGAGCGTGGCCCTTTCTTGCTCTCCCCGGAGTTCTAGAAACCCGAGGTCCCGCTGTCAGAGAGAGGCGAGACTCCTTTGAGCCCTCCGTGGGGGCGGGATCTCCTGTTCTGTTGAGAAGGATGCAAGCGTTTTCCGACGTCGGTGTGGGGATATATCAAGGCGTCTCTTCTCGAGAATGGCGATCAAGTCCTCCCTCCACTTCTCGATCTTCCGAATAGCTTCAGCCTCCCAGGGGAGCCATGTCGATCTCTTCCGAATCCTTATGGAAGCTTCCAGCTCCTCCGGAACAGGCGCGGGAGAATAATCGGGGTCTTCCTCATGGAGGGCGGCGATGAAATCCTTAAGTATCTTTGCCTCACGTTTATTCAGGTTCCTATGCAATGCCGCCAGTCTCACGTCACCTATACTTGAGAGGCGTTTGACGAGCGCGTGGTTCTTGTCCCTGCAGCGGATGAGTTCACTAAGAAACCGGTAGTTTTCACGAAATTCACCCGGTATCGTGCACAGATCGATGTCATGGGCATATTTGTCCGTACTCATGGGATGTCCTGTTTATGAAGATGATGGAGGATCAGGTCGGCAAACCGACAGCAGCCCGAGAACCACAGGCTTCAGGGGCGGCGTACCACGATGGAGAGTGTTTGTCAAGTTATGGTTTTATAATTAATCTTATTAATTCAAATTTATTAAGCTTTTTATTTTGATTGTACGGGCAGACTCTCCCGGTAAAGATCTTTGTGCCGCTTCAGAACCTCTGGATCAATCTGGATCTTTCCTGCATGCTCTTTTTGGTAGTGTTCCAGCTCTTTTCTTTCTTGGTACGAAAATACTGCAGTTTCAATGAGCCCTACGATTTGTTCGCCGTAAGGAAGCTCCCTGACAAAAGCCACGCCGCTCATGAGCGTTGTCTGGTTCACACGCGTCGCATGGACGAAGCACCCAATGACTACTCCAATACCTGCCATGGCTAGAAACCAGATCACATACAACATTTTTTTCATTGCGTTCCATCCTTAGGTCCTTCAGCCTCGTTGTGGCGTTCTGCGTTGTCGGGTGGACGCTAATATATCATGACTGCCAAAGAGACTGAAGTGCCTGCGGTAATTCGCCTACGTGTGTGCGTCGCCAATGTAGCCCCCCTGATTTGTCTGGAGCCTTCTTAAAGATAAATGATAGCGATAAAGGCCATTAACCAGAAAATAGTACATGCGAGCAAGGGGGCGTCTGTGAGGATGAGCGCAGTGGGGGAGCCTCCGTCCTCTTTGTGATATATGAGATACATGTATCGGAATATCCCATAGATGACAAAGGGAATGGTGAGCATAAGCTTTTCCGGACTGGCGCCCATGTCAGGGGTGCTGCGCACGCAGTAAAGGCAATAGAAAATGAGCGTGGAGGTGGTAACGACCTGGAGGAGCTGATCGAGGAAGAGCATGCTGTAGCTTTCCAAGACGGGTCTATGATTGACCGCGTCCTCCGGCAGGTACAGTACCTCATGGCGCCTCTTGCCCAAGGCGAGAAATATGGCGAGTGAGAATGTGCACAACAACAGCCAGCTCGAGACTGATACGTTTATAACGGCGGCTCCTCCCGCCACTCTGAACAAAAACCCCGTGGAAAGGGCAAAGACGTCGATGATGACAATGTGTTTGAGGTACGTGGAGTAGGCGAGTTGGAGCATGATGTAAGCTACCAGAGCTGAGATAGCGAGCCAAGGGGTCTTGACGACGAGCAAGGCCGCAAGAACCCCCCCAATCAGCACGACAGCAAGTGCAAGAGCCTTCCCCGGCGCGACAGCACCCGAGGCGAGGGGCCTGTCCTTTTTCTTTGGGTGGAGCCTGTCTTGCTCCATGTCCATGTAGTCATTGATGATGTAGGTGGCGGAAGCTGCAGCACAGAAGGCGAGGAACATGCCGACCGATTTAATGACCGCGTCTGGCATCAAAAGGTCCCCGCTAAAAATCAATGGCATGAGGACAAAACCATTTTTGATCCATTGGGAGGGTCTGAGTAATTTTCGGTAGGGTCTCAGCTGCTTCATTTAGGCCTGCGATGTAGTGATTCCTGCCGTGTGCGGCGCCGTGTTGGCGCTCCATCAGTCCGTCGCGCCTTTAGCGTGAGGCATCGGATTACGGTTTCGAAACTTCCTATCACAAAGGAGTTTCCGTGTAAATTGTCAGCGCGCCACTCCGAGTCTTGTTTTGAATGCAAAACGTGCCCGCAACGTTTGCACGGCCCTCACAGCCTTTGAAATCGATTCAGGGGACATTGTCCAGCCTCGCCCCCCCTACCTCACGCAGGATCAAGTCGAGCCCCTAGCGCCTATGAAACAACGCGCGCATGCGATACGATCTTAGCGTGAATACGACTGCGGCCGTGATGCAGATCATTTCGAGCCAAAATTGCTCAGGCCACATTCGCGCAATGTAAAATTGATAGAGTTTTTCCCCTAGATTGAATGGTAAGTGAGGCGCTACGGGAACTCTATAGAAAGGCCATAAGAGCACATGCCACTCGAGGAAATCGCCCGCCAGATGGGCAAACCACATGACGAGGGCTGCGGGTATCAGGCCGTTGGGTAATTTCAGCCTGTGAGACAGAGCAAGCGCAATGGAGGCACCCGCGAAAAACATGATGAGTGAGTGGCCAATCCCGCGGCCCGGCAGGTGGAGAAATATCTGCGCTGGTTTATCGATGAAGTCGGGGATAAACGACGCAACCATCAGAAACGCAAAGTTCCTGTGAGGGAATATTGTTTGTTTGGCGACGGAGGCGACGGCAATATGTCCGAGGAGCATGGCGTATAATTATCCCCAGAGGGGATTTTTGCCCCTTCCAAATTCATCAGACGTTGAAAGACATGCGCTTTGAGAGATCAGTTTTGTGATGAGAGTTCTCATGCTCGTTGGTGAGGTCCCTCTGCGTCGCACTTGCTGCTGCAACATGTCCTTAAAATACGCGTTGGCCTTCTGCACGTTTATTTTGGTCCCATGCGGCGCATATTTCCATGTTCAGAATACCCGTGAGCGGCAGTAAGATTACAGGAAATACTATCATTTGTAATCTCTCAGGAGGTGGCTAAAACACCTTGCAACCGAGATACTCTCTTCGTTTTGGTTCATGACCGCCAACTACCTGCCATTTAGAGACCCTCCTTACGCTTGTGCCTTTTTTCATCGAAATAGAATGATGTTCGCCGAAAGGGTTGGCTCAAATTTCTTGCGGGTGTGGCCAAAATTATCTTACTATAAGCTGGCAAAGTCACCAAGGGTTCCGGAGAACATTATTGTGAAAAAGCGCGCAGGGTCGCTTGCTTTTTAGGCGAGCGTCGGGGCCAGCGAACCATACAAGGAGGTGTGGGTTATGGAAATTGCTGAACCTGTAATTCGGCGTGAGGACATCCTTGTCCTCGATGACGCTGAGTTCAACAGCGGCAACGTGTGCATCGTGACAGGAGCGGCAAGCGGCATTGGAAGGGCGACGGCTGTGGCCGCATCGGTAAACAACCTCTTGACTGTCGCCCTGGACATCAACGAGTCTGAGGGGGAGCGGACGCGTCAAATGGCAGAGGACCTCGGCGGCAAGTTAGTTTTTGTGAAAACAGATCTTGCCAGCGATTCCGATATCGAAAACGCCGTGTCCACTGCGGCGAAGCTCGGGACGATAAAATTCTTAGCCAACATCGCTGGGATGCAACACATTGATTCTGTGGAAAATTTTCCCATGGAGAAGTATGACCTCATGCAGCGTATCATGCTTCGGGCCCCATTTTACCTTTCCAAACTCACGATTCCCCACATGAAGAGGAGTCCCTCGGGCACGGGCGTGATTGGCAACATGTCATCGGTTCACGGGCATATGTGCACGCTCAACAAGCCCGTTTACAACATTACCAAATTTGGTCTCAGGGCCCTCTCTCAATCGATTTCGGCTGAGGGCGAGGGGAAAATCAGATCTTTTTCAGTAAGTACCGGTTTCGTGAGGACTGCTCTGGCATTGAATCAGATTCCCGCACAAGCCAAACAAAGAGGTATAACACCCGAGGAAGTCGTGCATGATGTCATGATGGGAAGATCACGCGTGAAAGAGATGATGAAGCCCATCGAGGTTGCTAATTTGTTTATTTTTGGTTTTTCAAGATTTTCATCGTACTTGGTGGGCGGAGACCTCCTGTTTGACGGAGGGATGGTGCTCACCTACTAGCTCATTACTGGGCTGAAAGAGACGTGAGCAGCTTCCTAAGATCTCTTGCATCGCGGGTGGCTCGTCGCACTGACTAGGGAGAGACAGGCCCGAGCGCCGAGGGTCGCGGCCGTATTCGTCTACGAAAATCGTTGAAATTGTCATTCAAAAAGCGTAGTAATAAGAAGACAGACCAGCACAAACTCCAAAGCTATAGACATAACAGGGCTCGAGTGTCGCATCAAACTCGAGCGACGGTTTTTCACAAAATATCAACATCAGCGAAGATTGCTTCGTAACACGTGGAGCCTGTGACGACAACCGTTCCAGCGGCGTCATAGCGAGCGAAGCTAAGCAATCTCGTGCGAAATTTTGAAGAAAGGGGGTAGTTTGCGACTGATTGTAAGAGGTTCTGGTGGGTTGAGCAATAATCTATTCACTGATTCTCGGAGGTGAGGACTATGAGGGCAATCGGAAAAATATTTTTTGTGGCCTTGGTCGCATTGGCTTTCTGTGCGGTTTCAGCTTTTACGGTAAAGGCGCAAGAGAAGAAAGAGGCCAAGAAGGTCGAAAAATTTGGTGAGGACCTTCGGGCCAAGGAATGGAAAGGTAAACAGTGGACCACATCGGATAAGAAGATTACCTGGCGAATGAGTGATCCCTGGAGCGGCTTGTTGTTTCATGACTTTGTGGTTCACTTCGCCGACAGCGTGCGGGCATGCAGCGGTGGCCGTCTTGACATCAAGGTCCATCCCACCGGCTCAATCGTCCCTGCAATGGAGATCTTTGATGCGGTGGCGAAAGGCACTCTTGACATAGCACATTCGTGGCCTGGATATTGGAAAGGGAAAAATGAGGCGTTTGTGGCGTTTGCATCGGTGCCCTTTGGTCTGGACACAGAGGGGTACAACATCTGGTATTACGAACGGGGCGGAGACAAAATGCTCCAAGAACTCTACGGACGCTATGGCATGGTGGCATTTTTCTGCGGGAATTCAGGACAGGAACTCGGTATTCACTCGAGGAAAAGAGCCACTAAAATGGAAGAACTGCGGGGGATGAAGGTCAGAACGGTAGGATGGTATCAAGACATTCTGACCCAATTAGGCGTGAATGTCACGCCGCTCCCCGGTCCTGAGATTTACTTGGCGCTTGAGAGAGGGGTCATTGACGGCTGCGAGTTTTCCAGCCCGGCTGTGAATTATCCAGCGGGATATCACGAAATCGCGAAATACATCATTGAACCAGGCGTACATCAGCCTTCCTGTCAGTTCGACATCTTCATCAACAAGAAAAAATGGGACGAGCTTCCGGAGGATTTGAAAGCCATCGTGGAAATCTGCGCCAAAGAGACTCAGTTGTGGTCATGGGCATGGATTGAGAATTTGAACGTGAAGGCAATAGATGAGATGATGAAGAAGGCCGAGTTCGTTCTCATGGATGATGAGACAATCATCGAGTTTGCCAAGATCTCCAAAAAATATCTCGACGATCTTTCAGCAATATTTCCCGACGTGAAGAAGGTGCTGGACTCTCAAGAGCAGTTCAAGAAGGATTTTGCGACGTGGCGGGAAATGCGCGGTCGCGTCGCCCCCTGGCCGTACGAGATGTTTATAAAGGGTAAGCTGCTGCAGTAGTTTTGCCCCTCTCACTACCTCTGCCTTCGGGCGTAACCCTGCGTCCGGAGGCATGCCACTACATCAGATTCCGGGGAAATTCTCATGAAGAGTTTTGTCAGGGCAGTGGATGCCTTTAACAATCTTGTCGGGAGATACGTGGCGCTGCTAATTGTGCCGCTGGTGCTCGTCGTCGTGTACGAGGTGGTTGCGAGGAAAATATTCTACTCACCCACTGTCTGGGCGTTCGAAATGACCGTGTATCTCTACGGCACCCATTTTCTTGTGGGTTCTGCATACACTCTTCTATACGATCGCCACGTGAGGATCGACATCATCGCCCAACGCTTTCCCCTACGCGTGAGGTTGTGGTTGTCAGTCATTACGTTTATTTTCGTCTTTCTGCCCTTTGTGGGATGCCTGTCGTATGCAGCGGTGCGGTATGCTGCGCACTCATGGGCGATCTGGGAACATAGTTGGAGCGCGTGGAAGCCGCCTCTTTACATTTATAAGACAGTCATGCCGGTGGGATTGATATTGCTTTTTGTGCAAGGTCTGGCAAATTTCGTCCGTGATATCTATCGGTTGAAGGGAGAAGAGATATGAGCCCCGAGACCGTTGCGTATGCCATGTTCGGGACCCTGTTTGTGGTGTTGTTTCTCGGTCATCCTCTTGCATTCTCTCTAGGGGCGGTGGCTCTCTTTTTCGGCGTTTGGGGTTGGGGGGGGTCGCCTGATGTAGTCTTTTCTATGTTTGTAAACAAGACTTATGGAGTCATGGAGGAGTATGTTCTGGTCGCCGTGCCACTTTTTATCTTCATGGCCCAGATGCTTGATACTGCGGGAATTGCCGAGAGGCTCTTTCGCACGATGCATATACTATGGGGGCCAGTAAGAGGAGGATTGGGGATCGCGGTAATCATGGTATGTACTGTCTTTGCCGCATCGACAGGGGTGGTGGGGGCCACGGAGGTCGCCATAGGACTCATCGCCGCGCCCAATCTCTTGAAGCGTGGATATGACATCCCCTTGAGCGCAGGCTGCATCTGTGCCGGCGGAACACTTGGGATACTCATTCCACCGAGCATCATGCTGGTGGTATACGGCGGGCTCACGAACTTGTCCGTGGGCAAAATGTTTGCGGCCGCTTACATGCCGGGTTTTTTTCTCGCGAGCCTCTATTTGATTTATGTTGCCATACGCTGTGGCATCAATCCCAAAATGGGTCCTCCCTTGCCCAAGGAAGAGCGCATTTACACAATAGCGCAGAAGCTCTCTATGGCCTTTACGACGCTCGTCCCACCGGTGATTCTGATTGCACTGGTATTGGGGAGCATCCTCCTGGGATGGGCAACAACGACGGAGGCAGCGGGTATCGGTGCAGTTGGCGCGACCGTGTTGGCCATCGCTTATGGAAAGTTCAACTGGCATTCTCTGGTGGATGCCTCCATCGCTACTCTTAAGATTACAAGCATGGTCATGACCCTTTTCCTTGGTGGAAATGCCTTTCAATCAGTTTTCATGGGACTTGGCGGAGGAGACGCGGTGTCAGACTTGCTGCTCGGTTTTAAGGTAAGTCCTTACGCGGTCTTGTTCATCATGATGGGCATTGTATTCTTCCTTGGGATGTTCATCGACTGGCTCGGCATACTTCTCATTGTTGTCCCTGTGTTCACGCCAGTTGCCCAAGAACTGGGCTTTGATCCTCTCTGGTTTGGCACGCTCATCTGTGTTAATCTTCAGATGGCGTTCTTGACGCCGCCGTTTGGTTATTCTCTCTTTTACCTGAGAGGTATAGC
Source organism: uncultured Syntrophaceae bacterium (assembly GCA_964427855.1). GTDB lineage: Bacteria > Desulfobacterota > Desulfomonilia > Desulfomonilales > Desulfomonilaceae > JAUPKT01. The sequence continues at coordinate 8,688 of CAYRVH010000053.1, forward strand.
GCCCCCTGAGATGACCATGGGCCTCATATATAGGGGCGTCGCGCCGTTCATCTGCCTCCAATGGGTTGGTCTATTGACATGCATCTTTTGGCCTCCCATTGTGATGTGGCTGCCAAAGGTTTTTTTTGGCGATTAAGTTGAACATTGAAATGAAGCGCATAATGAGCGAGGAATAGCATGAAAATCGTTACCATATCGAGGCTGGTGGGGTCTTTCGGGGATATAGTTGCCGCGGTAGTGGCGCGCAGGATGGGGCTGGAACTCGTGAGCCTCGCCAAGGTCCACGAATTGGCTCAAGGGTGCGATCCCGAATACCAGGACGTATGCGCCACGTTCGAGACCGAACACGGGCCTGGTTTCTTCGAGAGGATATTCTTCGACCGGCCTACCCATACAAGTCTGTTTATGGCCCTCACCTTTGAGGAGGCCTCCAAGGGGAACGTCGTTCTTGTTGGTCGAGGCGCTCAAATCATTCTGCGCGACACCCCGGGCGTGTTCCGTGCGCGCCTTGTGGCGCCAAAGGCGCTGCGAGTTGAGCGGATCATGGAGCGCTACAACTTCAGTCGAGAGGAGGCAGAAGAGTTTGTCCGCAGGTCGGATCACGAACGCGAAGGGCTCATCCACTCGATATTTCATGTGGACCCGAATGACTGGTCGCTTTACGATTTGATTATGAATACGGCGCGTTTCACGTCTGGGGCGGCAGCAGACATCATCGTGCAAGCAGTAGAAAAAATGGAGCCGGTCGTGAACCCTGAACAGGTGCAGCAAAATCTGAAGCACATGGCCCAAAAAAAAAAAATAGAGACCACGGTT
>CAYRVH010000053.1:9513-22578 GCA_964427855.1 uncultured Syntrophaceae bacterium
ACTTCGTCTGTCGCTCGTCTCATTGAAATCGAGGCGCTGCCGGAGGGCGTTATCAGAATCTCGGGGCGCATCAGAGACAAGAAAGACAAAGACAAGCTCATGAAAATAGTGGCGGAGTACCCAGGTGTGCACCAGATAGCCGATGAACTGAAAGTCACTGATCTTTCTTTCGGATACTGAATGATCAGGAGCGACACATCGCCCCACGATGAACGATGTTGCGCAGATAGCTGTGGGATTGATACTACTGGTGGCGGTATTCATCGCGACGCGTTATATAGTGACCATTCGGCTACAACACGCGGCGCGTGCAATTCTCCAAGACCTAGAAGACCGACAGGCGTTCACAGAATCTACAGCGGCGGAACTCCCTTATGCCAAGCCGGACATTCTCCGAATCGGAATGCGCGATTATCGGCGCAAGGCCTTGGAATACATGGCAGCGGAGGGGGTCATAGGCTGCAGTGCGGACGAAAAATACTACTTAAAGGTTCGGAGAAGCACCCGGTCTGAGGACTGAAGCATCGCCAGCCAAAGTGTGGAGCGAACCCTTATGATGGATTTGTCATATTTATCCCCTGCAAATCTTCCAAAGTGGAGATGGAGCGATTTTGAGGAATACTATCGCGACTTGGCCGAGAGTCACACCCGCGATGTCGATGCATTCTTGGCAAAATGGACGACGTTGAGCGAGGCGGTTGACGAGAGCTTCTCTCGCTTGCACGTTGCGACTACTGTGGATACCGCGGATGAGGAAGCGCGATCTCGCTATCACACCTTTTTGGAGGAGGTTTTTCCGCGGGCGGAGAAGCAGGACCAGACGATAAAGAAGAAACTACTGGAATTTGGCGCCATACCGGCCGGTTTTCAGCTTCCCTTCGAACGGATACAGCAGGAGATTGACCTGTTTCGACAGGAAAATCTTCCCCTGTTTGTGGAGGAGCGCAAGCTCGAGAGCGATTATGACAGGATAGTTGGTTCCCAGACTGTCATGTGGGACGGAGAGGAGCGAACTGTTTCGCAGTTGAGGCCTTTGTTCCAGGATCGCAACCGAACGACGAGGGAACAGGCATGGCGTGCGGCCCTCAACAGACAGCTCGAAGACAGGGAAGCCATCAATGAATTGTGGGTGAAGTTTCTCGAACTGCGGCTGAAAATGGCAAAAAATGCCGATGCTCAGGACTACCGATCCTTTCGTTGGAAGCAGTTGATGCGATTTGACTACACCCCGGAAGATTGCAAACGGTTCCATGACACCATCGAGAAAGTCGTGGCGCCGTGCGCAGCGCGGGTTTGCAAAAGGAGGAAGGAGCTCCTGGGCCTTCCAACCCTCCGGCCGTGGGATATCGATGTCGATCCTATGGGAAGGCCGCCTCTCAAACCATTCAGTTCCGTGGCTGAATTGACGTCGCGATGTGCCACGATATTTGAGTCCATTGACCGTCAACTTGGGGCATACTTCCAGGTCATGGTGCAGCAGAACCTCCTGGACCTCGAGAACAGAAAGAATAAAGCGCCTGGCGGATATTGCACCGATTTTGCCGCCGCCAAAAAGCCTTTTATTTTCATGAACGCCGTGGGGATTCATGACGACGTCCAAACGCTTCTTCACGAGGCGGGACACGCGTTCCATACATTTGAGCGGGAGGGCTTGCCCTATTATCACCAGCGCTACACCCCCATGGAATTTGCTGAAGTGGCATCCATGTCCATGGAGCTCATGGCAGGAAATTTCCTCGAATCTGAAAAAGGCGGGTTTTATTCTCATGAGGATGCGGCCCGGGCATTCCATGAACACCTAGAGAAGGGGATTCTCTTTTGGCCGTACATGGCGGTAGTGGACGCCTTCCAACACTGGGTATATGAACATCCGCAGGACGCCCTGCACCCGAAAAATTGCGACGTTCAATGGGCGCGCTTATGGCAACGCTTTATGAGTTGGATGGACTGGACAGGACTGGATGAAGAGTTGGTCACCGGATGGCAAAGGAAACTTCACATCCATACAGTCCCGTTTTACTATGTAGAATATGGATTGGCGCAGCTCGGCGCCGTGCAAGTGTGGGAACAATTCGAGAAGGATGCCACGAACGCAGTGGAACGCTATCGACAAGCCCTTTCTCTGGGCGGCACTGTATCGCTTCCCATCCTTTATAAGACCGCAGGCGCGCGTCTGACATTCGAGGGGCCTGCTCTAGCTGCTGCGGTCACACGCATGGAATCCAAGATGCAGACCGATTGGGGTCACGCAAGTTGACGAATCACACTGCTTGCGTGGAGCCGAAATTGTATGGCTTGACATGTATGATTGGCAAGTTATACTGTGAATCAGTTCAATCGCGAACTTGTCTTTTGTGTGTAATTGTCTTGTGCGGGCTCGTTTGGGTATGGGTTTGGACATTCAGGAGAGTGTGCTATGGTGTACACAGACGCCCAAGCGTGGTTGGAAGCCCATGAATTAATCGAGTGCAAGGCGCTCAAGGGTAAATGGACGAAGAGAACGTGCCTGGACATATCCAGGGGCATTCGTCGCACGCAGCGAAAATACCGATCTTCGTATGAGGAACCATCTTCGGCGGGAAAGTCACCTTGCGCAAATTGTCCCATTTATGCAACATTGGGAAAATGACTTCGGTCTCAAACGGGTCAAAAACGCCTGCGGTTCGATGAAAGAGTTTTAATGGGGGACTCAGACGAGGATGAGAAGTCGGCGTTCACCCCTAGATGCCGTCATGAGGCGTATCCGTCGTAATCTCTTCTACTTTTTGCCTGATTATTCTCTCTGCGGTGTCGAGGATGCGTGATTCAATTTCGCTGCGAATCCACTGCAGGATCTGGTCTCGATCAGGCATGATTTCCTCGATTCGTTCGTGAATGATGTTTCGTACGAGGGCATCGACAGTGACGCCGGTTGAGAACGGTGGCGGCGTTGCAAAGGACGCCTTTGCCGCTGATTTGGCCGCGGTTTGGTTTGTTGGGTGAGGCGACTCCTCGGGGTATGGTTGAATAAGCTCCCTGGATGAGAGAGGAGAAGACGCCGCACTAATGGACTCGATTTCGGAGGTGCCCATTTGGAACATGAGAGGTACCCTTTGGGTGACCGCCTTCAACACCTCGTCACGGGACGGCAGGGCCGCATCGATACGGTCGCTCACCAGGGAAAGCAATTCTTCACGGCGCGGGAGGGCATCGGCGATGGTTTGCGTGAGGTGATCGAGAATCGCGTTTTTGTCAGGGAGAATACCCTGAAGTGTTGCAAAACAAACCCCGTCCTTGTGCTCAATGCCCTCTTCGGACGCGTCCAGGGATTCGGGTTGTCCGTAAAAGGGTTCAGCATGCTCAAACTCGGGCAACTCATCACTCTCAGGGGTGAAGTCTCTGAGGACATCGGGAGAATCGTCAGCTTGTCTTCCCGCTTCGACAACATTTAAGGGGTCCTGGATCAACTCAAGCGGCTCTTCGGGAGAGGCTCCAGGCGCATCCTCATATTCGACAGAGCTTTGCTCAAAAGTGTCAAGGGCTTCCGCGTCCTCTCCCCCAATGTCCATCTCAAAGGAAAGGCTTGTGAAGTCTTGGCTCTCATTCTCAAGCTGAAGCTCTTCGTTAAGCTTCTGGCCGGGAGACCAGGACGGTTCATCGCGAGGCGTCGCGGCGTCATCCATTTCGAGAGCTGCCTCTGAGTGCGATGTAAGCTCAATAGGCTTGTCTTCGACGTAGCTCTCCGGCTTTTCCTCGTCGTCATCGAAATCAATGAGAATATCGTCGTCGTCAATTTGTGTTGCTGGCCCTTCAGCCCCGGCAAAGAGAGATTCAACGAGTCTCAACGTCTCGACCGAATCCAAAGGCGTAGAAAGATAGGCGTCTGCTCCTAAAGTGCGGAGCTGAGATTCTGACGGTCCGTTCGGATGTCCCGTAAATACAACCACAGGTATTTGTGAATAATCCCGCGACTTCTTGATAGCCGCCACAATCTTATACGCAGCGCGCCAATGAGGAGTATCTGTGAGTACAGGCGCCAGCATGATAAGGGAAGGCCTCTGGTTCTTTATGGCGTGTTTAAGTTCTGAGGCGCTCTCGACGTGCAGACATTCAATGCTTCTGTCCGCGACTATGCTCGTTAATTCCGCGGCTGTTTGGGGGTCTTTGTCTGCCACGACGATTCGAAATGGCATCATATCCTCTCAATTTTCTTATAGAAATACAACAATAGACAACCGTATGTCAAGGGATTTCGCATCGCTGCGGCACAGCGCGGGCGTTGCCTCGCCGCACGCGTTGTTATGACGCTGTTGAGGAAGCGAGGCGAATGATCGGAACTATTTATCTCAGTCATTGTCTAGGTATTAAAAATAAGTATTTGTTTTTTTATTTTTTCGTCCTTTGTCACTATGGCGCTTACGCCAAAAAACGATCATATCATCAAAAACAGAGGCCTTTGGCGAAATGCCAGTTGTTGTGCTCCAGGGCCGCAGGGGAGCTTTGTAATAAGTTACATCTGGTATTTTGTATAACAAGTTGTAATAAAAAGGTTTTACTTGACATTATTTTTTCGGTGGACTAATGAAACAGGGACGCCAAGAAAGGAGATGTATGCAATGATAGAGGCATTTGCCGCCTCACTGCCTGTCCAGGCTACAGACGATCAGACTATTTGGATGATCATCATGGGGGCTGGATGGGTCGTGAAGGGAGTGATGATACTCCTGTTAGTTTTTTCGATCGTGTGCTGGGGCATCATATTGACCAAGGCATATCAGCTTTCAAAAGCCAAAAAAGATGACCAGCTTTTTTTTGATGCGTTTCGGGAATTGCGCAAATTTTCTATTCTTTATGCTGAGGCCAAACAGTTCACCCACAGTCCGGTGGCCCACGTGTTCAAGGCAGGGTACGCAGAGCTGATGAGGATCTGGAGCGCACAGCAGAGTGCAGGACAAAAGACTGCTCAAGAGGCGTCGCAGGAACCCGAGTATGAGAGGACCGGGATGGACAATGTGATTCGATCGCTTCAGCAGGCAGTGACTGCCGAAAGAACGCGATTGGAGCGTGGGGTTAACTTTCTGGCGACCACGGGCTCGTCAGCACCTTTCATCGGTCTTTTTGGCACGGTCTGGGGCATCATGGAATCATTTCGACGCATAGGCGTGATGAAGAGCGTCTCATTAGCGGTGGTAGCACCCGGTATTGCAGAGGCTCTTATTGCCACCGCGGCAGGTCTTTTGGCTGCGATACCTGCGGTCATTTTTTATAACTATTATTTAAGCCGTATTAACACCATAGGGACGGAAATGGACAACTTCGCTTCCGAACTCGTGAACATCATCGAACGAGTCTATTGGAAGAGGAGATAGAGTATGGAAACGAATTCTCATTTGTGGATGGGTCTGAGTGAAATGGAGGGAGTGAGGGATGGCATTTAGCATGAGGCAGGCCCAACGGGCAGCCATGGCAGAGATTAACGTAACGCCCCTCGTGGACGTCATGCTTGTGCTCTTGATTATTTTCATGGTGACAGCGCCGATGATGCAAGAGGGAATTACCGTGGAATTGCCTCAGGCCAAAGCCGCTCCTATGGAAAAAGAACAGGAAAAGACACCCCTGATCATCACGATTGCCGACAAGGGCGACGTTTTTCTCAACGACATCGCCGTGCAAGAGGACGCGCTTGCTGACAAGATTCTTGAGGCCACGAAGGATTCGCCCTCGAAAGAGGTGTACCTGAAGGCAGATAAATCAGTGCCTTACGGCGTTGTCGTAAGGATAATGGCAACGCTCCGGAATGCGGGAATTACCAATCTGGGAATGATCACCAGTCCGAAACAGGAGCCATCGCGAACAAAATGAGTATGTTCGGCGCTGAACGCAGCGATGCAGCGACGCCTGTCATGTTGCTCACCTCCGCGTGCCTACACATATTGGTCATCTTCTTAGTGTGTATGGCGTCGTTCTCTGCGCCGCAGCGACTGCTCAGTCAGCGGGAGGGGATCACCCGGGTATCGCTGGTTGAGGAAGCCAGCCCTAGTCCCGTCGTACAAACCATTGCACGTGGACCGGTAAGAATGCAGTCCGAAGTCTCTGAGCCTATGGTACAGCAGGAGCTGCCTGCGGTCTCTTCAGAGGCTGAAAGGAAGATTGTTTCATATAAGTCCCTGGATCAGACAGACGCGGGGATTATTCAGTTGAAGAAGCGAAAGGCGCCGCCTCGACGCATCGAGAATGCCAAACCAGAGCCTGCCAAAAAAAACGAGACCAAGAGGGCTGAGACAAAGGAAGAGCCGAAGGATTTCTTGGAAAAACGGCTTGCGCAAATACGTTCCGACGTCGAGAAGAAGAGAAAAGAACAGTCACCGTCTCGAGAATCCAGTGAATCGGCGGGCAGCCCAAAAGGAGGAGCGGCCAAAGGGCCGGCGCTGAATGAAGATTTTGTCCGGTGGTTCGAGGATGTTCGCGGCAGGATCAATGCCCATTGGTCCCTATTCGGAGACAATCGCAAGATGGAAAAATTCGCCGTCATTGGCGTCAAGCTGGCGGAAGATGGGCGCTTAATCGACGCCACCGTTGACGAAACTTCGGGAGACCCGGTGTTTGATAAATCGGCCATGAGAGCTGTTTTTCTCGCCTCCCCATTCCCGCCTATGCCGCGTGAGATTCGTGAAAAGATCAAACAAGCAGGCGGCCTTGCGCTGAGGTTTTCCCCTGGCGGCATACAATGAGGCTGTGATGTCACACTCTGGGCTTTGTGCGCCATGCTGTTTTCACCTGGACGGCCACTTGTCGGCGCTGTCGCTATGCCGCCTAACGGGGTTTCAAAAGAGTTTCCTTCAACGAGTGCAGCGAATTCGATGAGCATGGCAGGGACATGACGACTTTGTCCGTTGGCTTACAGAGACGCATTTGGCGTGAATGGCGGCGCCGTTCAAGATTTTGTGTACGTTCTGTGTTGGTGGCGTTGGTGAACCTCTGCAGCGTCCTGCTTTTCGCAAGCCTATGCCAAGCCAAGCTCGTAATCGACGTTGACAACCCAAATCTCGTCAAAATGCCTATTGCGGTACCGCACTTTTGGTCGCCCTCACAGAGTCCTCTGAATGGAGCGGATCTCGCCGCTATCCTTAGGAACGATCTAAGCTTGACAGGACTGTTTCAAGTCATCGATGGATTAGGCGTCGGCGCGTCGCTGGGGAACGCTTCGCCCGACTTCGATCAGTGGTCGAGGCTCGGCGTGCAAGCGCTTGTGCAGGGCAATTACGAGGTCGTTGGCGACGAACTCGTGCTGGAGGCGCGACTCTATGACGTACCCCTCCGCCGTATCGAGCTTGGAAAACGATTCAGAGGCAAGATTGCGGAACACCGCCGGATGATTCATCGCTTCGGGGACCTCGTCATGGAAAAACTCACCAATGTAAAGGGATGCTTCTCAACACGAATCGTCTTCGCCGGCGAAGCTCCAACTCGAGAAATCTTTTGTATGGATTACGACGGACACAATCTGCAACAAATAACCGCCAACGGCGCCATAAACTTGTCGCCTGACTGGTCGCCGGACGGAGGGCGTCTTCTATTCACCACGTACATCCACAGCAAACCTGATCTTTGGCTGTGGGATCTCGCCCGGCGGCAAGGTTGGCCGCTTTCTGCGAGGGCTGGTCTCAACGTGGCGGGCCGTTTTTCGCCTGACGGTCGGACCATCGCTGCGTCGCTGAGTTTTGAAGGAACACCTAAGATATACGAGATAACTATTGAAGGTTCTATGATAAAAAGGTTGACTAGTGGTCGAGGAAATGATATCTCTCCCTCGTGGTCGCCGGATGGGTCGGCCATTGCGTACGTGTCTGATCAAGCTGGAAGCCCTCAGATATACGTTATTTCCGTAAACGGTGGAGAGCCAAGGCGAGTGACCTTTCAAAGCTCCTACAACACGGATCCTGACTGGTCCCCTCGAGGAGATTATCTTGCGTTTAGCGCCAGGATCGACGGGCGTTTCCAGGTTTGTACGATCAAGGTCGATGGAAGTGATTTTCGCGTGCTGACCAACAAAGGATCAAACCAGGACCCAGCATGGTCGCCGGATGGGAGAATGATTGCTTTTGTATCTAATCGGGGCGGTCGGAAGCTTATCTATGTCATGGATGCATACGGTCAGATCCAGGTTCCTGTTTCGAACGTTGCAGGCAAGACACCTGCATGGTCTCGAAATTGACGATAGATGCGCTCAGGGGCCGAGTTGAAAGGAGAGAAACGCCATGATCGTGCGGTATATGTTTAGGACCGCAATGGTTCTCATGCTCGCGTGTTTCGTGGTCACTGGCTGTTCTCGGAAGATAGTGAAACCAGGACCCGTGGGACAGGGGCCGATTGCGCCTCTAAGCTCGGCGCAGATTGCAGAGCAGGAGCTCCAGACCATGCAAGCCGAGCTCAAGATTATTTATTTTGACTTTGACAAGTACGGTCTTTCGCCAGAGGCGCAGTCTGCGCTGCAATATAATGCCGAGCTCCTGAAGCGGGCGCCGCAGGTGCAGGTAACGGCCGAAGGACATTGCGACGAGCGAGGTACTGCGGAATACAATCTCGCTCTTGGGGAGCGACGGGCCCGATCGGTCATGGATTTTCTGGTGAGTTTAGGCATACCGCCCCAGCGAATACAGACAGTGTCATATGGGTCTGAATGTCCTGTCGATCCTGGACATAACGAGCAGGCGTGGGCTAAGAATCGTCGTGTGTTTTTGCGCGTGTCGAGGTAGGTGATCGATGCGTTTCGGTGACTCACCGGGCCTAAGGATAATAACAGCCAGTTTGCAGCGACTGCTTATTTTGACGACGAGCGTTGTAGTTATGTCAGCATCCGGTTGTCTCACCAGACAGGCGGCTCCGGGGTTGCCTTATGTACAGCCAGCGCAGTCTGCAGGCATTTCAGACGCGTCAACTGTGTCTGCCCATCTCACGGCTCGCATGCAAGACCTAGAGCAGGAGCTGCAAAAGCTGCGAGACCAGATTGAACGCCAGCAGACAGCCGGAGCCAATGAATCAGAGCTCCGACAGCTTCAGGATCGCGTCGCCTTTATAGAAAAGCAGCTCGGTATTGAGTCACGGACTCCCCTTCCCCAACCTCAGCCGCCAGCCTCTTCAGCCGTCCCACGCGCTCAAGTCGCGTCGGAGGTCGCGCCGAAGAACGGCAAACCGGCGTCCAACCTAAGCTTGCCGAGTCAACAACCGCCTTTGGAGCTCGTAAATCCTCCACAGACCACCGAGGAGCAGAGCTACCGGGAGGCCTACGCCGCATATAAGGCCGGAGATTTTGACCAAGCTGTGAAACTTTTTGAGGCTTTTCTTGCAAAATTCCCAAAAAGTGATCTTGCCCAAAATGCAGTATATTGGATGGGAGAGGCCCGATTTGCCCAGGGGAGGTTCGATGAAGCGGTGCTCCAGTTTGATCGCGTCATCAAGGAATTCCCTGGGTCCAAGAAGGAGCTGAACAGCCTTCTTCGTCAAGGTCAAGCATTCGAAAAAATGGGGGACAATCGCTCCGCTCGCATAATATTCCAGAAATTGGTGACAGATTATCCTCATTCAGCCCAGGCCCGCATTGCGAGCTCCCGCCTTAAAAACTTGCCCGTAAGCAACTGAGAGGTTTGCGGCGGTGTGAGCAAGAGCCACACGGACGTTGAACCAACGCGTGCTCATACCTTATAGAATCAGGGCCGCTTAGACGCATACCAGGGTCGTCTCGCTGAAGCCTCACAGATATTGTTCTTGTTGGCTGTAGCTGGCAGGTCCCAATCGGTCTTTTGTTGCGCCAGTGAACAAAGCGCAACCCTGAAAGTTGTCCTCAGTTCCTCAAAGCCTCTCGAAGCTCAATTCGTCGAGCATAGCCTGCAAAATCACTTTGGTGGTTCCCCAGGCTTCCCGGAAAATTTGACGTCTCCCCGTCCATAAGCGGTGGCGCGAGAAAGCCAGTATCAGCGTTCCAGAAGACTACTCAGACGGAACCTCCTGTTCATACTGGTATGTCTGAAAGCGATTGCCGGGCATAGGCTGCTGCTCTTGACCATAGTATGGCTGAGGCTGCTGGTAATATGCTTGTGGTTGAGGTTGCTGGTAGGATTGGGGCTGCTGATACGCTTGTTGAGGCTGAGCTTGATAATATTGTTGCTGCTGAGGTTGTTGGACGCGCGCTTGAGGCTGCCGCGCGGGCTGTCGTGTTTGTCGCGGCGCTTGCTGTATTTGCTGCTGAGGCGCAGGTACCTGCTGCTGCATTGCCTGCTGGGGTGGGTAGGCATATTGTTGCTGCGCCTGGGGAGGATAATAGCTTGCTTCGGGCTGTTGGTTGGGTTGGGCGTACGATTGTTGGGGCATCGCTTGGAAGTTGGGGGCTTGGTTTTGATTATGACCAGGCAATCCCTGGTTTCCACCGCTGTAATAGGGATTGAAGTTATACACAGGATTCCCTGTCCACCATGCTCGAAGGTCTCCAATTACATTGTTTCCAATGGAGTCGCTCATGGCCGATCCGCCGAAAAGATAATCTATGAAGCAGTATCCTTGAGCCGGCAGTACGCATAACAGCCCGAGAATGGTCAGCGCAACGAATTTTTTCATGGGTGTTCCTCCACCTCAAAAGGTTTGCAAACCTATTTATTCAGTAATAATATCTTATTTGATGCCAAGGGTCAAGAAATGTCGGCAGCGCGCTCTCAGGCTGTCTCGTTTAAGGCCAATATCGGTGTGTCTCGCGAGACGGGCGCGCGCGTTAAAGGTCGTTGGCGGTTGTGGATGAAAACCTCTTGCATCTTGGTCTTTTTCACGCTGTTGTGTCTGACAAGTGGCTGCAATACTGAACCGACGCCAACCCGCGTCGATTTTTCGCTCACGTTCTCCTCTCAAGAGCGGGCCGGTACAGGTCTGACGCACGGTTCGGAGTTGCGAGTCGCGGTGGGCGCCATGGTGTCTCCCAAGGAGACGTTCGCTGCGTATCACAAACTCTTGGCTTATTTAGGAGAGCGCATGGGCGAGAGGGTAACTTTGGTTCAGCGGAAAACATACAAAGAGGTGAATGAGGGGCTGGCGTGCGGGGAGATAGAGTTGGCCTTCATTTGCTCGGGGCCCTATGTCATTGCCCGTAAGACCCATGATTTTCGGGTGCTCGCGGTACCTCAGGTGCGCGGCAAGACGACCTATCAGTCGTACCTCATTGTCAATGCCAAGAGTTCTTTTCGGAACTTTCAGGAACTGCGCGGCAAGACTTTTGCTTTTACCGACCCCGATTCCAACACAGGGCGGCTTGTTCCCCTTTCCTGGTTGTCGCAGATGGGGGAAAAACCGGAAACATTTTTTGAAAAGACTGTGTACACATACGGGCATGACAATTCGATACTGGCAGTTTCTAGGAATCTCGTCGACGGCGCTGCAGTTGATGGTCTGGTGTGGGAGTATCTTCACGAGAAGTCGCCAGAGGCTGTAAGCAAGACTCGAGTTATTGAGAAGTCTGCGCCGTATGGCATTCCCCCGGTGGTTTCTTCCCCAATTCTTGCGATTGAGAAGCAGGACCGTATTCAGGGAATTTTATTGGCTATGAAGGACGATCCTCGAGGCCAAGAAATTTTAATGGACCTCATGATTGATCGGTTCGTGGTACCAGAGGAAGGCCTGTATGATTCTCTTGCCACACTCCTCGATGCAAGTCACTAAATCTTGGGAACCCCTATGTCATCGCTGACCCTCAAGTGGAGATTGTTCATCGGTGTGTCGTGTTTTGTGATTGCCAGTGGTCTCTTAATCTGTGTGTTGGTGACGCATTGGTATGGCCAAAATCTTCGAGAATCGCTTCAATTACACGCAGCGTCCTTGGGGAAGGCCGTCGCATTGGAAGCTGCGGACAAGATATTGATACACGATCTCGTGGCGCTACAGAAGCTGCTCGATCACCACAGGCGAAGCGATCCTTCGGTGACATATCTCTTTGTAGAGAGAGATGGACGCGTCTTGGGCCACACGTTTGAACACGGGCCCCCGGCGCAATTGCTGGGGTGGCCCCTCGGTTGGGCTGATGACTCCGCCGCGTTTCGTGACATTGTCTCTCAAGACGGACTTCAGCACCTGGAAGTTGCATGGCCGATTTTCGGCGGCCACGCAGGAATATTGCACCTCGGTGTTTCTTATGAGCTTTTGGACAAACGCGTGCGTCGCGTGTGGTTGGAGATATCCGCTCTCACCGGTTTTGTACTGGCCTTGGCTTTGGCGGGCAGTATGTATTTCTTGCGAAGGGTTACTCAGCCTTTGGTGCAGCTCGCCGAGGTCGCCCAAGAAATGGTCGAGTCTATAACAGGAAGTAGGCCCTCTCATGACAGAAGCGCCGATGAGATTGCAACCTTGACGCGGGCTTTCACCAGCATGTTGGAAAGCATCAAGGCGCATACCGTAAAACTGGAAGAACAGACTAGAGAGCTGGAGAAGAGCCATGATCAAACAAAACAGTTCTGCGAAATCGTGAAGGAAACCGGTTCATTGGAAAGCCTCGTCGACATGGCAGAAGTGCTCACGGAAAAGCTTCGGGGTATCATTTTGTGCTCGGATGCCTTGTTGTGTCTTGTCAATGATGAGTTGGACGCGGCGTATTTCGTAGGCAGCGGCAGCTTGCGCCGGATTACTGACCCTCAAGACGTGTCGAATATTTCAGCCTTTCTTGCCGCTCTGAAGGCGCCTTGCGTCTTGTCCAAGGCGAGCGGCATAATCCCATACCTTCCTACGCAGTATAATAGAAATCGGGATCACCTCGTGTTCCCCGTCGTGCTCGAATTTCATATCATCGGCTGTATGGTCGTGGTCTGCACAGGCGATTGCTTGTGCTCCGTTGACCAGAAGGAATTAGTTTCTCTCATTTTATCGCAGGTCAGCGGCGTGCTCAGACGAGCTCTCATGCAGGAGGAGAATCGCGTCAAGTCTCAGACGGACGAGAAGGGACCGGCGTGCTTTGATGGTATTTACGGGAAGGACTCTCAGATGAAGGTCGTATTTCGACTGATCTAGCTGGTCCGGCTTCTTTGTACAACCGAACGAGATTTATAAGTGGTACGC
>CAYRVH010000054.1:0-3817 GCA_964427855.1 uncultured Syntrophaceae bacterium
CCTTCTTGGCTCACAAATACCGCAATAGCGCCTGCTATGAAAAAAGCCGGGATAAGGCAGAGCAGCACGTGTTCCTGCGCGTACCACTTGACCAACTCAAAGGATTCTGTCACTGCATTGTCAAAGCGGGGATGGCCCACGGGGAGATAGTAGCAGATGAGGAAGCCGCCTGTAATGAGCGCCAACGCCTTCCATTGATCCCGCCAATATGAAACGAATACACTTTGCCTGACCCGTTCGAGCCAAGTCGCTGAGCGGCCGGGCGTATCGGCGTGGCCTTCGAGGCCCCCGAATACCACTGAGTGATCCTTGTCCATCGCCATCTCCTTCCAACTAGAGCATCAATGAATTTTTTTTACGCGCAGCAGTATTTTTCATTATGTGTGTGCTGCGAATTGTCTTGGTCGCTCGCTTGTCGCAACTGATGTTTTTATTTCACTTGTGTATTGGCCAAGCAAATAGCCGACCCGCAAGTTCATTCCAAAGAGGGCCTACACCTTCACCGCTCACGCAGCTCACGCCACCATGATCGATCGCTGCTCCTCGAGACGTTGAATGACAACCCCTTCGATGCAGCGGGAAAAGTCCTGGCAGCAGCACATGGTGACGCGGTAAAGGATGTTCAGACCGTCTCGTCGGTCTGCAACCACGCCTGCCTTTTTCAGTATTGCCAGGTGCTTGGACACGTTCGACATACCGGTCCCCACATGATCGACTATCTCACAGACGCATTTTTCTCCGTCGCCGAGGAACTCTACCACGCCGAGTCGTATGGGGTGTCCAAGAGCTTTGAAGACCTCCGCCTTGAGACGCAATCTTTCCATTGCCGCTTTTTCCATCTTCGGCCTCCAGTTTACCAACTGATAAAATAATAAAATGGATCGCCGCCCATGTCAAGACCTCATCAAACCATTACTCACCCCGCTAATCCATTGCGCCACAAGGCTGCCTTCGCCCAAACACCTGCGAACCTCAATCGATCACACTTTCCCTAGGACTTTTGCAGCAAATTCTATGGGAACCGTTAAAACTCGTCCCTCAACGAATCCGCCAAGACTCCTTTATCGAGGTACAGGATCCTTCCTGCCCGATTTGCGGCGCGAGGGTCATGGGTGACCATCAGGATGGTCTTTTGAAAATCCGTGTTCAGGCGTGCGAGAAGGCCGAGGATGTCGTGCGCGCTTACCTTGTCGAGGTCGCCAGTGGGTTCATCCGCGACAAGGAGCAATGGATCGGTGACGATTGCCCGGGCAATGGCCACCTTCTGCTGCTGTCCTCCTGACAACTGGCCTGGGTAGTGATCCATCCTGTCGGCCAGTCCTACGGCTTGAAGGGCCGATACGGCGTGCGCTCTCCGCTCCGTTCGCGAGAGAGAGGTCAAAAGGAGAGGAAGCTCAACGTTCTCGAGGGCATTGAGCACGGGAATGAGATTGTAGAACTGAAAGATAAAGCCGACGTGGTTTGCCCGCCACGCGCTGAGCTGCGACTCGCTCAGGGCGGCTATATCAGTCCCTCCCACTATGAGCTTCCCTGCGTCGGGCCTATCGATGCCGGCAATAAGGTTGAGAACCGTTGTCTTGCCGGAACCAGACGGTCCCATCAGCGCCACAAACTCTCCTTCAAAGAGTTCGAGAGAGATGTCCCGCAGTACCTCAATAACCTGCGTTCCACGACGATATGATTTTGATACGCTTTCAAGGCGTACGAGAGGTTGAGCATGATTTACCATTGAACGCGACTCACGACGATACAGGTTTTCGACGTTGCATTCAGAGTGAGGTTTGCGCCGCACATACGTGACCCATGAATCGTGACAGTTACAAAGAGGTTATTCATTGTTGTCACCGAGGAAATGGACTTTTCAAGTCGGACGCCTTCTTGGGGCCAGGAGATTGGAATAGCATTCTCGCTTTCTGGCGACTGACGTCCAGCCATTATTGGGAATTCGCGCCGAGATTACTTTCACCCCGCGAGAAGATCAGTCATTGCGATAACTGCAGCCGACGCCCCTCCGTAATCTTGTCTAAGGGATGGGTTACGACAAGATCCCCTTGTTGGAGCCCGGAGACTATTTCCACGAGTTCGCCCCAATGCCTTCCCGTTTGCACAGCAATACGGTGAGCCCTTGCATCATTTACGAGAAAAACGGACTGTTTGCCGTTGCGGTCAACGAGGGCTTTCACGGGGATGGCAAGCGCGGGGGCACGCTCATCTTCCCGCAAGGCGCGGCTCAAGAACGCTGCCTTCGCGCTCATTTCCGGAAGGATTCTTGGATCCAAGACATCAAATTTGATCTTGGTAAGCACCGTCGCCTTTGATCTATCAGCGGTAGGAACAATAGTGTGCACGGTCCCCGTAAAGCGCTCGTTGGGCATGGCGTCGAGACGGATTTCCACGGCGCCGCCCAGCTTCACCTTTTCCAGACTCGCCTCTGACACATCCACTTCGACCATAAGCGACCCGAGGTCCGCCATGGACGCGACAGCCGCTTTGGCATTGGTGGCTGCGCCGAACGGGGCTACGATTTCGCCTTCATCGGCATTCTTGGTGAGAATTACGCCATCAAACGGCGCCCGTATGTAGGAATATTCGAGGTTGATTTCCGCAAGCTTGAGTGAAGCCTCGGCCCGGCCTATGGCAAACCGAGCCTGAGTTTCTCCTGCAACGGCTTTTTTGTAGCGCGCTTCGGCAGCATCAAAGGCCTGCTCTGAAACTGCACCCGCCTCTTTCAGGGCCTTAAGTCTATGGTAATTAAGGGTGGCGTCTTTGAGTTCCGCTTCGGCGTTATTCAGCGCCGCCCGGGCAACGCGAAGATTCGCTCGCATTTCCTCCAGCGACGCCGCCAAGTCCTCATTTTCCAGTTGGGCCAACACGTCCCCCTTTTTCACGACTTTGCCTTCTTCGATGAACAGTTTGTGAATGCGACCGGTGGCTTTGGAAGAGACGGCGGCTTTGCGTTGCGCTACCACATATCCGCTGGCATTGAGTTCCGTAAGGGCGCGCGAAGGCAAGGTGAAGGCTGCCATGGCCGCTGAGACAGGGAGCGCCGGACGCAGTCTGCCGGTCCATCCAAGAATCGCGCCGACAAGGCATAGGGTGACAGCGCTCCCTATTATCCACCTCAAGCGCCTTCTTCCCCGGCGCCCGGAAGAAGCGTTTCTCTGATTTGAACCAATTCTCAGTCTGCTGAGGTCTTCTTGTGGCATCTTCAAAGCCTTTCCACAGAATGCGGCTTCACATTAGCCGTCACGAGTTTGTGCGCCGCCGGTCTTTTCTCGCGTTGCCATCTGAAGGGCGCCATAATGTGCCCATACGGCTGGCGAATGGAGTGTGGCGTGACAAGTCGAGACCCCTTACCGGTAATGTCTCACTCCATCACCATACAGTAGTTCATCTTAAAGGTTTCGGTAAAGAACCGTCCACATCATTTCTTGTCGGTGCACGTTCGAGCATACGTGATTGACTATACCATAGCGTCTTTTAAGGCAGCAAAGATCGGTATGGCATCTTCCACTGCAGAGGGATCTCATGAGGCAAGTGATTTTCACGACCCAGTCTTATAATGAACGTTCCTATGGCTCCTGTTTCGTGCTATCATTCTATCGGCGCGATCCGCGCTGAGATTCGATCATTCCGTGGGCGGCTGCTGAGACGGGTTGTTCGTTTAGAACAGTTCTCATGAGAAGCCACGAAATAGCGATCCGTCAGATTGTCATTCACATTAGGATAGGCATCCAGGAAAGCCATTATGGATCGCCACTTTCGTGAGGATGAGGTAACGACAGGACACGAGCCCAATTCGGGAGCAATTTCGAGA
>CAYRVH010000054.1:3835-7564 GCA_964427855.1 uncultured Syntrophaceae bacterium
GAGATGTGATGCAATGACTCGAACAAAGACGATGAAACCTCACAAACCAGACGTTCGGGGGCGGTTTTCGATCTGGATTCTCCCGAGACTCGTGCTCACTGCCCTCGCTCTTACAATACTTACCTTGATGCTGGCGCCCCCACTCATAATAAGTTCTTTTTTGACCTCTTCCGGCATGCCTGCGTATCGCATCACACAGTGGTGGGCCTATGGCGTCTCCCGCTGCATGGGTTTGACGTTTTCCATACGCGGCAAAGAGAAGGTCGTTCCGGGAGTTTCTTACATCATCACACCGAATCATCAGGGCAACGCGGATATCCTTGCGCTGCTTGGGACTTTTCCGATCCCGTTTCGTTGGGTATTAAAAAAGGAGCTTCTCAAGATACCAGTTTTTGGACCCGCCTTGGGGCGCACAGGTGCCATCGCCATCGACCGCTCCGATCCCAAAAAGGCCATTCAGAGCCTGGAAGAAGGCAAGAGGAAACTTGCAGATGGTTGGTCGGTATTGATCTATCCGGAGGGCACGCGCGGGTCGGATGAACAGTTGCAGCCGTTTAAGAAGGGGGCGTTTATGATGGCTGTGCAAACGGGCATACCCATACTGCCTGTGACCTGCAACGGCGCGTTCCGGGTGCTCCCCAAGAAAACGATCTTTTTCAAACCGGGACATATCGAAGTCGTTATCGGAGACCCCATCGAGACAAAGGGCCTCACGGTGAAAGACGTGCCGGCGCTTATGGAACGCACGCGGCGGGCCATTCTTCACAACCTCGATACGGACTTTGATCCCTTTGCCGGGCGGCGCTAGTGGATGGATGAGTTTTGCGTGCTGGCATCAGTCCGTGGTCACGACATCTTCAAAAGGCTCCCGGCCGTGCTTTCTCACGAAACTCTCAAAGGCTATTTTGTACGCTGCGTCCGGGGTTGAAACATTCTTTTTCGATTTCAGTTCCCTTTCCAGGGCCTGTTTTGCCTGAGCCAGACGAGCTGCGTCGCCGTCACGGGCTGTCTGGTCCACCCATTCAAGGGCTTTCAGAATATCAGATTTGTTCATAATCGACCCTCCTGAAAAGCTTTTCAGACCCGTCCTCATTTTACTGGGAGAAAGGTCAGTGATCAAGCGCGGAAGACCAGCGCCGCAATGAGGTCATATAGGAATTCTCGAATTTGATCCCAAATTGGGTGCGTGTGCCGTTCTACGTCATCCTCACGAAAGTGTGGATCCATAATGACGTTCCTAGATTCTCATTTTCATGGGAACGACAATCTGACGTATGGCCATTTCGTGATTTCTTTTGAGAGCGGTTACAGGAGAACTCGAACTGAAACACGAATTCGGCACAGGTATCCGTGGTCGATTGATGTGAGCTGACAGAGAGTCGCCGCCTTCGCTTGGGCACAATGAAAAGAAAGGGATGGATGCCTCATTGCAAGCGAATTGATCTCTTCACACCTATTGTGAAAAACCATGCTTCTCAAGTGCCCCATGGGACACACAAATTCTCAGCGCCATGAGTAAAAATAGTTATTGAATGGCCGGATATATGCGCAATAATCATATCAAGAGAAAATCAACCTGCTTCCAAGGAGAGACTCTCAGGGCGTATAAAACCATCATTGCCAAGAAATGTGACGTGCATGTCGGTCGCATAACGCTCAATCGCCCATATCTATCAGTTGAACAAGCTCAGCAGCCAGATGGCCCATCAGCTGGATGAGGCATTATTGGCCTTCGAGGCATACCCCGAGGTGAGAGCAATCCTCATGAGGGGAGCTGGGAGGGGTTTGAGCGCGGGCATCGATGTCAATGAAATGTTCGGCAAGGCGCCCTCAGAATACCGTGGTTAGGTGCATCGTATGGAGAAGCCATGGGTCAGTGTTACCGAATTGCACAAGCCCGTGGGGGTTCAGGTTCATGGCTTTGCAGTAGCCAATGGAACCGGTTTAGTGGCGCTTCTGGCCTTGGTGGGACTTCTCATAGGTCACTGATCAAGCCGCCGAGTCGCTCCAACGGATTGAGCGACAAGGGACTTTTAGGAGACTATGTCTCTGTCTTCTTTCTCATACTCACCAATCCCTTCACCATGCTTGCATTTGCAGGCGCTTTTGCCACGCTGGGCGTGGAATAGGCGGCGGTCACAAACCTCGTTCCATTATTTCTCGTCGCGGGGTGTTCACAGGATCCGCTCTATGGTGCGTCTTCCTGAATACCACTGTGGCGTCGCATCTCGAGACGATTACGCGAAGGAGGCTGCGACTCATCAATGAGCTCTCGGGCCGCGCCATAGGTGTCTTTGGCTTTGCGGTACTCTTGAGCACTGCACATTATTCTTTCGTGACTTTTCCACCGGTGTACAATCGAAGGTTACGGCCGTACACTTCAAGATCACGCTCCGAAAAAAGCACAAAAATAACCCTTTCAATCAAAGGGAAGCGCTGGAGCTGTTCTACGGTTGTCTGGATGGCTATTTTTGAGGCTTCTTCGATGGGATATCCATAAGCGCCTGTGCTGATGGACGGGAAGGCAATGGATCGCAGCTCATTTTCATGAGCGACCTCAAGACAGCGGATATAGCACCGTCTCAGGAGCTGCGCCTCCCCTGATGCGCCGCCTCGATATACAGGCCCTACCGTATGGATGACATGGCGAGCCTTGAGCTTATAGCCCCTGGTGATCTTCGCATCACCAGTCTCGCACCCGCCCAGCGTTCGGCACTCAGCAAGCAATTCGGGGCCCGCGGCGCGGTGAATGGCCCCGTCAACGCCTCCACCACCTAAGAGCGAGCGATTTGCCGCATTGACAATGGCGTCTGCGTCCACCTTTGTGATGTCTCCCTGGAGCAATTGTATCTTTTCCTCCATGATGATCCTCCTTACACAAGGCGCGCCACTCAGGCAAAGGGTGTCAATCAGTCATCACTGTCCTTTTTTTCCGGCGCCGGCAAAAGGTTTTTCTCAAATATTGTCAGGCAGTCGATTCGCTCTCAGTGACGCCTCAATGGTTGTTTTTGTTATTTCGAGAGGCCGGAGCCGACGAAGTAATGTGAGCCTCCGTGATTCGACCCGAGTTGCTCCTGCCGAATTCGCGGTTTTCTTCGAGAGCTGCTCTAGAAGCAGCTATGGATAGAATAACGAGCTGCACCTTCTGTCCGGCGACAAAATTTTGGGGCTTCCCCAAAAATCGATGATCGTTTTTGCAACTGCGCCTCTGAGAGCAAAGCCTGTTCAACGGGGTTTACAATCCGTTCAGACCGTGTAGATTTCTCGTTCATTCTCTATTTGATCGATGCAATAAAGCACCTTGAAACGGCTCATGAGGGCCTGCTTCATTTTTTCTAAGGATCCTCTCTCGACATCGAAAAGCCTGATGTACAAATAGCGGTACCCCTGCGGCGCGCGATCATAGGACGTAAGAATGCTCACCAGGCGCGCGCCGTAGCTTCTCACAACGTCTGTCACTTCTTTGATGGAACCCGGCCGATCCTCGATGAGAAACCCTAACATGAAGCCCTTGTTTGTCGAGCCGCTCAGAGACAAAAGCGCCTTGAAAACATCACTTTTGGTAATAATGCCGAGGAGCCGTCCTTCCTTGGATACCACCGGCGCGCCAGAGATCCTACGATCCAAGAGGATAGCCGCTGTTTCCTCGAGGGTGAAATCAGGCGGCACGGTGATTGGATGAGGACTCATGACCGCGCCGACCTCAAGACGCGCCAATTGGTAGAGGGC
>CAYRVH010000054.1:7574-21868 GCA_964427855.1 uncultured Syntrophaceae bacterium
TTGTTGTATATCGAGAAGCGTTGCGCTGGAGGGTGAGGCTCTCTTCACATCCCGATCGGAGAGTATGCCTACCAACCGCCCTTCTTCCAATACCGGCAATATGCTGATCTGGTTGTCTATCATCGTGTTGATCGCATGCTGTAGGCTGTCGCTTACATTCACCGTTACTACATTTTTTGTCATCCAATCTTTGACCAACATCGCCCCTCCATTATAACCTTGTAAAGAGAGAAGATGGGAGCCGGAGACACTTTACGTTCCGGCCTCGGTGTGTTCGTTTGTCGCCCATGGTGACCCTCGTGTTCGACAGCACCGTCCCCATTCCCTGGTCATCGCTGCACCCAACGCCCTGAAACCTTATACTCCGTCGAGCGTAAGCGTTGCGGCAACCGCAGGGAATGCCCATTGATGTCATCCAAAAAAGCCCTTGTCCATCAGATAAGCCTTTATAGCTCGCACGCATTCGTCAACTGTCTGCTCCGCAGTGTGCAGTCTGATCTCCGCATTCGTGGGCGCCTCATAAGGTGAGGTAACCCCTGTAAAATGAGGGATCTCTCCTGCTCGAGCCCTCTTATAAAGATTTTTTGGGTCGCGTTTCTCGCACACTGACAAGGGGGCGTCGAGAAAAACCTCAATGAATCTATGAGGGCCAGCGCATTCACGGGCAGTTATCCTGTCCTTTTGAAAAGGAGAAATGAATGCAGCAATAGCGATGACCCCTGCTTCAGCCATCAAGGCCGCTACCTCGCCCACTCTCCTGATATTTTCATGTCGATCCGACTCAGAGAATCCGAGGTCCCGACACAACCCTTTTCTTACACTATCGCCATCCAACACAAACGCCGGAATTCCTTTGCTTACGAGCAGTCTCTCCAAGGCCTGCGCAATGGTCGTTTTGCCCGAAGCGCTCAGGCCTGTAAGCCACACGACGCAGCCTTTGTGTCCGAGTAATAGCTCTCTTTCATCACGGGAAAGCCCCTGAGTCGATGGGTAGATTTCCGCTGCGTGATGATGCATATACGCAACCTCCTCCATTTGTCGCGCCATGGATGATCTTTGATGGCAGTTGTGTTGCTGTTCGAGGCGCGCTGAGGCCATCAATGTAACACGATACGATTGCGTTTGCCATAACCGTATGTCCTGGTGTTCTGCATACCCACGAAGGGGAAAAAGGATATGCGCGTGTGGGTTCGTCGCGTCAGCCGTCATCTGATCGCGTGCGTTGCGTGATTGACGCGAGTACGCGGCCCCTTCAACAATGGCGCGGGAGAAATTCATACCATTTGCGCCGGTGCACCAGATGGGTCCTCAGAAGAGCGTTCTTTGATACATTCAGTCCACATCCTGCGCCAGTCTGCCTTATGAGTCAGCTCTCTGACTCGAAGTTCGCATGGTTCGTTGGCGCAAACAGGACACTCAGGATCTTCGCAAGGATCAAGATGGATCAGCACGTCTGCCTTACCCTGGAAGTGCTGCTCGAAAATACCCTCCAGCTCTTTGACCTCTTTGTGCGCCTGAGAAAGGGAGATAGCTCTTGGGAGAATCAGATGGAAGTCGATGTGCACCTTAACGCCCGATCTCCAGAGACGCAAGCGATGAACGTCGATCCACGTTGGTTTCCGGTGGGCTTCGAGCAGCCCACATATTTCTTCCAGCAGACGAGGATCTGACCTGTTCATCAGGCCCCCGAATGCATCCCTCACAAGCCGAGAGCCGGAATAGACTATGTGTACCCCCACCAGACAGGCCACCACGCCGTCAACTCGAAACCACCCAGTCGTATGTACAAGGATTAATCCGACTACTACGCCAACTGAGGTGTAGAAATCTGTCAGAATATGCTTCCCGTCTGCGATCAGTATGAGTGAGCCGCTGTTGTGGCCCAATCTCAACAGCATGAGTCCTACAAAAAGATTTACCAAAGCCGCCCCAAGAACGAGCATCAAACCCTTGTCGAGAGTGGGGAGTTCCCGTGGAGCTAGAAACTGTGAGGAGCCCTCAAAAAAAATTCCAATGGCAGCCAATACAATAAGGGCTCCTTCAAAACCTGCGGAAAAATATTCGATCTTGCCGTGACCATAAGGATGGGTCTCGTCCGGGGGTTTCTCCGAGAGCCACACGCTGAACAAGGCAAATGAGCCAGCGACTACATTGATGATAGATTCCAGAGCGTCTGAAAGGATGGCAGATGACGAAGTGATGGCGTAGGCGAGAAACTTCACTCCCATCAGGCCGACGCTCAAGACAAGTCCTAAGACCATCGCCGACCGATTTCCGAGCCGCGACGCTTTTTTCTCTTCCATGGCTTATCAAGTATATGTTTGCATCATTCAAGACGAGGAGTTCTATCTTTCGCCTGTTCTTTTTTCAACTTGAGCATATCATCTTTGCGTGCTGACTCAAGAGGATAATTACAGGCATAAACGACGTGAAAAGGAGCTTACGCCTCTGCCCCCGGGCTTGAAAACCCGGCGGCAAGGATTGGATTGACCAGCGTGGCCAAATTTACCGAGCAGCCGTGGCTTCGAACGCGCGTGCCGCCTAGGTCTTCTTGGGTGAAACTCGCACGGTAAGCACTGGACACTCGGAAGTACGCACCACATTCTCGGCGGTGCTGCCCAGCAGAAGGTGTTTGGCGCCAGTCCAGCCGTGAGTGCCCATGACAATGAGGTCGACAGCTTTCGCTTTTGCGAAGGAAACTATCTCTTCGGCAGGCGAACCTGTCTCGGAAAAAACTCGCACCTTCTCCAACTGGTCTTTGCATTCCTCAGCGATAGCCTCTAGTTCTTCTTCCACACCTTTGCGGATCTGTTCCTCGATTATGATGGTGGTTTCGCCCAAAGCGCTGGCTGCAAAGCCCGGATATCCCAGCAGTCTCGAGTTTACCACATGAAGAATGTACAATTCTGCGCCAAAGGTTCTCGCCCATTCAATTGCATACTGCCTCGCGGGAAGAGAATTCTCGGAGAAATCCGTACACATCAATATCCTTTTAGGAAGCATTGTCTCGATCTCCTCTTGAACCTACACCTTTATATTCCTCTACGCCGGCGAATTTTTCGAGGCAGCTTGTTTTTGGGCGCGGCTATGACGCTGCGTGCTGTGTCACTAACTGCCACATCTCCTGCGCCATGGTCTTGACGTGTCGGTTGATCGCCTGGGTCGATTCAACAATATCGAGATATAACGAGGACGAACGCGGCGCAGTGGATCCAGCGAGGAGGCGTTCCACGTGCGCGAGCTGCAGATCTTGACACTTTTGATCGAGATTGTTGCTGGCGGTAACCACATACTCGAGAATCACCTTGTTGGGGCGAACAAGGGCGTCCCTGAAGTTCTTCATGATCTCAAGGAGGGCGCCAAACATGCCTTCTACTTCAGCGACCACCATATCCGTGAAGGGAACGCCGTCTCTGCACCTAATCTTGCAACAATTGGCGATACTCTCGAGAAAGTCGCCCATTCTTTCCAAGTGAACAGGGAACATGATCACCAATCTGCAAATTTCCGGGGGTTCGGTGAGGGTACATGCAAGGCCCTCGGTAAGGATTTTCTCGATGGCATGGACTTCTTTACCAAGCTCTGTCGCGGCCTGCAGGGTTTCATCCGATGCCTTTGAGAAACTGTCTTTTAACAGTTTGGTCATCTCTATGAGTTTACTGAGCATGACCAGCAAACCTTCCTCGAGAGTCATGGATTCAGAGACCGGCCTTTGGTACAGCTCCTCAATCTCTATGGCTTCGGAATCGAGTTTGGGACTGAGCATCCTAAGCGGATTAAAAAAAACATGTTTGTCTTTCATTGACAGCGGCCTCCTGGCTGTGAGGTATTGAAGTGAGTTGAACGCTTTTAATCCGGTTGTGCGACGAAGTACTCGGCGGCCTCCCATATAATCATAGCCGCGTGTTCTACGATCAAACCGGCCAATACATAGGGTTGATTATTACCTGATAGCAAAATTTTCCATTGTGCACAAGATTTTGTCCCAAATATCAGTCTCAGGTGTCATGAAAAAGTTGAACCGGTTCAACACACTGAGGGTCGTCGTATTTTGGGTTATTGACCAATTGCGTCACTGGATAGCACATCATGTCGTCGCTGGGAGCTGGCCGGAAAAGTGGCTCGTAAATCTCTTCGTATTGTGTCACAGGTGTAAGCCATACATCGATATTTTCGCCGTTAAGGATGACAGGCATGCGGTCATGTAGGGGACTGACGATTTTATTAGCCTTGGTGGTAAGAATGGCGCACGATTCAAGAATCGAACCGTCGGGTCGCTGCCACGCTTCCCATAATCCAGCCAAGGCGAACAGGCTTTGATTCTTGAGCTGCATGACATAAGGCTGTTTGACTGTCCCGCGTCTGGCCCATTCAAAAAAACCATTGGCTGGTATGGCGCAATGCCTTTTCCTGAAGGCAGACTTAAAGGCCGGCTTTTGGCTGACGGTCTCAGACCTTGCATTTATGAGCAGGGGCAAACGAGACGCATCTTTCGTCCACGATGGTATCAGCCCCCACCTCATGAACGCCAGCATGCGCGTGTTGCGATTCTCCGAAGCCTCTCTTACTACCGCTATATTCTGCGTCGGAGCTATGTTGTAACGAGGCGCAAGGGGCGGTGCTTCTTTAAGACCGAAGAAAGCCGCCACCTCTCTCGCCTGAGACACAAGAAAAAATCGACCGCACATGGGTTCCTCCTCGTATGATCATCCCGTGGATTGCCGGCTTGTTCTTCATTCAATCGGCCCTAAAAACCGCTGCCACAATTGCATTACCACCCAGGGGAAGCATTGCTGTTTGGGGCAACCGAGGCATTTTCGAGTATGATCCTCGCGGGTTTGCCTAGCCCATCATCGTCTCATCACGCATGTACATGAAGACGCTTGAAACATCAATCGGCGCGCTAGTTTCGTTTTGCATTCGACAACCCTTCAGTCGCGTGAGAGGAGCGATTGCGCTTGCGTCAATCCCTCACGCAATGTAGTGTGAACAGGGGTGTTGCACGTGAGACGGTGGCCATGCATCTCGCCGAGACGGTCGCCAATGACAATACGTCTGCTGGATTATATTGTATGAAACTCTATGTCGAGTGCCTCCCCTGTGTCATGCGTCAGGCGGTCGAGGCGGCGCGTCAATGTTCGAGCGACCCCGACACGCAATGGCACATCCTCAGAGAAACTGCTCGACTCGTGAGCATGGCCAACATTGAGGAGCCCTCTCCTGCCCTGATAGGGGCTATGCACGAGACGGTCCAGAGAATAACGGGTCTGGACGACCCATATCGGGAACTGAAAGCAGCCTGCGACAAGAAGGCGGTGGAGCTGTACCCTGGGCTTCGCAGCATTGTCTCACGGTCTCACGATCCTTTAGAAACAGCCATCCGAGTGGCCATAGCCGGAAACAATATCGATTTCGTCACCAATCCACACGCAGAGCAGATAGACCTTGTCTCAGCGGTTGATGAAGCTCTTCAGGCGCCTCTAAGAAAAGAAGTTTTCCGCGGGTTCCGGGAGGCGGTGACTGGCGCGAAGACGATACTGTATCTCGGGGACAACGCAGGCGAAATAGTTTTCGACCGCGTTCTTATCGAAGAATTACCTCGGGAAAAGGTTTGCTACGTCGTCAAAGGGCATCCTGTGGTGAACGATGTGATTATGGAAGACGCAAAGTTTTCCGGCCTATGCGATATGGTTGAAGTGATATCGAACGGCTCTGCCATGCCCGGCACTGTCCTTCGTACTTGCTCAGAATCGTTTCGGAAACGCTTTCATGAAGCAGATGTGATTATTTCCAAGGGTCAGGCGAATTATGAAAGCCTTGAAAACCTTAATCAACGGATCTTTTTCCTGTTTAAGGCCAAGTGCAATGTCATGACCTTGCATTTGGGCTGTCCTGTGGGCGCGATCCTTGTCGTCGATAACGGCGCCCCCAGCGAAGCGACCGCTTGCACGTGAGAGACCCCGCTTGGGCGATGGCGTTCGATTTTGGGATTATTTTCGACCAACGCCGCAGGCCCCCTGGGCGCTGGCGATCCGTTCGGTAGCTTGCCGAGCCATTTTATCCACCAGTTGATTCTCCTTGTGCTGGGCGTGCCCCCTCACCCATTCCCATTGCACGTGGTGGATTGAGACCAGCTCATCGAGTCTTTTCCAGAGATCGATGTTCTTGACGGGCTTGTTGTTCGCTGTTTTCCAGCCGCGTCGTTTCCAATTGGCCATCCACTCCGAGATACCCTTCTGTAAGTATTGAGAATCTGTGACAAGTCGCACTTTGCAAGGACGAGACAGCGCGGCCAAGGCCTCAATGGCTGCGGTGAGTTCCATACGGTTATTCGTGGTGTGGGCTTCTCCGCCGCTTATTGCCTTTTGCACGTGGTCGTATCTCAAGATTGCAGCCCAGCCCCCGGGCCCAGGATTCCCCTTGCATGACCCGTCCGTAAAGATGTGCACAATTTTGCCCACAACTCGTCCTTCCTCATCGTAGCACGAGGCTGTTTCATCGCTGCTTAGTCGTCACTCGCCCGTGACCTGGATAAGCACCCTGCGGGTACGGGGACCGTCGAACTCGCAGAGGAAGATGCCCTGCCATGTTCCCAACATTAACGATCCATTTGATATGATGAGATGGACGGAACTGCCTACAATAGTACTCTTTATATGCGCATCCGAATTTCCCTCTGTGTGTTGATATTGGGCGGAGTGGGGAACGAGCTGGGCGAGCTTTTGTTGAATGTCTGTCGCCACAGAAGGGTCGGCGGCTTCGTTTATGGTAACACCCGCAGTGGTATGAGGAACAAAGATTGTCGCCGTACCCTCCTTCACCCCACTCCGGCGGGCCGCGTCGACCACCAGTCCTGTGATATCCACGAACTGCTGCCGCGTTTGGGTTTTTATTTGAATAGCTTCCATAGGGATAGGTTCCTTTCTTACGTCGCAACATCTTCGGCGAACAAAGCCTCAACAAAACTCGCCGCATTGAAGTCCCTGAGATCCTCCATTTTCTCCCCGATGCCTATGAAACGTATGGGAATTTTTAGCTCATTGGAAATACCAATGATGACGCCGCCTTTTGCTGTGCCGTCCAACTTTGTCAAACAAATGCCGGTCACCGGAATGGCTTCGTGAAAAGACCGCGCCTGAATGATAGCATTCTGGCCCATGGATGCATCTATCACCAGCAACGTTTCATGAGGCGCATTCGGCAATTTTTTCCCTATCGTTCTGTGGACTTTTTTCAGTTCCTCCATCAGAGGTACCCTCGTGTGCAATCGACCTGCCGTATCAACAAGGACCAAATCAAAACCTTCAGAGACTGCTCGCTGAATAGCCTCAAACGCAACTGAGGACGGATCCGCCTTGTCCTTACCTTTGACGAGCGTGCATCCGACTCTCTCAGCCCATACCTCCATCTGCTGCACTGCGGCGGCTCGAAAGGTGTCGCCGGCCACCATCATGACATTTCGTCCCGCAGCCTTGTGTCGAGCAGCTATCTTGGCAATGGTTGTGGTCTTTCCCGACCCATTCACCCCCACCACCATCACCACGAATGGCTCCGCGCCGTACCCAACCCTCAAAGGGGATTCGACCTCCGAAAGCATCTCTCGAATCATCCCCTTGAGATGAGCCAGCACCTTTTCGGGCTTGTCTAGCTCTCGACGACTCACCCGTTCTTTCACGCCATCTAAAAGTTTGTACGCGGTCTGCACTCCTATGTCGGCCGTGACAAGCGCCTCCTCCAATCGGTTCACCACTTGTTCATCGAGTTGTCGTTCTCCCAAAAATATCTCGTCGAGATTCCTGACGAATCCTTTGCGAGTCTTGTCCAGCCCCATTCGCAATCGAAAGAGTCCTCTGGATTCTTCCTGCGTATCAGCGCTGCTCTCTTCGTAATCAGCGATCGCCTTTCCAGGTGGCGGCACCGCGTCTTTTGGCTCCTCATGCGCTTCCGAGGCTTCATCCTGCTTCGACCGTCGGAAAAACCTTGAAAAAAGTCCGCCTTTCCGGTCCTGTGTGTCTGCCATGTCACCGCTCTTCCACAATGAATTTGATTTTATCGATGAGAGTTTATCGCGGCGGCGAGACGAGGTCAAAGGGTTTTAATTCATATTTTATATTAGATATTAAGTTGAATTACTTGAATATATTTGATATATATTTTGGTAATACTTTCAAGGAGGTCTTCGTGTTTTGGAAAATTCGCAAAACGAGTATCACCATTCCAGCGAGACTTCACGAGAAACTCGCCCAATCATGCCAGCCTATAGCTCAGATCCCCAGCGCGATCCTCGGGGTAAGGCCTCACGTTCATAAGGAACTTCGCCGAACAGTTGAGGCATCCCATGGATGCTCTTCACAGCGCATAAGGTGAGGCGAATCAGAGCGCTTTTAAGTCACTCGCCGGTCTTCGACATTTCCCAATGACTCATTTGCATGCCGCCTTAAAGATCGACTCCCCCATGATGAAGAAATTCATTCTGAGTTGTTTCCTGGGCTACGCGTTCTGTATTTCTTTGACCTCCTTGGACGACGCCTACTGCAGTCCAAGCATGCTTCACTCGACGCCAGGGGTTTTGCTTAAAAGGTATGATCATCTTCTCAAGGACCCAAAGGCCAAGAGAGACGATTGGCTCAAGTTGATATCAGACCTTTTGAGAGTGCATGAGAAGGGCCGGGGGGACGAGGCCCCCCGTGCACTCTTGTACGCCGGTAGGGGGGCGTTGGCGCTGTACGTCAAGAGCGGCAAAAGAGAGGATCTAGAAAGGGCCATAGACCTCTTCAACAGGCTGGTGCGTCAGTATGAAAAAAGCTCTTTTTTTATTGATGGACTCAAAGACCTGAAGCGGGCCCACGAAATGAAGCTGCGGCTGTCAACAAGCGCCTTCTCCACCGATTCTTCACGTCGTATCAATTACAAAGACAAGTCTTCTGTCATAGATTCTCAAGAGGGCAGCCGCGATGTTCTAGGGACTGAAGAAACAAATAAGCCGGTTATTGCGGAGGCCCGCCAAGGACGGACGGCTCAGACACGACCTGAGCAGTCACCGCCGGGATCATACCCAGGTCGAATCGGCAATCCTTTTTATGGCGGCGCTGCGTCCGAGGCGTCTTGGGAACCCTCCACACCGCCGGTCGCCTCTCGGGAGCGCCAGGACGCGGCAGCTGCTAAGCGCGCAAGGATGGGTGTTCGCGATACAAGCCGCCACCCTTTGGTCATCGTTCTTGACCCTGGCCACGGAGGAAAAGATCCAGGCGCCGTGTCGCCAGACGGAACCATAAAAGAGAAGGACTTTACTCTCGATGTATGCCTCAGAATCCAAAAGCGTCTCCGTGAACTGTTGCCCGAAGCTGATATCAGGCTTACTCGAAATGACGATACACCTTTGGCGTTGGTAGAAAGGGCCGAGATGGCCAACTCATTGAACGCGGACCTTTTCTTGTCCGTTCATGGAAATGCATATGCAGATGCTCGTGCGGAGGGCGTCGAAACCTTCTATCTCAGCGCGGCCAATTCCAGGGGCGCTATGCGAGTCGCTGCGCGTGAAAACGGTATATCCCTGGCAAAAATGACTGACCTTCAAGCCACCCTTGTGGACCTTGTAGTCACGGGGAAAAAAAACGAATCTGCAGTCTTTGCGCACGAGGTTCACAACTCTCTCGTGTCAACGTTGAAGCGGCGACATCATCCTGCCCGCGACCGTGGGGTAAAGACCGCCCCCTTTTATGTGCTTCTCGGCGCCAAAATGCCGGCCATACTTATCGAGTGTGTATTCCTTACGAGCCTGAACGGCAGGAAAAACCTATTGGCTGAAAGCAAGCTGAATGATATTGCAGAGGGGATAGCGAGAGGCGCGCTCAACTATATCCTTCATAGTAGGGAGAAGACGGGCAGTCCTTCTTTGACCACATCACTCGGGTATCAGAAGCCTTCCTAGGAACAAGGGCCTTGGGCCGATGTTCCTGCTTTACTGCGAGGCATACAAGAGCGGCAAAAGCGTGGCGAGTTTCATATGAAGTTTATCTTTGCCGACCATGATCGCTCGGCGCACATTCAAAGAATACGCGAAGCCATCGACGCCTATCGAGAAAGCGGCCGCTCGGACCTCGGCTGTTTTCAGATGCATCCTGTGTATGACGATATTCTAGGGCAACTGGGAGATCAGTTTCTTGGTTATTGGCAGGATCGAGTCGCTCTCGTTGCATTGGGCGGATACGGCCGCAGGGAGATGAGTCCTTATTCAGATATCGATATATTGTTCCTGAAGTCGGATGATGCTCCGGAGGGAGTCTATCGCGGCGTCAGGAGCTTGCTGTACCTCTTGTGGGATGCTCGGGTAGAATTCGGCCATTCCGTACGAACTGTGTCCGAGTGCTGCATGGAGGCTCGAAAAGACCTTGCCGTGCTCACCTCCATGCTCGATGTGAGACTCGTATGGGGATCCCATGAGCTCTTACGAGAATTACTCATTCAAATCAAGAAGTTGGTAAATGATGCCGACCCGTTCGAGCTGTATTTCAGCATTGAAAGAGAGATTCTCAAGTCCTTCAGCAAATTTGGACAGACGATATATCTTCTCGAACCCCATTTGAAGGAGGGTCCTGGCTCCCTTCGATACATTCAGCTCATCACATGGCTCGGCAATCTCATATTTGGCTGCCCCACGCTCGAAGACCTCGCGGCGGCCGGCATCTGCAAGCCTCAAGAGGTAGAAGAGGTGCGTCGAGACGCAGCCTTCCTGTCGAAGCTGCGTAACGGCTTGCATTTTTACTCTGGACGCAGGGACGATCGTCTCAAGTTTGACGCGCAGGCAAGTCTCGCACTGGAAATGGGTTTCTCCGACACGCCCGAAAGACGTGCGGTCGAGGCGTTTATGGGCGAATATTACCGGCACGCCTCAAATCTCGACTACTTTGGCAGAATGATTCGAGCAAAGGTTCGTTTGTTTCTCAGGCCGGCGGTATCGCCAGACGTAAAGCGTTTAAGGCTTGACGAACACTTTTACGTGGGAGCTGGGGGCATCAACCACTATCACCACCATCGCTTTGCCTCAGACCCCAAGGAACTTGTTCTCGCATTCCGCCGAGTGGCGGACACCGGCTGCGATCTCGACATCCGCGTCGTTGATCTGATTAAAAGCAAGCTCTGGCTCATCGATGACCAATTTATCAGGGATCCTCTCATCAATCAGGCCTTTCTCGACATATTTCGGACCAAGGGGTCAGTGGCTCGAGCAGTGAATTCGATGATGAAGATCGGTTTCCTGGAGCATTTTATTCCTGAATTTGCCTGGATAAGATTTTTACCGCAGCACGATGTATATCATCAATACACTGTGGATCTCCATACCGTCGCGGTTTTGGAACACATTGATCGCTTTGCGCGGTCAAGCCTTGATCCTGATGACCAGCTTCTTGGGACGATTTTCGGGAGGCTGGACGAAACGGAATCTCTTTACCTCGCCGCGCTGTTCCACGACATCGCCAAGGGTCGAGGACCGGGTCACGAAGTGAAGGGAGAGGGTATTGCGCTCCCTGTTCTTGAACGATTGGGCGTGTCGCCTGCATGCGCAGAAGAGGTGTGTTTTCTTATTCGAAACCATTTGGCCATGACTCATCTGGCTTTTAAGAAGGATCTCCATGACGCAGCGCTTATCCACAGATTTGCAGAGAATGTCATGCAGAAAAGGCGGCTGGATTTACTTTTCTTGTTGACGCACGCCGATCTGCGCGGCGTGGGACCGACGGCCTTCAATTCCTGGAGAAGAATGCTGCTGGAAGAGCTTTATTTTCGCACATTGGACGTCATACAGGGAGAAGGTGCCGAAGGCGAGGAGCTTGGCGAGTGGGTAGATGAAATCAGGGCGGTCGTGCGTCAATTGATGCCCATACAGTACCATGGACCGATCTTGGAGACTTTTCTGAGCCAAGCGAGCTCTCGTTATTTTCTGGATTTCTATCCGGGAGTCATCGCGGAACACTTTGTGGATCTGCAGTCCTTCTTGGCATCGCATAACAAGACATCTCTTGACTCGGACGATGTTATCGCGAGAAAGGTAGATCACTATAGGCCCGGTTATAGTTCAATCACTGTAATTACTCGCGACAGACAGGGGCTCTTTTTCCGCATCTCGGGCACCCTGGCGGCCAACAGGATAAACATCCTCGGTGCATGGACGCATTCTATCGGTGATATTACCGTGGGCACCTATCACGTGAACGCCATCCCGGAAGGCCCTTTGGACGACCCCGAACGGTGGCAACATTTTCTTGACGATCTCAAAGAGGTGCTCGGGGATAGACTCGATGTTGATGACCTCGTAAAACAAAATAGGCAAAAACCCGTACCATTGCTGGGCACAACCCGGCCGCGCTTTCCAGTGCGTGTCGAAATAGACAACGCTGCCAGCGACCGCGCCACCATTATCGAGGTCTATGCGCATGACAGACCAGGACTTTTGTACGATATCACCAGAAAGCTTTCCGCGCTCGACCTCAACATCATCCTCACGAAGATTACTACAGAAATAGACCAAGTTGCAGACATATTCTACGTTCATGGTCCGAGCGGGTCTAAGATTGTGGACTTCGACCAGCTTGATTTCATTCACAAAGAGCTTCGCTCCCACCTCAGTTGGATGGAAGAGGCTTACTTCAATCCGCAAGGTTGAACGTCTCATGACACAGGCCAACGCTCGCGAATCAGCACGCCACTCAGCGTCGAAAATGGACGACGCATCGCCGCATATGGACTCGTATGTAAAGAGCTTTCTGAACTACCTCCTGGTGGACAAAGGCCTTTCCCGCTTGACCATCGCCTCTTACGCTTCTGATTTGAGGGGCTTTTCTCTATACTTGAGGGGGACGGCAACACGCTCGCCAGCCCATCTCACTCGCGCGGAGCTCGCCTTGTATCTCGCAGAGCTTGACAAGCGCAATTTCTCCCCTCGCACTCGTGCAAGAAAGATCTCCTGTCTGAAGAGCTTTTTCTCATTTTTGACCGAACAGCGGCTCGTCGAGACTAATCCTGCAGACCACATAAACCTCCCCCACGTGACGAAAAGCGTCCCTGAGTATCTTCACCAAGGCGAGGTCGAAAGATTGCTCTTCTCGGTGGACGTCTCGACCCTAGAGGGTATGAGGGATCACGCCATGCTGGAATTATGCTACGCCACGGGACTGCGGGTCTCCGAGTTAGTCAATCTCCGGATGAGCAACATCGATTTGGAAATGGGATGCGTCACGGTGGTGGGGAAAGGCTTGAAGGAGCGTATCGTACCCATGGGGGTTCCTGCTTCGAAGGCGCTGCGGAAGTACCTCGAAGAAGTGAGGCCTAGGCTTCTAGGGATGAGGTCTTCTTATGCTGTCTTTGTCACACGCCGGGGGGGCGCGATGACGCGCCAGGCCTTTTGGAAGATCATCAAGAAAACCGCTTTGGCCGCGGGAATTCACAAACATCTCTCACCGCATACGCTGCGCCATTCCTTTGCCACACATCTCGTGCAAAATGACGCAGACCTCCGGTCAGTTCAGATCATGCTGGGCCATTCTGACATCGCAACCACGGAGATCTACACGCATGTCGCACAGAAGCGGCTCAAGCGGCTTCACACACGGTGCCATCCAAGAGGGTGAATTCAAAAGTCTTCAGGGCTGGTTGTAGTAAAGGGGTTCCCAAAATGGGATAAGCCCTCTGCTGCGCAGCCAGAGGGCTTATCGTTTGCTCTCGCTAAGTCTTGTTTTCAGGTTAGGTTAGAAGGTCACCGAACCTCTCACAAACGGGATATCCAAATGGTAGTTCATATTCTGCGATCGAATAATTGACCCAGGCGGAGGCGGCGGCACAATCGGTTCGTCTTCTTTTCCGAAGGAGGCAAAGCCATAATGCACCCATCCTATATCAACCCCCACGCCGAGTCGCGGAAATCTCCAGAATCCCGATCCGGTGGTGTCGTAGATGCCATCGCCTTTGAAGATACTGACGAATACCTCATAAGAGAAATATCTGACGTCGGCGCCTTGCCCGATAGCTGCAGCGAACTTGAGATACGGGTCGATGACGCCCCCGCCTCCCCCGGCAAGTCTGCTGAAATCAATTTTGCCGGCGAATCCGAAGCCATACATGGACTTCGATTTTGTGTCGTTGCCTGTAACGTTCGTGGTCGTATTGGTGAGCTTAAAATTCTCGGTTAAAAGCAGCCATTGCAAACGAGGCCCTATGGTGAGCGCATTGTTACCGATGACTGGCAGGTAATCGCCGGTCACTGACGATAAAACGACGTCAGGCGTCGCCTCGGCCCC
>CAYRVH010000055.1:0-5338 GCA_964427855.1 uncultured Syntrophaceae bacterium
TGTCATTCTTATGAAAATAGGAATCCAAGAAACTCCTTGTGGATCCCCACTTTCGTGAGGATGACGCAATGAGGGTACACGGAGCAAATTCGTGATTAATTTTGAGAATTCCTATATGGTGGCGTACTGGGAGAGTACGGAAATCTCGCGCCGCAGACCCCCACCACCGGAAACTCTATCGTCGCCCGGCCATACCCCGACAGAGCATACCACCCATAAGAGCACAGACCGCACAATCAGAGGCAATGCAGCGCCCTGAAAGAAACTGACAGACTGAAATAACAGCATAATCATTAAGAATGCGCTGAAGTGAGGCTACAGCAGCTCCAAATCTCTTAACGCCAAGATTTCCCCCATAGAATGCGCCTCTACAATGGCCCGCACGATAGCTCTGGCGACGCAATCAGCGGCCGCAGCCCCAATTTCATTCAGCGCCATGGCCGCGGGAATTGGAAAAAATCCTTTCGCCGGGTTCAAGGCATGCTGTCCCGTTGATATGCAAAATATTGTGTCGCCGTCGAACATGGTGTGGGCCGGCCGTATCGCCCGCGAGAGCCCGTCGTGAGCCATTTGAGCGACTTTTCGGCATTGGGCCTTTGTGAGGGAGGCGCTTACGGCTATGACACCGATGGTGGTGTTGGAAGGGGCGAGGACCACCTCGCCTGCAGGCAATCTCACTTTGCGATGAATTGCCCAGCCAAATTCCCCGTCAATTTCCAGCTGCGCTTCCCACAGGGTTCCGGTCAGGGGATTTATCGTAGAACCCAAAGAATTAACGGCAATCAAGGCAGCGACCACGATACCCGACGACAGCGCCTCGCTTGCCGAGCCAACGCCGCCTTTTATAGCGCCGGAAACCGCGCCGGTTCCCGCTCCTACGCAGCCAAGCTGGATCGGGCCATTCGAGGCAGACTCGCACGCCTGATATCCCCAGTCAGATTCGATGGGAGGAACGTAGTCAACGCCGCGGCCCAAGTCAAACAAGGTAGCCGCAGGTACTATGGGCGCAACGTGTCCTCCAGTGAGTTCAAAGCCATATCCCTTTTCTGCAAGCCAGGTGACCACCCCGTCAGCGGCCGACAAGCCGTACACCGAGCCGCCGCTAAGGACGATTCCTTGCACTTTTTCGACGAGATTCACCGGGTCCAAGAGGTCTGTTTCCCTTGTGCCCGGCGCAGAACCCCGTACATCAACTCCGCAGACTGCGCCGGCTGGGTAGAGAACCACGGTGACCCCGCTTGCCGCTTGTAGTGACGTATAATGGCCTACCACAACGCCAGAAACGTCGCTTAGGCAGTTGAAAGGACCGGTTTTCTTCATTCAAAGATGCGTCCTAAGTCGTGCCGCGAAGACCAGAAGGGCGCTAGTACCCAAATAAATCAGGAAAAATACCTCGTAGGCCAGAGAAGGCCGCAGATTGCAAAAGGAGAGCTGCGTGCAGGCTGCTTCTGGTCGGGACGACTGGATTTGAACCAGCGACCCCTGCATCCCGAATGCAGTGCTCTACCAGGCTGAGCCACGTCCCGACATATCTATCTTAACCTTGTTGTCACGGTATGTCCAAACTTTTTTCCATGCATGTTGAAATAGCAGGCAGCTTCAGTCTTCAGCAGCTTCGGAATCCGATTCCACTTGCCTCTTGGACAAACCCTTGGATTTGAGCAATTGGAGGCGTTTTTTCACCGCCTCCTTATTCCTGTCCTTCAGTTGATCGGCTATTTCCTTGTTGCTGGCGGACATTGTCAGCACCAAGAGATCCTCCCTCAATGTCCATGCCTTGGGAGAAGTATTCCGCTTAAGCGTCACCAGGGCTTTCAATTCTCTTGGAGTGAATTGCTTCAACAGCTCATGACTTTCCTTGATCCACTCCAGACGCTGCTTGAGATAATCGGCCTCTGTGGGCAGCGGCGCCATCAACGCTTCATCTACGATGACTTCTGCGTCTGTATCATCCGTTAACCAGCCGTCGAAGTCTTTTCCGTTCGGCCACCAGTGCGCATCGGGTTCTGCATCCAACTCCACCGCTATTGGTTTCGCCAGTTTAGTTTCGTCGTCCACGGAAATACCCCCATTCCATCGTGCAAAAAGTCGTTACTAGATATACCATAAGGTCCCGAGAGGATACAGACATTTCCGCACATTTTTTTCTCATAACCATGTGAACCTTTTTGGACATGTTCGCGTAGGAATAGGGCATCCTGTCATGGCGAAGCGAGGTCACCCCGCTGCCGTGACCTTAAAGAACCGGCGTTTGCCTACTTGCAGAGTCTGTTCGTCACAACCTAGGGTAATCACCGTCGCCGGATCAGAAATTTTTTCTCCATTCAATTTGACGGCACCCTGGTTCACAAGACGCCTTGCCTCTGCTTTTGAGATGCCCGCGCATGCTGCAGCGATTTCGTAGATTTGCATCTGAGCGGCTTTCATCGTACGCACAGGAATTTCTTCGGGAATTTCTTTGCGCTGCACGACCTTCTCGAAATGCGCCTCAGCACGTCTCGCGGCGTTGTGATCATGATATTCCGTAACGATGCCGCGAGCCAGCGCCTTCTTAATTTGCATGGGGTGAAAAGGGTCGTTGGGATCTTGATGCAATTCCGCGGATTCCAGCGCCCTGCGATACTGCTCTACGAGAGACTCATCGACGTTCGTCAAGAGGATAAAATACTTTGGGATGAGGAAATCCTGTATAGACATGGTTTTCCCAAACATGTCTTCAGGGGGATCATCGACCGCGATGTAATTTCGTTCGGTTTTGCTCATCTTCTTAGATCCATCGAGTCCCTCGATCAGGGGCGTCATGATTACTACTTGCGGTTCTTGCCCAAACTGAATTTGCAGATCGCGGCCGGCCAGGAGGTTGAACTTCTGATCAGTTCCACCGAGTTCCACATTGCATTGCAAGGCCACCGAATCGTATCCTTGCATAAGAGGATACAGAAATTCCGTGATCGAGATAGGGCTTCCTTCTCTATACCTTTTCTCGAAATCGTTTCGTTCGAGCATTCGAGCGACGGTGGAGCGATAAGCGAGATCGAGACAGTCGGCAAAGGACATGGCGTCAAACCATTCCCCATTGCTCCTTATTTCGGTCTTTGATTCGTCCAGGATTTTGAAGACCTGCTGTTTGTAGGTCTTCGCATGTTCCCATACCTGTTCCTTGGTCAGTCTGACGCGGGCTTCGGATCGCTCTGTTGGGTCGCCTATTCGCGCGGTAAAGTCTCCGACGAGAAAGATAGCGGTATGCCCCATGTCTTGAAAGTGTTTCAGTTTGCGAATGGTCACCATATGGCCTAAGTGTATATCCGATGCGGTGGGATCAACTCCGAGTTTGATTCGTAGGGGAACGCCCGTAGCGATACTGCGAGAAATGCGGAACCTCATTTCGTCTTCGTTGATGATCTCTTCGACTCCCCTCATAATATGTTTTATCTGAGTTTCAAGGTCCGGAAACGACATACCTCACCCTTTCTATGGATTACTGGCCGGCGACAACCCTCGCGTGCGTCATGAAACCCATATTTTGCCTTTCAAGTCAAGACAAAGGCTTCAGCATCCAGGGGCCGACATTGTCAGCCCAAACTATCTCAATACGAAATCAAATAAAGAAAAAACTCCCTGTTACCCTTGGGACCTCGAATCGAACTTTCCACCTCTCCCCTTACTACGAAACCCGCCTTCACCGCGGCGTCTTTCACGTCTTCCAGGGCGCGGGCTATGTGTTCCAGGTTGCGCACGACGCCGCCTTTTCCGACGTTTGCCTTGCCGACCTCAAACTGGGGTTTTACTAATGGCAGAAACCACGAATCGGGGCGCAGCAAACTCCGGATGACCGGGAACACAAGCTTCAGCGAAATAAACGAAAGATCGGCCACAGCAGCGTCCAAAGCAGCAGGCACCATCTCCCGCTGTAGATACCGGACGTTCGTGTGTTCCATGAGCAGAACTCTCGGATCGTTGCGTAGCTGCCAGTCCATTTGACCGTAGCCTACATCCACGCAAACAACTTGCCGAGCGCCTTTTTCCAACAGGCAATGAGTAAATCCCCCGGTGGAAGCTCCCGCATCCAAAATCACGAGGCCCTGGGGATCGATGGCAAAATGTTCAAGGGCGCCGGCAAGTTTGAGGCCCCCGCGGCTGACGTATGACATCTCTTCTGCGACGCCTAGCGATGCGTCAACGCTGACTTGCGTGCCGGCCTTCTCTACCTTGGCGCCATTCACGAACACCTTGCCAGCCATTATCAGTGCAGCCGCGTGTTGACGCGACCTCGCCAAGCCTCGTTCGTAAATCAGTGTGTCAAGCCTCTTTTTTTTCGATGACCCGCCCAATGGTCGAGAGGGCAAAGAAATCCACGTCATTCACTCACGACCGACATATATGTTGAAATCCAGCACGTCCACAATGCTGAAACCATAGTAAAGATAAATGTACCCCGTACCTAAGAAATCGCGAGGATTATGAATGGTGAAGTGATACATATAATGACCAGAGCGGCTTGGAAGCCTCACCGTTTCTTCATATTGCCTTGTGTCCGGCAATCTGATCATGAATTTCAAAGGGACTTCCGATTGAGAAGAATGATACGAAAACCGTACGGCAAGGGTGAGTCGGTCAGGAAATTGATCTACTCGAATGGATCTCTTGTCTCCTTGGAACACGAGTTCACCATTCTTATACAAGGCAGGCCCAAACTGGAGATCAAATATAGATACCCGTCCGGGCATTTCCCAAGAAAACGCGCCGTGAGATCCCGATTGAGACTGATCAGTTGGTTCTCCCCTCGCACCCCCGCAGAGGGAAATTGGCGCAACAAGGAGCATAAAGAAGACGAGGACCACACGCATGCAACCATTGAGCGTTCTTTGGTTCTTAAGGCAGGTCCCCATGATTCTACGATTCCACGACTCCGCTCTCAAGCGCCCCACCACTTTGGAGTAATAGGTTTAGGTGTGGGGGCTGACGTGGAAACCGGCCTCTGCACGTCCCACGACTCCACGGTCATGCTTGGGCTTCCCCCGGGGCTTTCAGTTGGTTGCGGCGCCGGCTCCTTGTTTGTGGATCCTTTGCCCAGCAGAATGTCCATAATCTGGTCGCCGGCGAGAGACGGCGACCCCTTCTCGGTGGTCTCCGTCCTCTTCTTTGCCTTTGCGCCCATCTGGCTGAACAGCCACGAAAGAAAGATTATGACGATGAGAGGCAGGAGGCTGTAAAGAACGTTCGTGATGTTTTCCATGGCCATTCTCTCCTGGTATTCGATGGCGTGTCTCCCAGACATCATAATGCCATATTACTCCTGAGGCTTCAATGCTTATACGGCGGTACTAAAAAGCCTTCC